>JAWBZG010000019.1:0-22098 GCA_038866525.1 Bathyarchaeia archaeon
AGAGTATTGGTTTAGGGGGGGATGGTTTGATAGCCTTCAAGTTTACTGGAAGGATTTCACCGCCCCAAGTAGGCTTAAGAACCGCTTATATCAGTCTCCGCAGGAAGGGATAAGAGATCACGCATCGCTTGCAGTTCATTTAAGAGTTAAGGCTGGGGGATCTGAGAAAGCTAGGTTTATAATAGCGTGGAGTTTTCCGAACTGTTATAACTACTGGAGCCAAGAGAAGACCGGGAAGCCAACTATATGGAAGAATTATTACGCTAAGATCTTTAAAAACTCTGTTGAGACAGCAGTATACTGCTTAAAGAACTGGGATCGGCTCTATAAGGATACTGTCGCCTTTAGAGACAGCTTATTCACGTCAACTTTACCGCCCTTTGTCCTAGACGCGGTTTCAGCTAATATTTCCATTCTTAAGTCCCCTACTGTTCTGCGTTTAGAGGACGGTTCTCTATATGGCTTTGAGGGTTGCCATCCGGACTCTGGTTGCTGTGAAGGAAGTTGCATGCATGTATGGAGTTATTCTTATGCGCCTCTTTTCCTATTCCCTAAACTCGATAGATCGATGTGGGATCTACACTATAAGTATGATATGCGTGAAGATGGACGTATAAGTTTTAGGCTCCAGCTACCTTTGGGGCAGGAGCCATGGGGCTTCCCTCATGCCGCAGTAGACGGGCAGTTCGGCAGCGTTATCAGAGCTTACGCCTACTGGAAGTTCACGGGGGACGATGAGTGGCTTAAAGCAAATTGGAGGTCGATAAAGAAGTCCATTGAGTATGCGTGGGCTGAGACCAATGAAGATAAATGGGATCTTGATAGAGACGGCGTCCTTGAGGGGCGGCAGCACAACACGCTTGACGTTGAACTATTTGGGCCAAGTTCTTGGTTGACAGGGATGTATCTTGCAGCCTTAAAGGCTGGGGCTGAGATGGCTGAGTATTTGAATGAAGTTGATAAAGCCAAACAATACATGGAGATATTTAATAGGGGCAAACGTTGGGTTGAAGAAAACCTGTTTAACGGCGAATACTTCCATCAGCTCATAGATCTTAAAGATAAGTCGATTCTAGAAAAATATAGTTCTACGGATCCGAAGGTTGTGAGCTATTACTGGGATGATGAGCACGAGGAAATAAAATATCAGGTTGGTGAGGGATGCGGGATTGATCAAGTTTTAGCTCAGTGGCATGCCAATATATGTGGGCTTGGCGAAATATTCGATAGAGAGAAGGTTAAAAGCGCATTAAAATCAATATACAATTATAATTTTAAGAGAAGTATGCGTAACCACTTCAATCCATGTAGGGTTTTCAGCCTAAATGATGAGGCTGGGGTAGTAGTATGTGAGTGGCCTCTTGGGAGAAAGAAGCCAGTCATACCGGTACCATACGCTGAGGAAACGTGGTGTGGAACAGAATACGCTGTTGCATCTCATATGATTCAAGAAGGAATGGTGGAAGAGGGGTTGGAGATAGTTAAAGCCGTCAGAGATAGGTATGATGGTGAAAAGAGAAACCCATGGAATGAGATAGAATGCGGAAGCAACTACGCACGATCCATGTCATCGTATGCGCTGTTGTTGGCGCTTAGCGGATTCAAAATAGACATGGTGAAGGGCGAAATAGAATTTAATCCGCCAAGAATGCAAAATGGGGAGTTTAAGTGTTTTTGGTCGACTGGAACGGGTTGGGGTGTGATCGAAATAAACCCGGGAAAAGTATCGTTAACTGTAAAATATGGGAGCCTTAGGATTAAAGCCATTAGTCTACCGTTTCTGGGGGATAGAAAAATATCATCCGTGATAGTTAATGGAAAGGAAGTCAAGTACGAGCGATATGAAAACAAAATACTCTTCATCGAGCCATTTTCTCTAGAAGAAGGAGAAGACTTAACAATCTCAACATAAAGTCCTTTATAAAATCTTTTATTTTGATTGTGAAGATTTAACTTAGGTGGTCGCCGCATGAATACTGAAAAAATGGTTTTAAATGCTCTTGAAAGCGGTAATGGAATCGTTAGGTTAGCTCCAGCATGGGTTCCAAGAGCCTTTTTAACTCCCGGGAGACGCCTTAAACTAGCTCCCAGCGATGTTTATGCTTTGGGGGCTGAGAGGGGAGGTATTGATGAGAGGTGGCTTGCGTCCACAACTAAAGCTGACAACCCAGGCGCGCCCGAGGATGAAGGCTTGAGCTACATTGTAGTCCAAGAAGGATCAAAGATAAACAAGGTGCTTCTTAAGGATGCTATCGATGTTTTAGGCGATAGGTTTCTTGGAAAAGATATTATGCGAAAGTATGGTGGCTGGATGGTTTTAACGAAGTTTTTCGATAACTCGTGTCCGATACCACTGCACTTACATCAAATGGAGGAGCATGCGCGTAAGGTTAATAGGCTTCCTAAACCAGAAGCTTATTACTTTCCACCGCAGCTCAACATTATTGAGGGGAAGTTCCCGTACACCTTTTTCGGTTTAGAGCCAGGTACGTCGAGAGAAGATATTAAGGAATGCCTTAGAAGATGGAATGCTGGTGATAATGGAATATTGTATTTCTCTAGGGCATATAAGCTTAAGCCTGGAACTGGATGGTTGGTTCCAGCCGGGGTCCTCCATGCTCCTGGCACGCTTGTGACATATGAGGTGCAAAAGGCTTCAGACGTTGCAGCCATATTTCAGTCCATGCTTGAGGATAAACCTATCTCATGGGATCTGCTTGTGAAAGACGTCCCGAAAGAACATCATCAAGATTTAGACTATATTGTTGACATGATAAATTGGAGGGAAAATTTGGATCCAGAATTTAAGAAACACCACTATATTGAGCCGATCCCCTCGATAGATCTGGAAGAGTCAAGGGAGATGGGTTATGAGGAGAGATGGGTAATCTATGGATCTGAAGACTTCAGCGCTAAGGAGCTAATCGTTTATCCAGGCAGATGCGTGAAGATTAGTGATAAGGCAGCATATGGTCTCATAGTTATACAAGGTTACGGAAGGATAGGTAAATTCAAAGTAGAGGCGCCGACGATGATAAGGTATGGCGATATAACTAACGATGAACTGTTTGTAACCGTTGAAGCGGCTAAGGACGGTGTAGAAATCATTAATGAAAGCTTAAGCGAGAACATGGTAATCTTAAAGCATTTCGGGCCCGGAAACTCTGAAGCCCCTAAGGAGATTCGACGCAGATAGTTTTGAACCCCTATAAGGTAGGCGGACGTTTCTCTTAAATCTGAGTTAATTCAATAGCTGAACACTTCTCTTTTTGGCAGAGCATATATAGTGGAACGCTATATTTTCCACATGATGTTCGCAATAAAGGCTGACGTTGTTTTAACCCCATATAAGATGCTTAGAGAAGCATATGTGCTAATAGAGAAAGATAGAATAGTTGGGGTTTCGAAAGATAAGCCGGAAGGTTTAAGGGAAATACATAGATATGATGATTGCATTCTAGCTCCCGGCTTAGTGGACATACATACGCATGGTGGATTCGGCATCGACCTAACGTATTCGGCTACTAAGGAGATCGTTGATTTCTCTAGGAGGCTGCTGGCAACCGGTGTGACGTCTTATATGCCATCCACAGTTACTGCTTCTAATGATGTAATAGAGAGCGCTGTTAGAAATATTCGTGAAGCGTCAGAGTTTCATTGTGGTTCAAGAATTTTAGGGGTTCATTTAGAGGGTCCGTACCTTAATCCGGTGAGAAGCGGGGCGCAGCCTAGAGAATATATTCGTAAGCCTTCTCTGGAAGAATTCGAGGGGTTCTACCGTGCGAGCGGAAAACTCTTAAAGAGGATAACTGTCGCTCCTGAAATTGATAATGGAATAGATTTTATTAGAGCCGTCGTAGAGCGGTTTGGGGTTAAGGTTTCCATTGGACATAGCGACGCAACATATGAGCAAGCATTGAACGCGATTAAGGCTGGCGCAAACATCGTGACGCACCTGTTCAATGGTATGCGGGGTTACCATCACCGTGAACCGGGAGTAATAGGTGCGGCATTAACCACGGATGTCTACGCTGAAATAATAGTTGACTTTATCCATTTACATCCAGCAACAGTAGCTTTCACAGTTAAGTGTAAAGGTCCGAGTAGGACTATTTTAGTGAGCGATGCCACACCCGGAGCAGGTTTATCCGACGGTATATATACGCTTGGACCTAATAAGGTTATAATAAAGAATGGTGTGGCAAGGACTGAAGAGGGGGTTCTGGCTGGGAGCACCCTAATACTAATAAATGCTGTACGAAATGCCGTAAAAATGGGGTTGCCCTTAAATAATGCTTTCAGGATGGCTACCTCCACACCGTGTGAGGCTATAGGCATTAAAGACGTAGGTAGGGTTGCTAGGGGCTGTATAGCTGATCTACTAATATTAGATAAGCGGCTAGAAATCATGAAAGTATATTTTAATGGAGAAATATGTGAGGGAGAATAGGAAGATTCTCAGAAGAAAGTAGGCTAAATTTTTCGCTCACCATATTTTTGGAGACGGTAGCAGTTTTATCGTATAGGTTCTCCAATTATGCGTCGTAGGAAAGTCTGATGTTTAGCTCCTAGAGAATAAGTTAAATGCTCTGTCTATTGATTCAGCAATCTTGTAAAGATTTTCGAATATTCGATTTATATCGCGATGCGCCTCTTCAATCGTTGTTTTTAGGCTTCTGCCTCTTAACTTATATTTTCCCTCATGATATATTACAAGCCCGCTCCTAATCATCTTATTCAAGTGATGCACCATTGTTCCCCTAGTTAAGGATAGCTTTGCGGCGAGTTCATCGCTTGTAAGCCCCCTATTTTCACGTGCAGCCTCAAGCAGCAACTTTAATATTTTAAACGCTGTCTTCTTTTTGTCTCTGGGCTCTAAGAACCCTAAACTCTTACATAACCACTCCAAATCTTTTTCCGGGTCTACCTTTGGCAGCGGGCGTATGGCTAATATTCTATATTCCGCAAGAGCACCTTCCTCTAGTGACATGTTAACTATTTTCTCCTCCAAATTAATTTTAAGTCTTCTTGTTTACAATTTTTAGTTTTAGTAAAACTTATATTTTTCGACCTCAGCTAATAAATACAAGGTTATCAGATATATAAGGGGGAATACATATGGCGTACCTAGCTCAAACAGCATCGGGTCAACCAATCTTGATATTAAAGGAAGGGACAGCTAGAAGCCGCGGAAGAGAAGCTCAACGAAACAACATTATGGCTGCTAGGGTCATCGCTGAAGCTGTTAGGACAACTCTAGGTCCACGTGGCATGGATAAGATGCTTGTCGATAGCTTGGGGGACATAACAATAACGAATGATGGTGCAACGATCCTTAAAGAAATTGAGGTTGAGCATCCTGCCGCTAAGATGATGGTTGAGGTTGCTAAAGCCCAAGACGACATGGTCGGTGACGGAACAACAACAGTTGTTGTTCTGGCCGGTGAGCTCCTTAAGAAAGCTGAGGAGCTCCTTGATCAAAATATTCACCCCACGGTTATTGTCAGCGGTTATAGGAAGGCGGCTCAAAAAGCTGTAGAGGTTCTCGATAAAATAAGCATGGCTGTTGATGTAAATGATAGGGAGACATTAAAGAAAGTTGCTCTGACATCTATGGGTAGCAAGGCTGTTGGAACGGCGAGGGAACATCTCGCTGACATAGCTATCGAAGCCGTTAAGCAGATAGCTGAGAAGAGGGGTGAAAGCTGGATTGCAGACATCGACAATATCCAGATAATAAAGAAAGAGGGCAAAAGCCTACATGATACGGAACTCGTTAAAGGTATAATCCTCGATAAAGAAGTCGTTCATGCCGGCATGCCTAAGCGCGTAGAGAAGGCTAGGATAGCGCTACTTAACTGCCCGCTTGAAATAGAGAAGACTGAGTTTAGCGCTGAGATTAGAATAAGAGACCCGTTACAGATGAAAGCTTTCCTAGATAAGGAAACGCAGATGCTTAAAGAGATGGTTGAAAAGATTAAGAAAGCAGGCGCGAACGTAGTCATATGCCAGAAGGGGATAGACGACATGGCCCAGCACTTCCTAGCCAAAGAAGGCATATTGGCGGTTAGGAGGGCTAAAGAATCCGATATGGAGAAGCTGGCTAAGGCTACAGGCGGGCGGATAGTCACAAACCTCGAGGACCTTAAGCCTGAGGACCTCGGCTACGCTGAGCTCGTTGAGGAGCGTAAAATAGGCGAGGACAAGATGGTTTTCGTCGAGGGATGCAAGGATCCGCGCTCAGTGTCAATACTTATACGCGCTGGTTTAGAGCGTATGGTTGATGAAGCCGAGCGGGCGATGCACGATGCTCTTTCAGTTGTATCCGACGTAATAGAGAAGAATAAGATTGTTCCAGGCGGAGGTGCAGCGGAGGCTGAGGTCGCTAAGGAGCTGCGCAAGTATGCGGCCCAAATCGGGGGTAGGGAGCAGCTAGCCATAGAAGCTTTTGCTGAAGCATTAGAGATAGTTCCGAAGACTCTGGCTGAGAACGCTGGTCTAGAACCTATTGACGTAATGGTTGAGCTTAGAGCTGCCCATGAGAAGCCGGATGGATACGCTTATGGCGTAGACGTATTCAGCGGTAAAGTCGTAAACATGTATGAGAAGGGTATTATAGAGCCGCTCGTCGTAAAGGAGCAAGCGATCAAATCTGCAGCTGAAGCCGCCTCAATGATACTTAGGATAGATGATGTTATCGCCGCCGCTAAGCCTAAGGAGGAGGAGAAAGGCAAAGGCGCGGAGAAGAAAGAAGAGGAAGAAGAAAGTAAAACTTCAGAGTTTGACTAAAAACTTCTAGTTTTTCAGCTTAAATTTATATTCCCCTTAATTTTTGGTTTTTATAGGTGTCTCACATGGCTGATATACATGAAATACCTACTGGTCTCCAGCGTTTTGAGAGGATAGGTGCTCATACTCACATTAAAGGTTTAGGTTTAGATGAGAATCTTCGGGCCGTAAAAATTAAGGATGGTATGGTTGGACAAGAAAAAGCCCGTGAGGCAGCTGGTTTAATAGTTCGGATGATTAAGGAGGGTAAACTGAGCGGTAGAACAATTATTTTGGCGGGTCCTCCAGGAACGGGGAAAACAGCTATAGCTATGGCCATAGCGAAGGAGCTTGGACCGAATGTTCCGTTCATACAGATGAGCGGCAGCGAAATATATAGTAGCGAGAGGAAGAAGACTGAGGTTTTAATCGAAGCTATGCGTAAGGCTATAGGGGTTGAGATACATGAGATGCGAAAGGTCTATGAAGGTGAGGTCGTAAGCCTAGAGATCAGAACAGCGCCGCACCCATATAATCCATATCAAAGGGTTCCAGAGAGCGTGCGATTAACTCTAAAAACTACGAAGGAGGAGAAAACTATTGAGGCTGGCGCGTCTATAGCGCAGCAGATAATTGCGCAGGGTATAACCGAGGGCTGCGTAATACAAATAGACGCTGAAACAGGAAGGGTCGTAAACTTAGGTTTAAGCATGGAGAGCAGTAAGGGTAAAATTTACGAGGTTGATACGCGTGAAAAGGTTCCTAGACCTACTGGTTCAGTTTTAAAGGAGAAGGAGTTTGTTTACTCTTTAACGCTTGATGATTTAGATAAAATGCATGCTAGAAGCAAAAGTGGCAGCTTCTTCTCGCTGCTTTTCGGCTTCAGTGAAAGTAAGGAAATAGATAGTGAGGTCAGAGCCTCCGTTGACGAAATGGTTAAGAAAATGGTTGATGAGGGTAGAGCGTTCATACATCCAGGCGTACTCTTCATAGACGACAGCCATCTACTGGACTTGGAAGCCTTCAGCTTTCTTGGAAGAGCCTTAGAAAGCGAGCTGGTTCCGATAATAATACTTGCCACAAACCGCGGGATAACAACGATACGTGGGACAGATGTTAAAAGCCCTATGGGCTTCCCCTTAGATCTCCTGGATCGGGCGGTTATAATAGCAACACATGAGTACAGCGCAGACGATATAAGGGAAATATTAAAGATCAGGGCTAATGAAGAGAAAATAAAAGTGGAAGAGGCTGCTCTCGAAAGGCTGACTGAGATAGGCTCTACTTCGTCGCTTAGATATGCGGTTCAACTCTTAAGCCTAGCAGCTCAAAATGCTAGATGTATGAAAAGAGACCTTGTCACGCTTGAGGATGTTGAAAGAGTGCAGTCGTTATTTATGGACGTTAACCAGGCTGTAGAGCACCTTAAAAGATATGAGATGAGAATGCTATATTATTAGGCCCCGTAACCTTATCTTTAACCCATCGGAAATAGGCTTCATCGTAATCGCAGCTCGTAAGAATATAATTTCTAATGAAATCCGCATGCATCTTTGCGAGATAAATTATTCTTTCATCGCTTATATTCAATCCCTTTCTAAGCATAACTGCGGCTTCGCGGATCAGTGTTTCCAGCGGCGTAAAATAATATGGGAGCAACATGTAGCGTAGAGAGGCGTTTATGCCGGCGTCCTTTAACCTTTTTAAGATGTTTCTCCCCGAAAAATTCGAGATTACTATGGTAAATTTTCCCCTAAGATTCTCTTCATGATAAACCCTAAGTATATAGTCCGTCTCCTCATTTATGTGTAATGCGCTCTCGCTTACAGAGCCATATATCGTCTCTCTCCATTCTTTAACATCAACCTTACCCGTAGAATTAATCCTAAGAATTAGTAAGGCTATTTTCTCAGCCCTCTTAATGAGCGAGTCTTCAGAGCGCGCGCTTCTATAACAGAAAATCTTCACGCTCGGTCTTCTGATTTTTAGACCTCTTAAAGCTAAGAATATGGGCTTAAATTGATGTTCCCATGAAGAGATAGGTTCGCGTAAAATATTCGATCTCCTCACCTCATCAATAAAATGCTCGTATGGAGCCCCTAGCGCCAAATCCTCAACTAAATCATTTAATTCGCGCCGTACATCCAGAAAAAGAGCATCATATTTAGAGTTTTTAAGAATATTTGCAGCCCTCTCAGAGGACGCCCTAAGATTGTTGGGTAAAACCCATATCTCAAATTTGCCTTGAACCATCATAATGAGCATAAAATCAAAAAATATTTATTGGAAATAATTGATTCAATAAAAATAAACTTTTTAGGTTAGAGAGATTTTCTAGTCAAATTCTTTGCTCTCAGTCTCTTTAGACTCCTTAGGTGTTTTCGGCGGTTTTGTTTTTCCGGCGGCTATGACGTCGTCTATTTTAAGTATCATTGTTGCCGCTTCGACGGCTGACTTAATTATCTGCCTCTTGACTGCTAGAGGCTCGTAGACGTCTATTTCACGCATATCCCTAACCTTCCCTGAGTTAACGTCTACGCCCGCCCATGTCTCGCCCCTCTCATGCCTAGCTCTGAGCTCCGACAGTATGTCTATTGGGTCCAGCCCAGCGTTCTCGGCTAGTGCCGTCGGTATAGCCTCCACTGCTTCCGCGAAGCTCTGTGCTGCGAGCTGCTCTCTTCCAGGCAGCGACTGAGCGTACTCCCTTATAGCTCTGGCAACCTCTATTTCGGGAGCTCCTCCGCCAGCCAATACCTTAGGCTCCTGGACGACGTCCCTTACGACGCATAGAGCGTCATGTATTGAGCGCTCAGCCTCGTCGACTATTCGCTCGCTTCCGCCTCTAACAAGTATTGCGACAGCCTTGAGGTTTCTGCATCCCTCGACGAAAACCATCTTGTCCTCGCCTATTTTACGCTCCTCAACGAGCTCAGCGTAGCCGAGGTCCTCAGGCTTAAGGTCCTCGAGGTTTGTGACTATCCGCCCGCCTGTAGCCTTAGCCAGCTTCTCCATATCGGACTTCTTAGCGCGCCTAACCGCCAATATCCCCCTCCTAGCCAGGAAGTGCTGGGCCATGTCGTCTATCCCCTTCTGGCATATGACTACGTTCGCGCCTACGCCGGCTATCTTTTCAACCATGCTTCGGAGCATGTTCTCCTCCTCGCGTATGAACGCCTCCATCTGCTCAGGTGTCTCAATATTTATCTTGGCGTCGAACTCAGTCTTCTCTATTTCAAGCGGGCAGTCTAATAGCGCTATCCTAGCCTTCTCTACGCGCTTAGGCATCCCCGGGTGGACGACCTCCTTATCGAGGACGATTCCCTTGATCAGCTGCGTGTCGGCTACGGATTCACCGTGCTTCTTCTGGACGAGTATGTCGTCTAAGTCAGCCTTAAACTGGCCTCCCACCCTCTGAGCGACGTGCAGTATCGCCTCAACAGCTATGTCGGCCAACCTATCCCTGCTCTCCGATACGAGCTTGCTCGCCATAGCCGTCATAGCGACCTTCTTAAGCGCATCCCTGTCCTGAGGATCAACGCTTATAGCTATCTTCTCGAGAACTTCAAGAGCTTTGTCAGCCGCCTTACGGTACCCGTCAATGATCACTGTCGGATGAATATTCTTGTTCAAGAGCTCCTCAGCCTTATTAAGCAGCTCACCCGCGAGAACAACCACGCTCGTCGTCCCATCACCAACCTCCTTATCCTGAGCCTTAGCAACCTCAACCATCATCTTAGCGGCAGGATGCTCAACCTCCATCTCATCAAGAATAGTCTTACCATCATTAGTAATAGTCACATCGCCAAGACTATCAACAAGCATCTTATCCATACCCTTAGGACCCAAAGAACTCCTAACAGCCTCAGCAATAACCCTAGCAGCCATAATATTATTATGCTGAGCCTCCCTACCCCTACTCCTCGTCGAACCCTCCTTCAATATCAAAACAGGGATTCTCCCTGAAACAGCTGCCATACTCAATCCCTTCTAAAGACATGTTTAAGCATAGCATACTCAAATAAATATCTTTTATATACTTTTCGATTAGCGCTAAGCCTTTTAACATATGTAATGCGCAAGCTTTTATTTCCGAGAGAACAGTATTTAGCTTTTTGTGTGATGAATATTGGTAATCAGGGATTTGGAATCAAGGGTAATCTATCTTGAAGATTTATTGCAGAAGATTTCCGGCGAAATATTGGCTAATGTTCTCTATGAAAAGGCTCCTCCTGAGGAGCTGCTGGCTAAATCGGAGGGGGATGTAAACGCTGTGAAGAAAGTGGCTGAGGAGATGAAAGACTACATGATCCTGCTTAAACCCGAGAGAACCCCGTCAATAAGGAGAGCTTACAGGGAGTTTATGCAGCCGATTAATAGTTTTCTTGAAGTTTTAAGGAAGCAGTCTGAGCCGCGCCAGAACTTATCGAGGCAGGCTTTAGATTACTTGAGGAAAGCGGTTTCAGAAGGGCAGGCTTTCATTAAATTGTCTAGGGATATAGTTAAAAGCCCCTCTGAAATAATCCTTGAAATCTTGAGGCTTAAAGAAATATATGAGGCAAAAGATTATATTTCTAAGGTTTCTATACCGGAAGCGGTATATGCGAGACTTGAATATTTTAAGAAGAGCATAGAGTCCCTGAAATTCAGCTTATCGCGCTTGGAGCAATCGATCCAGGAACTGCTAAGGCAAATAGGTAGGGTTGAAGAGGAGATATCGAAGTTTCAGCAACAGCAATCGTAATGGAAATGGAGTTAAGCGGTTTAATAAAAAATGATCATTCGGTGTCAAAAATGTCGATGGTGGATATAACCGCTAAAAGTGAGGTTTATCGTGAAGCTACGGCGCGTGGGCAGATAAGGCTGAAAACCGAAACGGTAAAGATGATTAGGGAGGGGCGGATCGAGAAGGGGGATCCGCTATACACGGCTAAAATATCCGGTATTTTGGCGGCTAAAAATACTTCAATGCTCATACCGCTCTGCCATCCTATCCCATTAACAAGCGTTAACATAGATGTTAGAATTCTAGATGAGAATACTATTGAAGTTATGTCCACGGTGAAGACGCGGGCTCAAACAGGGGTTGAGATGGAGGCTTTGGTTGCAGTATCCGTAGCTTTGCTGACAATATGGGATATGGTTAAACAATATGAGAAGGATGCTGAGGGGCAGTATCCGTGCACCTTGATCCAAAATATACATGTTGTTAGAAAGGTGAAGGGTGTTGAGTGAAACCGCATCTAAGCATAAGGCTGAAGCCCCAAAAACCCTAAATTTTGCCGTAATAACTTGCAGCACTTCCCGATATAAAGAGTATGTTGAGACGGGGAAGATAAATGATCCGAGCGGCGACCTGATAGTTCGAATGCTTAAGGAGAATGGACATAGGGTAACACTGCGGAAAATAGTTACGGATGACAGAGAGATGATTCAAAGAACGATTATGAGAGCTTTGAAATCGCGTAAGGTTGACGCGATAATAATATCTGGTGGAACAGGAGTTAGCCCGAGGGACGTAACGATAGAAGCTGTCCGACCGCTGCTCGATAAGGAGCTGCCTGGCTTCGGCGAAATATTCAGAATGCTCAGCTATCAGAAAATAGGTTCAGCGGCAATTTTAACGAGGTCGATAGCAGGGGTATCAAATGGAAAAGCCATATTCTGCCTACCCGGCTCGCCGCAAAGCGTCGCTTTAGCGCTTCAGGAGATAATACTGCCTGAAATTGGACATATAATAATGCATACGCGCGAATAATTGATCCCTTCATCACCCGGACGTGCCAGATATATAGGATATCATCTCCTCGCTGAGGTTCAGCCACTTCGCTATTCTCTTGCCGACTTTCGGATTGTTTTGAAGGATTATCCTCAAATATGGTAAAACTTCAACTATCGCGCGTGAAGATGACATATGACACTTTTTCCCAATCCTTCTACCGATCTCCTCAAGTAGCTCCCTTTCCTCCTTTGTGCTTGACGCTATTTTTATGCGCTCAGGAAACCTGAAGGGGATCCAGCCTGAAGCCTTCTTGCTCCATGAGAATGCGACGCCAGCCGTCATCAGGTCAATGATGTAGCGGAGAAAAGACCAGTCCCCGGTCTCCTTAAGGATCCCGCGATAAATATCCGCTTTTGCGAGGGCATCCATTGCGGCGGCGAGCTCGGTTGGATTCTTAATGTGGTATGGAATGTTCTCATATATCCATTCGAAAAGCATATCTAGGTCAACGTCAGCCATATTTACAGCGTTCTTAGCCGTCGTAGCGCTCTTCGCATAAAGGATCATTCTTAAGACATTAAATATTTCCTCTTTTCTATCGCGTGCCGCCAGCCAAGAAACATCTTCGTAGGTCAGCTTATCCTTGCCCTGTGCTAATGCTTGAAGATCCAGTATCGCCGACCTAACGTCACCGCTACTCCTCTCCGCTATGAACTTTAGGGCTTTATCGTCGGCGACAATACCCTCCTTAGCGCATATCCTCGTTAGGTGCCTCGCGACCTCGGTTACGGAGAGCCTTTTGAATTCAACCATAATGCATAGGTTTCTTAACAGCGCGAATCTCGGATCATAGGCGTCATTTGCAATTAATATGACCGGCACCCTAGTATTCTCTATTACGTTAACTATTGCCGCTAATCCGCCTGCGTCAGCTGAGCCTGTTACGCCGTCCACCTCATCAAACACTATTATTTTGCTTCGGCCGAACAATGAGCCGAACTGTGAGGCTCTTCCAGCAAAACGTTTAACAGCCTCCTCAGTCCTATATGTGCTAGCGTCGCTCATAACTAGCTCCATATTTAAATCATTCGCTAAGGCTTCCACGGTCACCGTTTTGCCAACTCCCGGTGGACCGTATATGAACAGAGCCTTCTTTTCCGGTATACCCTTCCTCCAAGAGTTTATCCAGTCAAGGATCTTTTTCTTCGCCTCTTCGTTTCCTATAACCTCTGTCAGAGATTTGGGCTTATATTTTAGGGTCCATGGAATGTAGGGTGAGGACGACATGATATGGGCACCATCTTACTTAGCACTTCTCTTCATCTCGTAACCCGCCTCAACGAGCTTTGCGAGCAGCGCGCTGAGCTGCACTTCTTCAGTTGCTCCCCGAACCAATCTATAATCTACTTCACCTATAATATCGGCCAACTTAACCTTCCATATATCCGGTATATTTAATCGGAACACTTCGTTGTGAATCTGCCTTATTATATCTGTTCCTGCAAGACCATATTTGCGCGTAAGCTCCCTAAGCTTACTCCTAGCAGATATGAAATCGCCGTTTAAAGCTGTAAGCATCATCTCCCTGACATCCGCCGGATTGGCTTTGCCGACAACCGCGTAGACAAGATCTGCGGTTACCGTTTTACCGACTGAGGCGGCGGTCTGAAGAATATTCAGGGTCTTTCTTAAGTCGCCTCCACTAAGATCCAGTATAGCCTCTACCCCATCGTCCGTGATCTCGACATTCTCCCTCTCACATATATATCTGATCCTTTTAGCTACGGCTTCAGCCGGCAGATATGTGAACCTGAACGGGGCGCAGCGTGATTGGATGGGCTCAATTATCTTACCGCTGTAATTAGCTATCAGTATGAAGCGTGCGGTCTCACTGTAGCGCTCCATCGTCCGCCTTAAAGCCTGCTGGGCATCATCAGTCATGTTATCCGCCTCATCGAGAATCAGCAGTTTAAACGTTACTTCGCCTATGGGCTTCGTCCTAGCGAAAGTTTTAACGGTTTCTCTAATAACATTTATGCCCCTCTCATCGCTAGCGTTAAGCTCCATAATGTATTCACGGTAGTTTTCACCGTAGAGGTCGTGCGCTAAGCAAAGGGCCGCGGTAGTCTTCCCGGTGCCGGGCGGACCAGCGAATATGCAGTGGGGAACATTTTTAGCCTTAACAAAGCTCTTAAGTCTGGCAACTATTTCCTCTTGATCAACTATCTCGTCTAATGTGCGTGGACGGTATTTTTCAGTCCACATCTCGTAGCCCAAGCCGGACACCTGAAAATATAATATTTTTGGCGGCAATATAAAAGCCGTTTTATTCCTGAAGTATCCAGATGCTTATCCTGCGATTAAGGGTTAAAGGCGATTGTCTGCCACCCAACTAAATCTAAGCCAATTTTTATCATAGCGTACTCTATTATCGCTGCCAGCAATAAGATCACTGAGCATATCGTGAGCATTATTGACATGGTTTTTAGCTCGCTCTTAAAACCACGTTTAGCTATAGAATATGCTAGGATAAAGCTCTCCGAGATCGCGAGGGCATAAGATACATATTCCATCCAGGCGAAGGGGTGCAGAAACGTAAGTAGCAGAAGGATGAGCGGGTTTATCCTCATTAGGGTGGCGGTTGCGGCGAAAAACCTTCCAGTATTATAGAGGACGAAGAAGCCCCATCCCGGACCAACTATGGGAATAAACATCGCCATCGTATGCATGAAATTGTTGCCAAAAATCACTTGGACCCCGGCGACTTTTATAGCCCCTTCAAGGGCATCCATCTCTCTTCTCATGTCTGAAGCTTCTTTTAAATCGATTTCTGTTAAGGCGCCAAAAATGGTTGCTGTGAAGCAGAGGAATAGGGTTGCTAGGAAGACTATTGTTCTCGTTTGCAATGTGCAGGACCAGGCGGCTTCCACTCTCCTTAAAATACTATGAATCAGGGCGCCGCAGTTCGGGCAGAATCTAATGTTCCTCTCTTCAGGCAATTTTATGCCGCATATTGGGCAGTGAGACATGCTTCCACTGACCTGACACCTATTGTTTTTCAGCAAATATAGCTTTTACGGTTCTACTTAATTAACGGTTCTTCTCCGCAAATTCTGAGAAACGATTTAAATATGTCTGTTTTCTAAAGTTTTTGATGGTAGGTGATGATGAATCTGACCCTTCTGAGAACATCTATGATGTAGATCTTGAGTGCAGAGCCTACTAAACAAAATTTATGTAAGGCTCCTATAGCTCTGATGCGAGGGTAGATGCTTGGAGATGGAGGATGAGGGGGAGGGCAAATATAACGCCATCATCATTATAAGATGCAGGAGAGAGCAAGTTTTAGACATAATTGAATATGTTAGAAACCGTTTTCCAAACGTTAGCGTCAGCTATGAGATCTCCCACGAAGAGTGGCTTGAGTAATGTTTGCGGTGCAAGGCAATGGATTACTATCTCAGAGAGATCTTAGTGACGCCGGTTGCCTCTGAAAGTCTAGGCGTCAGATCCATGTGCACTTATGTTGAAACACCGGACGTTAAAATCCTGTTGGATGCCGGCGTCTCTCTCGGACCGAACCGCTTCGGTCTCCCCCCTCATCCAAGAGAATACAGGGCTCTTAAAGATAGGCGCGAGGAAATAATTAGGTTTGCTGAAAAATCCAACGTTGTGACAGTAAGCCACTATCATTTTGACCACCACACGCCGTCCTTCACCGACTGGGTTTATAACTGGTGCTCTGCGGAAATAGCTGAGAAAACCTATAGAGGAAAGACGGTGTTGGCGAAAAGCTATAGGGAATATGCGAATTTTAGCCAGAGACGACGCGGATGGCTATTTGCGAAAACAAGCGGCGGATACGCTGAAAGGCTTGAAGTTGCCGATAATAGAACGTTCATGTTCGGCGATACATCCATATCTTTTTCTAAGCCGGTTTTCCATGGGCCTGAAGGCTCTGATTTAGGCTGGGTTATAATCTCGGTTATCAGGCATAAAGGCGAATGCGTACTTTTTGCGCCAGACGTCCAGGGGCCTATATCTCAGGAGACCCTGTCTATAATTCTCAATGAGAAGCCTCAGGTGGCTATTATAGGCGGTCCACCCATGTATCTTGCAGAGTTTAGGTTAAGCCATGAGGATATAAGTCTGGCGATAGAAAACTTGAAGATTATCGCTAAACATATTCCAGTAGTCATCCTTGATCACCATTTACTGCGCGATGAAAATTGGAGTTATGCCGTAAAACCAGTCATCGAATCTGCGGCGAGCGTGGGTCATAAGGTTTTAACTTCAGCAGAGTTTATGGGGAAGGAGAATTACCTTTTGGAGGCGTTTAGGAGAAGGCTCTATGCGGATGAGCCGCCATCGTCAGATTTCATGAGATGGTTAAAGAAGCCTTTGGCGGAAAGGAAAACTACTCCGCCACCAATTTAGCTGGCGTTACTTACGCTTAAACGATTAATCTTTTATAAGTAGATTCAATCCCAAATTAGTTTAAGGAGGACATTTTTATGAGCGGGGTCGCATCCTATGTTAAAAGGAAGAAGAGTAGGGAGGTTCTCTTCAACCTAAAGCCCTCAGGTAGACTACGCCTGCAAATATGCGGCGCAAACGTTATCCGCGTAACTTACTCGCCAAATGAGCTGCCACCGGAGGATGAAAGCCTTTCAATAATTAAGAGACTCCTAAGATCAGTAGATTGGAGGCTGGAGGAAGGAGCCGATGAAATATCGCTAGTAACCAATAAAGTTACTTTATTAGTCAATTTTAAGTCAGGGCTCTTAGAGTTTCGGGATGCCTCGGGCAGATCTCTTCTAAAAGAATGCTCTAGAAACATGATTCCAGCTAACGTTGCCGGCGAGAAAACATATCACGCTGAGGAGGTCTTCTCCGTTTCTGATAATGAATGCTTTTATGGATTGGGTCAGCATCCTGGTTTATTTAATTACAGGGGTCGCTCTATCACATTAATACAGAAGAATTGGGATGTAGCTATACCGTTTCTTATATCGAGCAGGGGCTATGGGGTGCTCTGGGATAACTATTCCATGTGCAGGTTTGACAGTTTTAGAAATGATGGGGGAGATAAGATCTCATTATGGTTCGAGGTCGCAGACGCCATAGACTACTATTTTATTTATGGACCTAGCATCGATAGCATCATAGCGTCCTACAGGGAGCTAACTGGCAGCGCACCCCTACTGCCGATTTGGGCTTATGGCTATTGGCAGTCAAAGGAGCGGTATAAAACCCAAGATGAAATCGTTAAAACCGCTAAAACGTTTAGGGAAAGGGGGATTCCAATCGATATAATAGTTCAGGACTGGATGTATTGGGGTAAGCACGGCTGGAATGCATTTAAGTTTGATGAGGAAAGCTTCCCCGATCCGCCTAAAATGGTCAGCGACTTACACGCGTTAAACCTTCATGTCCTGATATCTATATGGCCTATATTTGACGTTAACACCGATGTTTACAAGGATATGTTTAGTAGAGGCTACATATGCCCGAACACTAGGTGCTATGATCCCTTCAATGAGGGGGCGAGGAAGCTTTACTGGGATTATATTAGGAAGGCGTTCTTCGACATAGGGTTCGACGGGTGGTGGCTTGATGCGACTGAGCCTGAAACCGGCGCTGGATGGTCGTCTTTCTACTCGCCCTTCCATTCAACTAAGACCGCTATGGGTTCGGGAGCCAGGGTTCTTAACGCTTATTCTCTTATGACCACCAGGGCTGTGTATGAGGGGCAACGCAGCGCATCAAATAAACGCGTCCTCATACTTACGCGTTCATCATTTATTGGTCAGCAAAGATACTCCACTGTAACTTGGTCTGGTGACATACTTCATGATTGGGGTGCTCTTAGGGAACAGATCCCCGCCGGGTTAAACTTCTCAATATCCGGTATACCCTACTGGACGACTGATATAGGAGGCTTCTTCAGCGGAAACCCTGAAACCGAATCCTACAGAGAGATTTTCGTGAGGTGGTTTCAGTGGGGGGCGTTCTGCCCAATATTCAGGGTGCATGGTACAACCTATGCTAAAGAACCGTGGATGTTCGGCTCCGAGATCGAAAACATACTTGTGAAGTACATTAAGCTGAGATACAGGCTTCTACCATACATATATTCTGTCGCCTGGAAAGTTACAAGCGAAGGCTACACGATGATGCGTCCACTTATAATGGACTTTAGAGAAGACCCGATGGCACTTAACATAGAGGATCAATACATGTTTGGCCCGGCGTTTATGGTCAGCCCGGTTACCCTCCCAGGCGTTCCGGGTAGGAGGGTTTATCTTCCAAAAACACCCGGCGGCTGGTACGATTTCTGGACCGGCAAGAGGACCGATGGCGGGCAGGTAATAAATGCCCCTACACCGCTCGACGTAATGCCGATTCATGTTAAAGCTGGCTCAATAGTTCCGATGGGGCCAATCCTCCAATACGCTAAAGAGAAACCCGCGGATCCAATGGAGATTAGGATTTATCCGGGAGCAGACGGCGTATTCACTATTTATGAGGACGATGGGGAAACCTATGAGTATGAGAGAGGTAAGTATAGTTTGATTCATTTGGAATGGCGGGATGAGGAGAAAACGCTGAGCATAGAGAAGAGAACCGGCAAATATCCTGGTATGCTCAAAGAGAGAACGTTTAACATAGTGTTGGTTAAAGAAAACCACGGGGTAGGTCTGGAAGAAGCGGAGCCCGACCAAACTGTGCTTTACAAGGGGAAGAAGATGCTCATCAAACTTTAATCCTAGAAGCAACTATAATCTCCTGGACTCTCTTAACAACGTTAACAGTGTTTGTCTAAAATCCTGGTTCAGCGAAAGTTGCGATGAGTTTACATAATCTGTTCACCTTGAAAAGATTGAATTATCTCGTTAACCTTATATGGTCTCTTCAGTAATTCATTAATGTTGTCATAAACGGCTGGTGTCCATTTTGAGAGATCTTCTCGAATTAATCGTTGAAACCGGGTTAAATAGAGGAGCCAACTTCTGTGAAGTAAGATACTTTGAGGAGAGAAGCAGTAGTATAAGCGTTGAAAACGGCGTTGCAAAAGCTCTTTCTTCGGGGATAGTGAGGGGCATAGGGGTGAGAGTTATTGTTGATGGACGATGGGGGTTCGCTTCAACTAATGTTGTCACGAGGGAGAGCGCCGAGAGAACCTTAATGGACGCTATAGGATGCGCCAGATCTATAACGGTTCACGCCGGGGAGGAAGCGAAAATAGTTGAGGTTGAACCCTCAGTTGATTTTATTAGGCATGAGGTTAAGATTAGCCCTGAAGACGTTAGCCCAGAGGAGAAGGTTAAAAGGGTTCTTGAGCTGGAGAAGGCTGCGAGGGTTTTTAGTGATAGGGTTAAAGACGTGTTTGTGAACTATAGAGATGTTTTAACAAGGGTTATTACATGCAATTCCTTTGGAACCTTTGTTGAGGAGATCGCTCCGAGAATGCTTATCTCATGTCGGGTAATAGCGAAGGAAGGCGATAACATGCAGGAAGGCTATGAAAGGGTTGGTAATGTCGCCGGATACGAGCTGATTGAGAAGATTTCCGCGGAAGATTTCTCCCTAAAGGCTGCGAAGAGAGCCGTCAGCCTCCTGAGCGCCCACCCTCCCCCAAGGGGCATGTACACTGTTGTTGTTGATCCTAAGGTTGGGGGCCTGTTTATTCATGAGGCTATTGGACACAATAGCGAAGGCGACTTGGTCTTTAGCGGAGGATCGATAATATCCGATAAGATGGGGCAGAAGGTGGCGAGCGACATTGTAACAATAATCGATGATCCGACGAGGGAAGGCTATGGTCATTTCACCTATGATCATGAGGGGGTTAAGGCTAAACCCCACACAATAATAAGAGATGGCGTTCTAGTTAGCTTTCTACATTCGCTTGAATCCGCGGCTAAACTCGGCGGCAAACCTGAAGGAAGCGCTAGAGCCCAATCGCATCACTATCCGCCCATAGTGCGCATGTCGAACACTTACCTTGCCCCCGGAGATATGACGCTTGAAGAGATACTTGAAGATATCGAAGTCGGCGTTTATCTTTCAGGTTCCCAATATGGTTATGTTGAATCGCAGAAGGGTCAATTCACGTGTAAGGTTGAGGAAGCATGGATGATAGAGAGAGGCGAGCTCGCAGAGCACTTAAGGGATGTCGCTATAAGCGGATTAACCCTCGAAGCCCTAAAGAATATAGCTGCCGTAGGGAAAGACCTAAAGATAGAGATGCCTGGGATGTGCGGAAAATCAGGGCAGAGCATGTTTGTTGATGCGGGGGCACCGCACTTCAGAATAGATGGCATAGTTGTTGGCGGGAGGAGATGAGGGTGGAGGAGATAGATATATTTACACCAGTTGAGAAGGCGGGCAGGCTTCTCTCTAAGCTTGACCTAGACTTCTACGATGTTTTCGCATCCTATTCTCGGGCTTTAAGTATCAACATTCTCGGTAAGGGGATTAGAGAAGCATTCTCAAGAGTAGATGTCGGCATAGGGGTCAGAGCCTTTAAGAATAAGGGTATGGGCGTAGCGTTCTCACAGAGTCTAGACGACGCCGATGTGGAGACGACCGTTAAGAGGGCTGTTGGATTCGCTAGGGTCGCGCAGCCAGACCCGTATTTTAAGGGCATACCCGGTCCATCAAAAGCCCCTGAGGTTCCTGGACTATGCGATGGCGCAGTAGTCTATTTAACTCTTGAGGAGGCTAGCAGGTTCTCGAAAGATATGATTAGTGCCGCTGAAGGTGTTCGGAAAGGCGCGATGTATTTTGGCGGTTTTGGCGCTGGTTACGCAAAAGGGTACTTGTTAACGTCGACTGGCGTATCTGTTGAGGCTGAGAAGACCTCGGTGTCGGCTTATATTCAACCCATATATAGGGAGGGGGATGATGTGGGAAGCTCCTACGAGTTTGACTACGCTGTGTCGCTGCGCGAGATAGATCCGTGCTGGATTGGTAGGAGGGCTGCTGAAAAAGCGATAGAGCAGTTCGGCTCCAAGAAGGTTGAGAGCGATTTTCTACCGTTAATTCTGCTCCCAGAAGCATCCGGGTCCCTATTCTCCAGCCTTCTCTCAGCGCTCTCGGGCGAATCAGCCGTTAAAGGAAGAACTTTCGCCTCAAACATGTTGGGTAAGCAGATAGGTCCGGAAAACCTTGAGATTGTTGATGATGGAACTATCCCCGGAGCCGTAGCAAGCAGCACATACGACGGCGAAGGGGTTCCAAAAAGACCATTAAAAGTCGTAGAGAACGGTAGGGTCCTCTCATTTCTACATAACTCTTACTCCGCTGGAATAATGAACGCTGAGTCGACGGGGCACGCTGTTAGGGGAGGTTATAGCGGGTACGTTGGCGCGGGACCGAGCAATATTAGAGTTAAACCCGGAGACGCCACTTTAGACGAGATAATCTCCGAGACAAAGAGGGGCATTCTAGTCGTAAATGCTTCATTCTCGCCAAACATGGTTTCAGGAGAGTTCTCAACAACCATAGATGAAGGTTTCCTAATAGAGAACGGTGTTAAAAAGCATCCTGTGAAAAATCTAATGGCTGGCGGACACGTACTTGACCTATTTAAGAATATTGAGGTG
>JAWBZG010000020.1:0-22097 GCA_038866525.1 Bathyarchaeia archaeon
AAGCTTTATCCTTGAACGTTATAACTGACCCGCCGAGCTTAAGTATTGTCAGGTTACTGCTTCTCAATCTTGACTCCATCCCTACTCATACATGTTATAAACGCTTTCCCCCCTGCGCGCTCTATCGCCTCCATAATTCGGTCAGCTCCTCCCGGAGGGGGCAATGCGATAACGCATCCTCCCCCACCAGCCCCAGTGAGCTTTGCGCCGAGCGCCCCAGCCTTTCTAGCGGCGTAAACAAGCCTGTCGAGATCTTCGTTGGAGACCCCTAAGGCGCATAAAAGAGCATGGTTGATGTTCATTAGGTCGCCTACAGCCTTAAGGTCACCGCTTTGGAGAACCTCGGCACCCGTCTTAACTATAGCTTCGCCCGAATCCATTATCCTGCTCACTACTTCTGGATAGCGCCTTCTCACCTCACTGACCCGCAGAACCATTTCACCAGTTACCCGTTTAACGCGAGTGTCGCCTATAATTATCGGTAGATCAACCTTAGCGTTTAAGCGCCTTATGCCCTCACCCCTGCGGTAAATTAAGAGACCGCCGTAAGTTGATGTCGCCGGGTCAACGCCGGATGGGTTCTCATGGACCATCCTTTCCGCCTCGAGCGCCGCCCTAAAAATGTCATCCTCATCAACATTTAGCTCAAGTAGGCTGCTTACAGCGGCTGCTGAAGCCACCGACACCGCGGCTGATGAGCCCAGTCCGGCTGCAACCGGAATCTGTGAATCAACCTCCAACCTTACACCCATATTCTCACCTGCAAGCGAAAGAATTTTTCTTACCGCCATATATATCGGCAGCAGCCTCTCCTTACCATCCAACCCCCCTAGGATCGGCTGGTAAGCGCCGTCGGGCGTAAATGACCCGGAGATATTCATGGACTTCGACTCAACAACTATTTTACCGCTTCTCTCCGGCCTCGCGGTGGCATAAGCCCTCAGGTTTATCGCCATAACTATGGCTGGTTTATCATAGACGACGAAGTGTTCACCGAACAGTATAATCTTCGCGGGAGCCGAAGCCCTAGATACGCTCTTCAATCAGGGCCCCTTTTTCACCTATTTATCACGATGGCGGCGTAACCTACGACTGCGGATCTATCCCCAGTTATGTCTCCGCTAGTCTTATAGCTAAGCAGCTCGGCGCTTCTGGCACCGATCTCCTTCGCCGCAGATATTAGAGCCGCTACTGCACCATAACCGCAGGCTGTTACATTACGTGACTCCAAAATAGAGTAGAATAGCTCCTCATTAAGCTGGAGAACCGCCCTTATAGCCTCCATGTCCTTCTCATACGCCTGCTTATGCGGTTCATAGTGGGTCCAATCCGTTGAAGCTATTATGGCAGCGTTCCTGTTCTGTAGGGCTTTAGCCAGCGCCCTACCAACCTCCCGCCCAGTCTCCAAATCCTGCATTAGAAAGCATATTGGAACGAACTTAAACGATAAGTTTGTTAAACCATAAATATATTGAAGGAACGGCAGCTGAACCTCTATGGAGTGCTCATAGGCGTGCGCCGAATCATCCACATCGATTATATCTGAGTGACGGAGAATCTCCTTAGCCAAGTCGCTGTCAACCTCGACATCTCCGAGAGGCGTGCGCCATACCCCTTGATCCATTATTGCAACACCGCTACCAATACCCTGATGGTTCGGCCCTAAAATCACGAAGACGTCGACTCTACCATCTAGGGCGAGGCGATAGTATGCGTTAGCGGCTACTGGGCCGGAATACATGTACCCCGCGTGGGGGCATACGAGACCAACTATGCTTCTAGGTCCCTCCTCAGCTACCGCCGCCGGAACCTTGCCTGGACCAAACTTATGTGTGAAGCATTCCTCAATCTGCCTACTTAAAGAAGCCTTTGAACCGGCGTAGAAGCTTCCAGCATATTTTGCATATCTGATTTTAGGTGACAATTATTCTCCTCCGTAACAATCTAGAATAGAGCTCACAGAAATATAAAGTGTTAGATTGAAGAGTTGAGGTTAAAGGGTTTCAGTGGCTTTCCTGCTGAACCTGAGCCTTCTCAATGATCTTGACCTCAAATTCCTCTATTGGCACCGGGAGGTCGCCGTTAGGCGGGATCTCACCCCTCTCACGTAAAATCTGCCTAGCCAGCAGCCAATATATTACCGCGAGCGCTCTTCTACCCTTATTATTTGTCGGTATAACTAGGTCTATATTTGTGAAATCGTTATCTGTGCTGCATAAAGCCACTATCGGTATACCTATTTTAACAGCCTCCCTTATGGCTTGAGCATCCGCTCGCGGATCTGAAACAAGCACAACGTCCGGTTCAATCCTGCCGGGATATAATGGATTCAAAAATAGCCCCGGGATAAATCTTCCAAGAATGGGTGTTGCCTTAGTAAACTCGCAGAACTTTGCAACAGGCTCCCTTGCGTAAAGCCTGACGGCGGTTGCGGCAACCTTCGGCGGATCATATCTACTGAGGAATTTCGCGGCTATCCTTATACGCTCATCGATCTTCTTTATGTCTAGAACAAATAACCCGTCGCCTCTAACCTTGTAGATGAATGGCTCCATATCTCTGGTTTTAATCTTTGTCCCAATGTGCACTCCGGCCGATAAGAGGATATCCTGTGGGAGAAGAAGGGTTTCAGCCGCTGCTGCGCCAGCCTCATCCTTAATTTTATCTTCCGGCACCAATTCTCATCCCCGGTGATCCTAAATCCTTAACTTAGCCATTCTGGCCTTCCCGCCCAGAAGCTCTTCAATATATATCAGCTCATTGATTTTAGCTATCCGTTCGCCGCCAACGACACCGGTTTTTATTATTGGGCAACCGAAACCCACCGCTAGATGCGCAATATGGAAGGCTGTTGTCTCACCAGATCTATGGGAGACCACTGGAACATAGCCGCTCTCCTTAGCTAGCCTAACAGCCTTCCAAGCGTCCGTTAAAGTTCCAACCTGGTTCACTTTGATTATTATGGCGTTTCCAGAACCCTTCTCTATACCTATCTTTAGGCGCTCCTCATTTGTAACGAAGAGATCGTCTCCGCAAATTAAACAGCCCTTAACCTTAGATGTGAGCTCGCTAAAACTTTCGAAATCCTCTTCGTGGAACGGATCCTCAACATAAATTAGATTATACCTTCTTATCAGATCCAAAATATACTCAAGCTGCTCGCCTGAATCCCTCTCAACACCTTCATTCACATATATGTACCGCTTTCTCTCCGGATCCCACAGCGATGATGAAGCCACGTCCAACCCAATCCTACATTCAAACCCAACTTCGCTAGATACTTCCTCACATGCCTTTGAAACAACCTCAAGGGCTTTCTCATTAGGTATAGTGGGGGCCCAAGCCCCTTCATCGCCTTTTCCACCAGTGAAGTACGGGTCTACTTTAACCAGCAGGTCTCTAACTCTTCTATGGACCCTAACGTTCGCATCAGCCGCAGCCATGAAGTTTGGGGCGCCTATGGGTAAAACAAGGAACTCCTGTATGTCGGGCGCTTTGCCCAGAGCATGCCTTCCGCCGCCGAGAACGTTTCCAAGGGGGTACGGCAGCTGGCATGCCAAGTATCCGCCCAGATACTGGAATAGAGGCATATTATATGAGTTGGCCGCCGCGTCGGCAGCCGCCAAAGAGACGGCGTAAGCCGTGTTTCCGCCAATATTCATGAAGTTCCTCGTCCCATCCACCTCATGTAGCAGGGCGTCTATCTCCTCCTGCTCATCAGCGTTCATGCCTATAAGCTCAGGCGCAATGAGCTCCTCAACCTTTCTTATGGCTTCGTCAACCCCTCCCTGCGGATACGCTACGGCTTCAGCCTTCCCTTTACTCGCACCGCTCGGCGCTGACGCCACGCCAAATCCATCTACAGTGGTTATCTCAACCTCGATCGTCACTTCCCCTCTACTGTTAAAGACTTTTCTCGCTTTAATATCCTCAATAACTGTCGACATATCCATCACTGCTCCTCAACCTCAGCCATCTTCTCATAAAACCTTATTATATCATCTATTATTTCAACGTGTGAGAGAAGCATACGCCTACAGCAGTAGCGCGTTAAACCCAAACTATCTAAAACTTTCCCAGGATGCTCCCCGCTTTTAACCCTCCTAGCAAACTCCTCCCATTTATCTCCTATAAGCTTGCCGCATGTGAAGCATCTAACCGGAATTATCATGCTTCATCATCCCTATTCCTTTTCCTTAAAAAATAAGCGGATTTCACCTATAACTCTTCTGGTCTTTAGCCCTAGCTCCTGGGCCGCCGAACTTCTTAGGCTCCTTCCTCCTCGGGTCCCCAGCTATCAGAGTCCTATCAAACTTGAGGAAAGCTGATTTCAGAGACGCACTTTTACTCCATTTTACAAGCGCCCTCGCAATAGCCATCCTAGCCGCCTCAGCCTGACCCATGAAGCCTCCCCCTCTCACCTCAACATTTATGTCTAAATCCTTCCAAGTCTCCTCGCCGGCTTCCATGAGCACCTCAAGGATCTTTAAGCGCGCAACCTCAGGCTCATATATTTCTAAAGGTATATTGTTGATGCGAATCCTGCCCATGCCGGGTTTAACCACAGCCCTAGCTATGGCTGTTTTCCGCTTCCCGCTTACAACCAAAACCTTCTTTGCGGCTAAAACTGGCATCGCTCCTCACCTCCATATCTAACCTATAATATGCTTGGACAGGTCGGAAACCGTTATGCGCGGTCCCCTCAACCTGCTCGCGTCAGCTTCGGGTATAGTCTCCATAGGCTTACCCTTGAGATCCTCCGGAACACCCACATAAACCCTCAACCTTTTTAAGGCTTCTCTCCCACGGGGCTGCTTGTAGGGCAGCATGCCGCGTATAGCCCTCTTAACTATGCGGTCAGGCCGCCTGGGATGGAGCGGGCCTTTTCCAGGGTGACCTATTTGAAGGTACTCGTGATACTGCCGAATTATCCTGTACTTATCTCCGGATATAACTGCACCGTCGGCGTTGACAACTATGATCTTCTCTCCGTTGAGGAGTCTCTTAGCGATCATGCTAGCCATCCTTCCAAGAACAAGGCCTTTCGCATCAATTATAGTTACCTTGTCACTACTTTGACCGCCCAATTATCTTTTCACCCAATTATTTTAACGTTTGAGCCCTTAGGATTCAATTCTATGAGCTCAGGTATGGATAAACATTTCCCCTTAGCGTCAATTATTTTTTGGCGTGCCTGCCCTGAGAAGGCGAAGGCGGCTATTGTAACCGAATGTGTAAGCAGCCCTGAACCTAAAACTTTTCCTGGAACAACAACTACATCACCCTCCTGGGTGTATCGGTTTATTCGGCTCAGGTTGACCGCAACGCGCCTCCTACGTGATCTAGAGAGGTATTCGGCTACAGATCCCCATATAGCCGCCCTATTCTTTCTGGCAGCCTTCCTTAAAATATATAGTAGCCTTATTAGGTTAGGGTTTGTTGTATTTATCCTCTTCATCCCTTCAACCCCTCAAGTAACCTGATAAATTCTGTAAACTTCTCCTCATAGATTTTGAGTGCCTCAAAAATTATGCGGTCAACCGGCAGAGAACCCGTTGACTCAACATAAAAAATGAGTGTGCTCTCATCCCAACTCACCTGTATTGGCGGAGGCTTTATCCCGCAAACCCTAATGCAGTCAGTGCATAATGTGCACTCCATCTCCCTAACGACAACTATCTTATTCCCCTCCTTAGCGAGGACTCTTCTTGGACAGATATCGGCGCACTTACCGCAACTATCGCACCGGGCGTAATCTATGTTGATTGCTGGCTTATATCTATAGGTGCAGGCTGAAACAGGCTGCCACTTAGCGTGATCCTTACCCCTACCGAGCTTAGCATATGCTTCAAGCATTATTTTTTGCCCTGGCGCAAGCTTAACTATAGGAATCTTATCGCTCACTGGAACTATATTCGGGTTTTCCGGAACCAAGTCTCCGGAGTAAACCGTGCGCACGCCACCCTTAGCCTCAACATTAAGCGTTAATACTGCTCTGCAGAGGGGGCAGCCCAATTCGCTTTTACAGGCGCATTTCTCCGGAAGGTTATAGGAGTCTAAATCTGTCTTTAAGGGTATTAAACCAAGCCTTAAAGCAAGGATCTCATCGTGTAGGACGGATGAGTTCTCGTATATTATGATGTCATCTATAGCCATTGTTGGAACCTCGGAAAGAATTATTCTTCTAAGCGTGTTAGCTAAGGGAGGGTTTATACCCTCAATTATGAAGCGCGCCGTTAAATCGCTCTTCTCAAGTAGTGTTACGCGCATGTTCTGGCTCCTCTATATTGATGAAACATTAAATGCTCCTCACATAAGAGGATGGAGAAATATTTCAATCTTTCCCCGAAAAACACCTTCAACCTTACACTCTTCTACCTCTACGCCCACCTGGGCGCCTGCATCCATCATGTGGAAGCGGCGTAACTTCCTCTATACGACCAATCATCTTAAAGCCCGCCCTAGCAAGCGCCCTTATAGCCGCCTGAGCCCCTGGGCCGGGTGTCCTAGGTCCCGTTCCCCCTGGGGCGCGAACCTTTATGTGTATAGCGTTTATACCCTTATCCTTAGCCACCTGAGCTGCGTATGCGGCTGCTCTCATCGCCGCGTACGGTGTGGACTCCTGCCTATCGGCTTTAACAAACATCCCTCCTGAGGCTCGCGCAATAGTCTCTGCTCCGGATAGGTCTGTTATGTGAACTATCGTGTTATTATATGAGCTGTATATGTGGGCTACCCCCCACCTGAGATCAGACTTCCTACCACTCATCTTTGCCTCGCACCTTCCTCAGCTTTAGGCGCAGCTTCTATAGATAACCTTAACGGATGCTCGGGATTATTAAGCGGGCTTGCAGGCGCGTAGGTTACGCTCTCCTCCTCATCTCTAGACACCAGGTAGCCCGGCGAGTAAACAACCCTACCATTAACTGCTATGTGGCCGTGAACAATTAGCTGGCGGGCTTGATGGGGCGTTTTAGCCAACCCCTTCCTAAATACTATTGTCTGCAGTCTCCTCTCAAGTATATTCTCAACAGTCATGTCCAAGACATCGTCTAACACAGCGTTCTCAGGAAGCATACCTAAACGCTTCAGCTTACCTAGAAGCTGAGCCTCAAGTTTAGCCCGGCGCTCAGCGCTCATCCCAAGAAGGGATCTGGCAACCCCTCTAAACTTCGATAACATTGTCTTTGCACGCCAGAGCTCACGCTTATTTCTCAAACCATACTGGCCTAAAAGAATGAGCTCGTTCCGTAGAACATCGCTCCTCCACGGGAATCTAGGGGACTCATATTTCTTTTTAGGCTTCTTGGGGTCGCCCATATGAACTATCCCCTCTTCTTCTTAGCTACGCCGACAGTCTTACCGGTTCTACCAGTAGTCCTAGTCCTCTGCCCGCGAACCTTAAGCCCATAAGCATGCCGGTAGCCGCGCCAAGACCATAAGGATTTCTCGCGCTCTATGTCGGCTTTAACTTGCAGATCTATATCTGAGGAGATTAGATGCCTATCCTCACCCGTCTCAATATCTTTGCGGCGGTTGAGAAGCCATGATGGCAAACCACTCTTATCTAGATTCTTAATGAGCTTCTCGATCTCCTCAATCTTCTCGCTTGGAAGATAACCTATACGCATTGAGGGCGAAAGACCTACCCGCTCAGCTATGATGCTAGCCAACCTTAAGCCCACGCCTTTAATATCGCTTAGAGCGTCCACTAGGGTTTTTGACCCATCTATATCCTTATCTATTATGCGAACTATATGCTTGAATTCCGCCGCCATTCCGTTGACCTTCTTCGTCTTTAGCAATTATCAAGGAAAGTGCGATTTTTTATTTAAATATATCGCTTAGCCCTATGCTTAACCAAGTCATCTTAGCGTAGATTTCATCCGGAGGCAGCGCCTTTAATGGAAGATAAGTTGCACCAAAAAGCATTAATTCTTTCCACAACACTAAATTATTGTGGGAAAATGGAGGGCAATTTTTGGTCTCGGCATGCATGTTAATAAGGACTGAGCATGGAAGGTTTGAAGATGTCGTTAAGGCGGTGAGCCAATTAAAAGGTGTTAAGAGAGCTTTTCCGGTTCTAGGAAGATATGATGTTGTAGTGGATATTGAAGCCGCTGACATGAAGGATCTCGGCTTAACGGTTCTCAGGATTGGTAGATTGAGCGGGGTCGTCTTCACTGAAACCCTCGTGGAAATAGAGACTTAAAAGGTGAGAAGATATGTTAAATGCATGCATATTGATGAAGGTCGTCCCGACTAAAGCTGAAGCAGTTTTAGAAGCGGTCAAGAAAGTTAGCGGTGTTAGGAAAGCGTACTTTACATATGGCAGATTTGACATAGTTATCTTTCTCGAAGCTAAGGATTACGCCGAGCTTAGGAGGGCGACAACCATAATAAATGGGATAAATGGCGTGAGAAGCACGGAAACCTTAGTAGAAGCATAAACAATATGGCGGCATTTAACACGAATTTCCTTAATTTTTTAGATTTAGGGATGGAGATGAATGATACTCTTCATAGCATCCAAAATAGATGTTGCTGGATTAAATATAGCGAGAAAACTCATCGAAGCGTATGGTTTTAAAGAGAGCGGTGAAATTTTCCTCGGAAACCCCGTATATGTAAGGAGGATTAAGGGTTCAGAAACAGCTAAGCTAGTCTTCGTTAACAATGAGCCTGTTGAAACGCAGGGCATTCCGTACCCCAGCGACCTAAAGATAGCAATATTTATATCAAGGCACAGCAGCAAAAGCGGGACGCCGACGCTCTCCGTCCATACTCCGGGAAACATCGGTGAGGCTTCTCTTGGAGGAATATCTGGAAAAGTCTCTATTTCGCCAGCAAGCGCTATGAAAGCCGCCCTAATTGAAATGAGGAAAGCCCGAGATGAGATGAGCCTCCCCTATGAAGTCTCTTATGAATGCACGCATCACGGGCCCTCATTAGATTTTCCAGCAATGTTTGTTGAGCTCGGCAGCTCAATTGAACAGTGGCTTGATCTTAAGGCTGCTGAAGCAGTTGCTAGGGGAGCTATGGCAGCCGCAGAAAACGAAAACATATACCCAACTGCTCTGGGCATAGGAGGGCAGCATTATAACGAAAAGTTTACGCGTATGGCTTTAACTAGCGACATAGCCTTCGGCCACATGATTCCAAAGTATGCTTTAGGCTACCTCAATGAGCCTATGCTTAAGCAATGCATAGAACGCACTGTTGAGAAGGTTGAAAAGATAGTTTTAGATTGGAAGGGTATTAGAGGAGAAGATAAGAGCAGGTTGATGGAGATTATAAGGAGCATAGACTTAGACGTCGAGAAGGTCTAGAGACCCTGCCTCTTTTTAACCTCAGCCTCTAGGGCTAGAGCCTCCATATGCGCTCTTAAAAGCAGCTCTGGTATAACCTCCGGTAGGAAGACCCCGGCGTTAAGAGCCAGATTTCTAGCCTCGAATACGGCTCTGTGGAGTAAGAGCGCAATTGTTTCAGGCATGGGATAGGTGGCGTTAAGAGCCAGGTTAAGGGCTTGCGCGTAGGCTTCCCCAATACTCTTTTTGTATTCTTCAAAGTTGAGCTTCAGGTCGTTTTCAGAGAGCACAAACCCTCTATCATATACGGCTTTAAGCGATAATCCAAGCTCTATCGGCTTAATACCGAGCTTGGATAGGGCCGCTGCCAGACTCTCGTTTATAACCTCGCCCTTCCTCGCCACAACAGTATCCTTACTGACCCAGACGCTCCCGCTCTCTATGCGCGTCGGTATGCCGACAGCGTTTAGCTGGCTGATTATTGGTCCGGGAGGCAGACCAGTATTGCCGGCTGGAACAATTATGTCTTCGGTCGCTACGTCTCCAGCTTTCGCGGGCACCTTGACCTTACTCTTCTCGATGAGAAGCGCTAGTTTAAATGGATTGTGGTTCGTAAAAATATAGACGTTTGAGCCCTGCATATACTTTTTCAGACGCTCTATGTTTGTGTATCCCATATCTCTAAGAGCGCGTTCAACTAAAGTATTTTTATAAACTTTTAATTTCGCTATGCCCTCAAGTTTCCGCCTTATCTCCTGCAATTGCTGCGCCCTAACCTTATGTAGGTCAGCGATACCGAGGGCGCGGTAGCTCGCTAAGAGATCTTTTATCTCCTTGATCTTCTCAGATTTGTAGAGTAGGGTTCTTCGAGCCTGAGCTAGCAACATTAATCCTCCCCAATCTTAACTTTAACTGGAGGACCCATGGTCGCTTTAATGTAGATTGACGCTATATTCTTGATCCCTCTTTTAAGCTTTCCCTCAATTCTACTTAAAACAGCTTCAATATTATCTATTAGTTCATCATCGCTCATATCCTCTGTTCCAACCCTGCAGCTTAAGACCGGCTGACCCCTAGTTCTAACCATAACCAGCCTCCTATGCCGCTCCACCTCACGCTCTATATCTACTGTTGGAGGCACGGGTGTAGGCATCTTACCCCTAGGACCAAGTATCGCGCCGAACACTCTGCCAACTAAGGGCATTAGTGGCGCTGTCGCGATGAAGGAGTCAAATCGCTTAGCTATCTGCCTCTGTCTCTTCTTGTCGCCCATAAGGCTCTCAATCTCCTCCCTCTCCAGAACCATGTCTGCGCCAGCTCTCCTAGCCCTCAAAGCGGCGTCGCCGGACGCGAAAACACACACGTTAACCTTCTTCCCTATTTGGTGTGGTAGTTCAATCGTCTCCTGTATCCTGTTCTCGGCTTTGCTAACATCAACGTCCCGGAGATTTATGATAAGCTCTATGGATTGCTTAAAATTCTTCTTGGGAGTTTTAGCCCTAAGCTCCTTTACCGCTTCAATCAGGCTGCGCCTATCTACAGGCATTTTCAGGTTCAACCCCATTAATGTAAGAATTACGTGGATTTTTGAAGGATAAAAATGTTATTGTTTTATCTCCTCGGCGCCTTTAATCACTTCATCATATTTTCCTTCATCGATCTCTCTCAGAACAGCCTTCGGATCTTTACCGTCAATCGTAACGCCCATGCTCACGCAGCTGCCGATAACCTCCTTGACAGCTGCTTTTAAAGTCTTAGCTAGAAGCTTGCTCCGCTTTATCTTAGCTATCTTTATAACCTGCTCCATTGATAGGTTACCGACCTTCTCAACATTTGGTTTACCAGAACCCTTCGTTATGCCAGCCTCCTTAATGATTAAGGCTGCTGTGGTCGGTATGCCGACTTCAACCTCAAAGGATTTCGTCTCAGGATCAATAATAACCTTTACCGGAACCTTCATCCCAGAATATTCTTTGGTCAGCTCATTAATCTTATTCACCACGGCAACAACGTTCACACCCAGCGGCCCAATCGCCGGGCCTATCGGCGGACCAGCCGTTGCCTGTCCACCGCTGACCACGAGCTCAACAACCCTCTTTTCAGCGGGCATACCCTCTCACTTCCCTTTAGAAACCAGTCTCACATAATCTGCGTGAACCGTGACTGGAAGAGTGAATGTAGCCTCCAATAGCTCTATCGTCACCTCACCCTTACCCCTATCTATATCCGTCACCTTAGCCCTCATACCCCTAAAGGGCCCACTAACAACCTCAACAATGTCGTCGACGTCAAGCTCATCGATAACCGACTTAACCACGATATATTTTTCGACTTCCGAGAAAGGTAGGACGCCCGGCACCCTAGACTTAACATGCTTTATGCCAGCCGTAGCCCTCTCAACCCAATGGGGTCCGTCGGCCTCGATAAATATGTAGCCTTTCAGGTTTTCAGGTATAAGTATAGCTTTCACCGGAATATTATTTGCTTCAACTCGTCCCATTATTATTTTGGCAACGTTCCACTCCTGGCCGACAGTTGTACTCACAGCAAACATCCTCGCTTGTTCTTCCACGCCCACTTTAACCACCCAGCAGATACCAGTATAGGCTTAGGAATTGGACGCTTGCCCTGATAAATGAGGCAAGCATGTACACTATGAAACCTATTAATCCAACTATGGTTATACCCAGAAAGCATAATTTTATTGATAGCCAAAGCTCATCTCTATCAGGTTTCCTAGCGAGCTTAAATAGTCTCACGCTCGCCCTTATAAACGATGTTAATCCCAAACTAAGTTCACCGTCATCTACTCAAGAAGGGAATCTTATATAAAAGTGTAGCGCCGCGGTCTCCGGCAAATGCTCAATTAATTGGCAAAAATGTTTTATCTACATATTGTCATCAATATTTCGGTGTGATTTATGGTTTTCATGGATCTGCGAAAACAGAAAATTAGAAGAAATAAGGAGGAGATGCTTAAGCATTTAAGGAGCTTTAGGCTGGAGCCTAAATTCTCTATTGGTGTCTGGTACTTTTATCCGAGCGGCGGAAGATTTCATGAACCCTATGTGGAGAGAGGTTCGATTCACGACGTGCTTAGGAGGATTGCCATGATGTATGATGAGGGGATAATTGATAGAACATTTGGTTTAGAGGCACATTACCCAAATGAAGTCAATTACGATCTGCTGGATGAGTATAAAAGTCTTCAGAAAGAAACCGGTATAAGGCTGATAAATATTGGGCCGCAAATATTCTATGATAAGGTATTTGAGTTCGGATCCCTATCGAACCCGGATCCAAACGTTAGGAAGATAGCGTTACAACGGGTGATGGGGGCTTTAAAGCTAGCTAAAGAGGTGGACGCAGACCTCGTTGTGGTTTGGCCTGGCATAGATGGCTATGAGAATCCTATAGGTACAGAATTCTACTCAATGTGGGATAATTTTGAGATTGGTCTCGCCGAAGCCATGGATAATGTTCCGGGCGTTAGAGTTGCTATAGAGCCTAAACCTTATGAGCCGCGTGGAAACAACATTTGTAGGAACACCGCTAACGGCATCTTGATGGCTAGAAATGTTGAATCTCTATTGAAGTCTGAGGAGAATAGGAGGCTTCTAGCTGAGGGGCACGCGCTTGTCGGATTGAATCCGGAGGTTGGGCATGTTTTAATGGGGCACGAGGAGCTAGCCTACGCTTTAGCCTCAATTATGCGGGATGGGAGGCTTGCGCACACCCATTGGAATAGCCAGCCTTTAGGAAACTATGATCAAGACTTAAACGTCGGCGTACTTGGCTTAGATCAAATGTACGCGGCGCTGCTAGTGCTGAAAATGTATGGTTATGAGGGGCGCTTTGGGATAGACATAAACCCAGAGAGGATGCCTGTTGAAGTCGCCATAGCCTTAAATGTTAACGCCTTGAGGGCTGCATGCGAGAGAATAAACAGTTTAGATTTCGATAGGCTTGTGGAGGCAATGTACAATCCGGCTAATAATAGGGGTGTAGCCGAAGACGTTATGACCAGAGCCTTAGCGCCAACGTCAACCCGCCTAATAGACATAACGCGCCTACTTAAGTGACTTTTACAAGACGTTTATGGGGGGTGAAAGATTGAAGCTCGTAGTTATTGGAGCCGGCAGCCTAGCTTTCACGCCGGAGCTCTTAGCTGAGATGGCTATTTCGGAGGTGTTTAAGGGCGTAGAGATAGGTTTAGTGGATATAGACGAAGAGAAGCTCAGAGTTATGGAGAAGGTAGCTTCAAGGGTTATTAATGAAACGCGCGCCGAGATCAGCGTTGAAGTCAGCGTTGATAGGAGGGAACTCTTGAAAAACGCCGACTTCGTCGTTATAACTATCGCTGTAGGCGGGGTTAAGGGCATAGAGACCGATGTTAAAGTCGCTGAGAAGTATGGGATATATCACACCGTAGCGGACACTGTCGGTCCAGCTGGTTTCTCGAGGGCTCTTAGACATATACCGCCAATCGTAGAGATATGTAAGGATATTGAAAGAATATGCCCCAAGGCAGTAGTTTTCAATGAGTCGAACCCCCTAACCGCTATCTGCAGGGCTGTTAGAAAGACGACTAAAGTGAATATCGTGGGTTCATGTACGGGTGTAAGGGCTCCACGCCACCTTATATCGAGGGTTTTTGGATGCAAACCTGAGGACGTCAGATTCATTTCCGCTGGAATCAACCATTTAACATGGATCCTAGAGGCTTATGTGAACGGGAGAAGCATTTATTCAGAGTTTAAGCGGAGAATGAAGGATATAAGGGATGAAGCCCTAAAATACGGTAAGCCCTTCAACGCGTATGTTTCCGTCGAGCTCATGGAGACATTCGGCTTATATCCGGTTCAAGGCGACGCTCACGTAGCAGAGTTCTTCCCCTACTTTCTGCGCCCAGAAACGGGTTATGGCGCAAAATACGGGCTTAAACTCTTCCCAGGAGACACAATCTATAGTGAAGGGTGGCGGAATAGGGTCTGGGACATGGTTTTAGGCTGGGCTGAGGGGAGATATCCCATAAAAGAGCTCATTGAAAGGAGGAGAGGTGTAACTGAGCACTCATTCGTCTACGAGCTTATGGGGATAATTCTGAACGGCAGAACTCAGTTCTTTGATGGAGTTAATATACCCAATAATGGATGCATAAGCGGTTTACCGGATGAAGCCATAGTTGAAATCCCAGCCGTAGTAGGTCCATTCGGTTTCAGGGGTCTGAACGTTGGAAGGTTGCCGAAAGGTATAGAGACTATACTGCAGTATAGAATAGCGCAGCAGGAGCTCACCGTTGAAGCAGCCCTAACCGGGGATAGGGAAATAGCGTTGCAGGCGCTATCCCTAGACCCTATGGTTCCAACGTTAAGCATAGCTAAAAGCATGCTGGATGATTATATTGAGGCACATAAACAGTTTCTTCCACAGTTCCAAAAATGAGGCTTAGCGGTCGATTTCATGGCGCTTCCTTCCGCTACGCGATTAAATCATAGGTAGATGAAAGATAAGCATTCTTATTCGCGAAAGCCTCTAAATGGCTCGGATGGATAGCCTCTTCTCTCCCAGTACCCCAGCTTCCCGTCTTTTAGGACTTCTATTCTGCAAACCCATTTAGCCCACTTGTAGCCATACATGCCGGGAGCAACAAGCCTAGCCGGATACCCATGTTCAATCGGCAGAGTTACACCATTCATTTTTAAGGCGAGCATAACGCACATCTTCCTAACATATTCTATTTTATGGTTGGTGGAGTAACCGTCTAAGGAATGAAAAAGCAAATCCGAGGCGCCATTTTTAGGCTTAGCCATATCGAGCAGCCGCCTCACAAGGACTCCTTCCCACTCAGCAACCCCAATTAGGGAGCCGCCGGGCACATTGTCATAGCATTCGAGAACCTCAATTAATCTGGTTTGAGGTAAAGCCCTCAACTCGTCGTATGAGAGGGAGAGCGGCTTCTCAACGTATCCATCAACCTTGAGGCACCATCCCTCAATATTTACGCTTGGAACCTCACCCTTCTGAATAGTGAAGAAACTCTCAATAGGGGTTAATGATACGCCCAATTTTACCCAACCACATTTAATCCCTTGAACAAATAGTATTCAACCTTGCTTGACATAAAAGGGTTTTGTGAAACTTTTCATCGCGCGCCATACTTCTCCACTATCTTTAGAACTCTCTGGGCTTCGTTCTCATCGTTGCACCATGTCTGCAGGAACAATCCTCCATGTTTAAGCTCTTCCAGAAGGATTTTTACTTCCCACGGCTCGCAGCTTATGTGGAGACATTTCCCCGAATCCAATATTTTTCGGCATACATGTATCCACTTAGATGTTGGCGGCGCCCCAGCCCCAGGAACCCATTGTATCCCATCTATCGAGTCTACTTCTAGAAGTATGTCTAGGTTACCTAAAGCCATAGGTCCATCTAAATGGAAGATGGAGTTGTCAAGGTGCCTGGATAAAACTATCTGCTCCTCTAGGAAAAACTCCCTAAACATTTTTGGTGAGACAAGCCCAGAAAAGTCGTCTTGAAGTGGGAAAAATCTTCCTCTAGAGTAGGCCGGTATCCAGCTTATTGAACCCTCCTGGACGCGTGAAATCTTCCGGTAAAAGGCTTCGAACACCTCTATGCATATTTCGGTCAATCTTCCAATAACCCTTTTAACTTCCTCTGGATGAGCGTAAAGAGCCCTCACAAGGTTCCGCGTACCCATCATGGCTGCTAAAGCGTCCCCACCATAATGAAGGTCCGGTACACCTACAAGAAAGTTTCCTTCTGCGACCTCGCAGACCGCATCCATTATTTTATTCATAATCCTCCACCACTTATTGGATTCATCTATGGATGGTTTGAAGCCCTCCAATCTATTTAGAAAGGGTTTAACCCATGAAGTGTGCTCGTCTAGGAATATGAGGTCGCCGCCTAGAAAAGCCGTGAGCTGATTGGGACCCAGGTTCGGCCAGTATGATGGAATAGCGTCGCCTAGAAAAATGGTGCTCTCAAAGTATAGCTCAATTTTCTTCAAAATGCAATCTATGTTCGTCCATTTCTCCTCAATGGTTTTAACATTTGGCAGAGTTATGCTCTGCTCGGGTTTTCTAGGAGCGGTTACGTGAATTAAAGGTCTATCTAAAACCTCTCTATCCCAGAACGCGTCGAAGCGCTGCTTTATGGCTTCGAAATCCACTTCACTTAAATAGGATCTCAACACGCTGCCCTCCAGCTCACAATTTAGTGCTTCTCTAATTAATCTGAGCCCAGGTTTAAAATTATTAAATTTGATCTGTTAAATTTTGTTGGACACGGTCCATGTTTTTCTTCCAAATGCTTGCATCGTCTATTTCTTCTTTCCATATTTTAGAGTTTTTCTTTCTAAAGGCTGATTGACAATTTAAATACGTATCTTCCCACCATCAGAATAGGTAAATTTAAAAGCCTTTGTAAAAAATAGTATCTTTTAGGGAGAATTATTGGGAATGCATAAGAAGGAGAGAATAAAATATCGTCCCATATCTGTGAGGGAAATTCTCTTAGAAATGAAGAACCTCTCTGAGCTCATGATAGATTTAGCTTACTCTGCGGCGCTATTTAATGACAGGGATCTTGCGGAAGATGTTATTGAGCTTGAGGAGAAAGTTGACACTCTTGCCTTTCTCTTAAACATGGAGATAATGATAGCGGCTAGGGATGCTGAGGACGCAAGAATACTTTCCGGGGTCGCTAAGGTTGCTTCAGCCGCAGATAAGATTTCCGATGCTGCCGGCGACATAGCAGCCATAGTTTTACAGGAAATCGGCGTCCACCCGATTATAGCAGAAATATTCGAGAAGGTTGGAGAGCGGCTATCGAGAATAAAGGTTCCATCGGACTCTCCAATCATAGGTACTAGACTGATTGATTTAGACCCCGCCTCAATGGGAGTAGATATAATAGCTATTAGGAGGAATAAGGAGTGGATAATAAATCCTGGAAATGAGGAGAAGATAAAGGAAGGTGACGTTTTAATTGCGCGAGGCGTCTCCGCGGGAATAAATGAGCTCAGAGAAAAAATAGGTGAAAGGTTCTTGAAGAGCGAGGAGCCGATGCTCAAAGAACTGAGGGGTGAAAAATGGTTTAAGGAAATAGTTGATCGATTCGTTGAGCTTAAAGATACTTCTGAGCTGATGATAGCCCTAGCCTATTCAGCGCTCGTAATGAATAGCAGGGAGCTGGCGGAGGAAGTATATGCGCTTGAAGAATACATTGATAAAATGCATACAAACTTCGAACTGCTAGTTTTGTCAAGCAAGCTTGATGAGAGCGATATTAAGGGGACTCTTGGGCTCATAAGGTTAGGTGTCGCCGCAGAGAAGATATCCGATGCCGCAGCCGAGATAGCTGAAGTTATTTTAAGGGGAATCGAACCACACCCTATTATCAAGGTGGCTATAAGGGACGCTGAGGAAACAATAGCGTATGTTAGGGTAGACGCGAAATCGCCGTTGGCCAATAAAATGCTAAGGGAAACTCGTATACCTGAAGAGACCGGAATGCGGATTCTCGCCATAAAGAGGGGTGACAAATGTATGAGACCAAAACCTGATACGAGGATTGAAGCCGGCGACGTTTTAATAGCGTTCGGCTATTCAAGCGGGAAGGAAGACTTAATTAAAATGGCATCCCCCGAATCTACGCACTTAGATACTGAAGTAGATATTTGGAGAGAAAACCTATTTTGGGAAGAAGACTGCTAAACGCTTCTGCAATTCCGCTACCTTAAATTTTTAGAAAATTTTAGGGAGTATTTCGCGTTAAAGCACATGTGTGGCGTAGATTAGCGCCACTGCTCCAATCAGATTTATGAATATATCTAATGATGGTCCAGCGGCGTCTTTTAGCGGGTCGCCTACCGTATCGCCTATAACTGACGACACGTATGTTAAATCTTCTTTCTTCTTCCTTCTGCTGGCTTCGACGCATTTTTTAGCATTATCCCACGCCGCACCACTTATACACATGATTAGGGAGAGCGGCAACGTTGTGGCCAGGTTCCCGACGATAAAACCTCCCATAGCTTCCGGACCTAGAAGTAGGCCGACTGCGAATGCTGCGATGACTGAAAGTATCGCTGGATAAAACATTCCTTTCAGCGCTGCTTTTGAACTTATATTTATGCATTGAATATAGATGGGTTTACGTTTGTCTCCATTGCATCTAGAGCTGTTTCTAAAATGTCTTCGAATGGTCTCGATCATCGTGTTAGCTGCTTTACTGACCGCCTTAATCACTAGCGAACATAGGATGAAGGAGAGGGAGCCGCCGATAAGCATCCCAGCCACCACAACGGGGTTTACTACATTGATGGCTTTTAGTTTCGCAGCATTTAGGTAGGCTGAAAAGATCGCAACCTGCGCTAATGCCGAGGTTCCGATCGCATAAACTTTACATACCGCTTTAGTCATGTTGCCTATGGAGTCGAGTATATCCATAGTTCTACGTAAACCTACTTCCATATTTGACATTGTTATTAAACCATTCGCGTTATCGACTATTGGTCCATAAGCCGATATTGAGACGAACGTAGCCATTATAGATAGGAAGCCGATGGCTGAAAGCGTTATGCCATATAACCCCTCGAAATGGTATGCTAGAAAGATTACCGCGGAAAGAATTAGAGTGGGTATAAAAACTGCTTCCAAGCCTACCGATAACCCTGTAAGAACGTTCATTGCAGGTCCAGATTTAGATGCGAACATTATGCTCCTCACAACCCTCCCCCTAGGTGAAGTGAAATAACTGGTTACATAGGCTAGCAGCAGTATCGCTACGATTCCTGCTAAAGTTGCATAAAATGCCTTTAAGTTGCCGAAAAAGATCTGTGATATTACGGCTGAAGTTAAAGATGCTAAAAGCGCTGAAATACCTATTCCTAAGTAAACGGATTCTTCCAAGTTTCCGCTTAGGGCTCTGGAAGATAGAAAGAGGGCGACGGCTGAAGAAATTATGCCAGCTCCTAGAACTAGTAGTGGATAGGTTAGCCCAGCTATGCCGCGTACAGATGCCCCCAGTATCATTGCCGCTATAAGGGTGCAAACGTAAGACTGAAATACGTCCGAGCCAGTTCCAGCAACATCGCCAACATTATCGCCAACCTGATCCGCAATCACAGCTGGATTACGCGGGTCATCTTCAGGTAGACCTATCTCGATTTTACCAACCAGATCCGCGCTTATATCTGCTGCCTTAGTGTATATTCCTCCACCCACGCGTGCGAATAACCCCACTAAGCTTGCCCCAAATCCTAAGCCAACCAAGTTTTCCGGATCTTCATGCCCAAGAGCCGAGAACACTAGGTGTAATCCGCTGACAACAAGTAAACCTAAGCTGGTTAACATTAGGCCTGTAGACATGCCGCCTTCAAAGGCTAATATGAAGGCTTCTCTGAAACCCTCTTTTGCGGCTTCGGCTGTTCTAGAGTTCGTATTGACAGCTATCAAGGTCCCTAAATATGCTGAGAGAGCTGAGAAAAACGATCCGATAGAGAAAGTTATGGCGGTAAATAGGTTAAAGAATAAGCCCATCACAACGGCTAAAGCTATACTGAATACTAAAACCGCTAAAAACTGCTGGTTTAAGTAGGTTACGGCTCCATTCTTAATAATTTTCGAAAGCTCAAGTATTTTCTCAGAAATATTACGTCTATGAAAAATCCTATAGGCTAAGAAGATGGAGAAAACTTGAGTAAGCATGCTTATTATGGGAGCTATAAACATCGCTAGATTCAAACCGCTCAATCCCCATCGAGAGACGTGAATATGGGTTATCTATTTTTCAGCAACCTCTCCATTGCTATGGGGAATAATTAGTTAGGGGGCTTAGATATAAGCGTTGCTAGTAGGCGGCTAAAAATGTTAAACTTAGCATAAAAACTTTTAAGTGATAATTTCGGCTCAATTATACTCATGGCTGATGAAGACGGCGATTCGAGTGAAGCCACTTCAATAAGTAAATATCGGGACAGGATAATTCACGGTCCAATTCTTCGCATGTTGTTATGGCTAGGTGCGCCTCCCCTCCTAAACCAACTGATCATTGTCGTATACAATACCGCGGACGCATACTGGCTAAGCCAATATAGCGATATTACTGTGGCAGTTCCGAGACAGACGTGGCCCATTATAATGCTTTTTCAATCTTTCGCCATGGCGTTGACCGCGGCATGTCTAGGAATGGTCTCCCAATATGTGGGTGGGAAATCGTATAGGGAGGCTAGCCGCTCAGCATCACGATTTTTTACAGTACTATTCTTCGCTGGAATCATCTTTTGCATGACGCTTTTAGCCTTAAGAGAGTTTATCTTCTCCTACATTATATCGACGCCGCAAGAAATCTTTGAAGAGGTCATCAAATACTCAGGTATAATAGCCTTCGACATCTTACTGAACTATGTATCGCTGACCTTTACAACGATCCTTCAAAGCGTGGGCGATACTAGGAAACCGGCAATCGTTAATGCTGCAGCAGTCAGCTTAAATGCGTTACTAGACCCATTCCTAGTTCTCGGGATAGGTCCGTTTCCCAGGCTAGGAGTCATAGGTGCAGCTATCACAGATGTCATGGGTAAGGGCATATCAACGCTGACGCTGGCCTATATTATTAGGAGAAGCTACCCGGATCTTAAGATAATGTTCACCAGAGATATGGATCTTGAATGGGCTACTCTGGTTGCCCGCATAAGCTCACCGATCCTCGTCCTAGGATTAACGAATGGTTTCGCCTTCCTAATGCAGCTGAGGATAGTGAATGATCTCGGCATAGTGACGGCTACATCCTATGCGATAGGGTTCGTTATAATGGATATAGTTGACGCAGCCCTTTTCGGTCTCAGCGGAGCAACCGCCATAATGATTGGACAGAGCTTAGGAGCTGGAAATATTAGGAGGGCTAGGGAGGTCGCATATAAATCTTGCCTATTAACATTCACGCTGGTTGCGTTGGGGGCAACGATCATTTACCCTATTAGAGGGCTCTTAGCCGACGTGTTCGCCGATGACCCATTAATAATAGCCGAAACCAGCTCCTTTCTCCAAAAACTCCTACCCACACTACCATTCTTCGGCTTATTTATGGTCGCTATGTCGACTGGTAGAGGTTCAGGTCACACGTTAACCCCAACACTAATCGGAATATTTAGGCTGTGGGGTATTAGGGCGGGGTTAGGATACATGTTAGCCTTCCCCTTTGCCATGGGATCATCTGGAGCATGGTTAGCGATAGCGTTAAGCAATTTTATAGGAGGAATCGCAGCTCTAATCTGGATAAAATATGGGGATTGGGCAAAACCAATAGTTAAACTGGGATCACGTGACGAGGGATTAAAAACGGCGGGTAATTTGAAGTAAAATGTGTGTAGATCACATAATTACATAAATTGCGGCTACTGTAGCCTGCTCTGTTTTATTTGCGATACCCGCAGCTTTAATAATAGAACCCCATTCGCATAAGATTTCTCCACAAGCTTTGCATCTTTCGATATCTCCACTCTTCTAAGAAAGTTTCCACCCCCCTTAATCTCCAATACCCCGTCAGATACTCTTACCTTTATTTCTTCGGGCGGTCCCGGAACCTTTGCCACGAAGATCAAATTCTCCCCCTCCTCAATAAGGTCATAGAGCCAGTCATGTTCTTCAACCGTTTTTCTTTGCGCACTAAAGATTCTTTTAACCTCCCTCATCCAGTAAATCAATGCAAAAACTATTATGGATCCGAGAATGGCTCCTAAAAGTCCTCCCTTAACCTTAA
>JAWBZG010000021.1:0-21228 GCA_038866525.1 Bathyarchaeia archaeon
CCAACTCGTCAAAATGGACGATTCGCCCCAACTCGTCCACGAGCCCGCGGTAATGGGTTCTAATACCCTTCTCCTCAAGTCTCTCGAAGCAGTAGGCTCCCATAAGGCATAGGGATGCTCCCTTCCCATCTATGTGATCGGGCATCTCACCCCAATCGAAGACGGAGTAGCGGTCTGAAAAATGGAATCTGCCTACACCCATGGATTCAGCCGTCGGCTTCCTAATTATCTCTAGGTCTTTCACGCTCCCCACTTGGTACACCCCTTTTAAATTTCTAGCAGGCTTCCTAATATTCTTCTTATGAGGTCAGCCATATATTGTTTTAAAGCGAAAAACTTAATTTATAAGCTCGTTATATTGATCTTAAGTGAAGCCCATGTATCTGCCATGCGAGTCTATTGGGCGCCGCCTCACTCCGCTGTTTAGGGCTTATGTAGCTAGGGAGCTTATCGAAAAATATGGTTTTACGCAGATTGAGGCGGCGAAGAAGCTTGGGATAACCCAGGCAGCCATAAGCCAATATTTACGCTCAAAGCGGGGGGTGAAGGATCTGGAAGAATTTAAGGATTTCCTGCCTTTAATAGAGTCGGCTGCAAGCGAGGTGGCGGGTGAAATCGTCTCCGGAAAAATTGATACGGGCAAAGTGGCGTTAAAACTATGTGAGCTATGTCTCTCCATACAGAGGAGAAGCCTAGAGCATAAATAGCGGGCTAAAAATATTTTCACCTTAAAACAGATGGCGGTGATATGCACGATGTGCGAGATCAGGGGTGTTGAAGAGGAAACCATAACCCGAATAATAGTTAGGAAAACCATGGAAGACTGGCTTAACATAGCTGATACAGACGTCGTGATCGTTGGCGCGGGTCCAGCTGGGCTCACAGCCGCGATGTACACGGCTAGGGCGGGGCTGAGAACAGTCTTGTTTGAGAGGAGGCTATCCTTCGGCGGCGGCATGGGCGGCGGAGGAATGCAGTTTCACAAAATTGTCGTGGAGTCTCCGGCAGACGCTATTTTAAGGGAGGTTGGCTGCAGGATGGAGGAGCTGGAAGATGGCTTATTCGTCGTTGATGCTGCTGAAATGATGGCTAAATTGGCGTCTAAAGCCATAGATACTGGGGCAAAGATAATTCTAGGCGTAACGGTTGACGACGTAATATATAGGGGTAACCCTCTCAGGGTGACCGGCGTGGTCGTCCAATGGTCATCAGTCGTCATGGCTGGGCTCCACGTGGATCCCCTCGGGATTAAGGCTAAAGCCGTTGTAGATTGCACTGGACATGACGCTGAGGTTCTCTCAGTTGCCTCCAAAAAAATTCCGGAGCTAAACATATCTATTTTAGGAGAGAGATCTATGTGGGCTCCTAGAGCTGAAAGGTTGGTTGTTGAGGGCACTAGAGAAGTATGCCCAGGGCTCTTCGCCGCCGGCATGGCTGTTGCTGCGATAGACCGGTCTCCGCGGATGGGTCCAATATTTGGAGGAATGCTGCTCAGCGGGGCAAAAGTGGCGCAGCTAGTCATAAACAAGCTTCTGGGGGAAAGGGCGCCGAAGATAGTACCATTTACTTTTTGAGAAAGAGCCTTTCTAAAACGCTTCCTCTTCTTTATTTAAATCGTGAGAGCATTATTCTTTCTGCAGCCACTCTAATATCTGTTCATCTAGGGGCTTAGTCTTCCGCCTCTTCTTCCTAGGCTTAAACAGATATCCTCCCACAGCCTTATAGGCTTTCTCAGCGAGACCGTCAGCTTCCCCATCTTTAAACTCGCGCCAATCGGGATCATGCCTAAACGTTTGAGGGTTAACCCATTTCGGATTAAATTTTTCAAGATCCTCCGCCTTCATGCATACGCATACGGCGTCCAGCTCCCGGTGCAGACTTAGTGGGCAGGTGAATACTCTAGTGAGGTCGATTTTGTTCTCTACCGTCACTTTACCGCCACATAATATCCCTGTAGAATCTAGCGAGAGCCTAGAATTAACATATTCGACGATGGCGTACGCCAGATCTAGAGGACTATATTTTTCAAGCAGACTCCCTGATATGCTCTTCTCGTTTATATGGATGTGGCATCCGTTCCCAGACCACTTAATGTAAACTGACCTCCTAACTCCTTGATCGCCTAAGAAGCGCACTATCTCCCCGGCAACCCGGATTGTTTCCCTCCAATTTGACAGATCGCCGTCTACGTCCCATGTCGGCGTACAGTAGGCGATGTTCGCGTAATCATATAGATCTTCAACACATTGTAGTCTCCTATAAACGTTAGCCGTTGCGTAAATCGATCTTAACGCGCCGTTATTTACTCTAGCAAGATCCTCTAATCCATTTATCTTGATCGGTTTACCTTCATTGGTGTACCTCTTAAAAGATAGGTTGCCGCCCGAATATGCGTAGTGAAGGGCAACCCATCTGCCCCTACAGAAGTCTAAGATTTCTCTTTGAACCTCTGGGCGTGAATAATGCTCTTTTAGGGTTTTCAAGGTATCTCGGCTTCCCTTCTTTCAGATGCTCTTTGAATACGCTCCATAACGTGTCTGGGCAAAGATATGTCTTCTCTCCGCATATCAACGGGCTTAACTATCGTTAATCCCTTCCCCGGCAATATTGCTATCTCATACATCTGTAGGCTATGGTTTGTCTGCCGCATCTTCTCTATTAAGATGTAACGCTTAAGAACGCCGTTCCTAACGGCTCTACGAAACCTTATTATACCATCAGCTATGTGTTCTACGCCCCAGCCGAAAGCCTCGGAGGTTGTTATAGCGTACTGTGAGGTCGCCATGACCGTGAAATCCCACTTAAATAAAACCTTCTTCACGAAGTAGGAGTATCTTCTAGCCATAGCCGGCTTATCGAGCCAGAAAGCCGAGAGCGAATCTATGACTAAGCGGGCTCTACCGTAACCTAGAAACTTCTTAGCCTCAATAACCTTGTTTACAAGCTCCTCGATGTCTAGGCTTTGAAGCGACCATTCATCCTTAGTTCCCATCAACGCATCAATAATAACCATTTTCTTCTCAGTTATCCCCTTAGTGAAATCGAAGCCGAACTGCGCTGCCTGCGTAACTATAGATTCACGGCTCTCTTCAGTCGTCACATAAATGCATTTGTCCCCCTCACTTATCCCCTGAGCAATAAAATGTATGCAGAGGATAGTCTTCCCTGTGCCCGGCTCACCCGTTATCGCCACAGTGAAGCCTTTGGGTATACCGCCCTCAAGCATAGCATCTAATTCACGTATACCTGTTGATAAGCGCTCAATGGTCATTCCAAGTCATCTTCCAACCAAAACTCTTACATGATTTTTCTTTAAACCCCGCCCTCATGCCTCGTGGATAAAAATACTATTGAAAAACGTTTGGCCTTATATTTAAGTACACTAGAGGACCTTTCTCCTTCGGTAATCGGGAGATTCTAGCGCTGAGGGCACTATATATTTTCAGCGGGTCTATCGCTACAATATTTAAGTCTTTACTAGTCTTTCGAATGCGCTTAGCTATCTCCTCAACTATTAGGTTTTCAGCTATGAATTCAATCATACATATTTCGCCATGCTTTATGAGTTTTCTGACAGCCATACTCTTTAAATCTAGCTTATAATCCATGTGCTGATAGACTTTTCTAGCCATCCTAATATTCTCCATGTAGTCTTTCGGCATATCGAATTTTGTTGAGAGGACCCTGACCCGCTCCTGCCACTTCTTAAGCCACATGCCAGCCCAAAAGTTTACTGAAGCCTTTAAGTCTACCGGGTCTCTCCTAAAATACTCCTCAATCTTCCTGTAAACCGTTCGGGCGTCTTCTGTATCTAGTTTCACCTTTAGCCATGTCTCCAAATCCCTTGAAGCATAAACGACCATTTGATAATCAAGCGTATACGGCTTGAATTGCGGAATATAGCTTCCAAGCTCCTCAGCGAGTAGGGAAAAAAGCCTATTACGAAAATTCATTGTACTCATTAGGCGCACTCACACTTCTCTAATATTGGAAGAAGCGGAATTTAAAAGTTGCTAATAAAACCTAAATACCTGTCAATCTATATGACTGAGCCTAGCGGAGTTCTGGCGGTAAATCCTCTAGTTTTGGAAGCCCCTCCCTAGCTCCCATCTTCATCAAGCATCTGGAAGCAACGAAGTTTCCGAGAACACCGCACTCCCTTAAGCTCTTCCCCCTAAGCAGCCCATATATAAAGCCGGCGCAGAAAGCGTCCCCGGCGCCAGTTGTATCAACAACTTTAACTCTGAATGGATCTATTAAATGTTCCTCGTAGCCGTCTGTAACATAGCAGCCTCTCTCCCCGAGCTTAACGGCAACGATCTGCACGCCCTCATCGAGCAGGATCCGAGCGCCCTCACGGTAATCTTTCCCAGTTAAAAGGCGCAGTTCACCCTCGCTCGGAAGGAGCGCATATGTTCTATTAACTATGGGTTTAAGGGCATCTAAACCCTTGCGGGCATAAATGACCCCGGGATCAAATGTGACCTTAATATTTGGGATACTCTCAACGAGCTTTTTCTGGGCTTCGAAAGGCGGGTTTCCCGCAAAGGAGGTTAAATGCAGGATCTTTGCGCCCCTAACGTAATCCAGGTTTATCTCCTCGTACTTTAATGCGTTATTAACGCCTGGGTCCAAATATAGTGCTCTGTTCCCTCTCTGATCTACAAAGCCTATAACCGACCCGCTCCTACCGGTTTCGGAGACAATTATTCCACTCGTATCAACACCCTCGCTTAAGAAAGCCTTTAAGAGGAGTTCACCCTCCCTATCCTTAGCAACCTTACCGATATAGCCAACTTTAACGCCAAGCCGCGCCAACCCTACGGCAGTGTTGGCGGCTGAACCGCCGGGGCTTTCGCTAAAATCCACTATTACGCTCTCCTCATCCGCGCCCGCCAGCCTATCAACCCTATAGAGCTTGTCAACGTTCAGCGCGCCGAAGCAAACCACTTCAAAGGTCATAGCATGATCTCCTTCAAAGAAATGATGTATTTGCCGAGTCTTCCACCATAATTCCCAGCTGAGATTCTAACGACCCCTCTAACATTCAATGTGGCTTTTATTCCGGCTCTCATGGCTTCCTTAACGGCGTCTAAAGTTAACCCATTTATAACTATCTCCGGTATATAGCGAACTCCATCCGGAACCTTAGACTCTGCTCCAAGCCTGCTCTTAAGCGATGGACAGTAGGGGTGGTTTGTTGTGGGACCTATTTGAGGAAACTTTGTCTCAGGCTTTGAGCCCGCTGCGCATATATCGAAAGGCGTGACTACGCCCTCGATTTGGCTTATAGCCTTTAAGGCTTTTCTCCCAGCCTCTAACACAGCTTTTTTCGTCCGACACATATACCAGAAGTTTCCGCCCATAACCCCGCGACCATAGCCGAGGAAACGCTCAATCCTGAAGTCTGGAACCATTATCGGCACAACTATCATCTCCCGCCCATACCGCTTTTCAATCCACTCGTACCCGTCGCCGCAATGACCTATCAGCTCCAACGTATCAACTCTGCCTATCGGATTTGGGCATGCGTCGAAAACCGATGTGAAGGGCTTAACGAGTATATCCTGCCTAATCCTATAGGAGAGCTCCCTATAAAACCTTCTAACGACTTCTTCAATAGGTTTCCTCTCATCTATACCGCTCCAGAACTGCAGTATCACGCCTAAACGTCCATCAGGCGTCTCGTTTCTGGGAACCCAGCGCTCAATTCCCCCCTCAATACGCCCAATAACTGTTGAGGGGGTTGCTGTTGAGTCCTCAGCCGCTTTTACAAGGATTCTCTTATCGCTTGCCGTAACAAGGATTCTAAAATATAGTCCTTCGAAGGCTTCAGCATAAGTATCCTCAATAAACGCGTTCATCCAAAGCCACCGCTCAATAAATAAAAAGAGGATTAGGGATAACAATTTTGATTAAGCCGCTACTTCTTAGACTCTTCAGTCTTCTTCTCCTCAGACTTCTTCTTCCTCTTTCCTCCACAGCAGGACATGTTTTTCACCAAACAACCAGTTTTAAACTCATGATTATTTATGATTTTTTATTATACGCTTATATTTGATGAAATAGCGCGTCTCTTTTAATTCAATTTTAGCCTAGAGCTCCTATTGCTTCCCCTCTAACCGTTTTTCTGAAGGCTGTGCTCTCCTGGATTAAGCGCTCCATGTTGTTTGGGGTTATTTTCTCAACCCATGGGGTTTTCTCTGGATGTAAGCTTCTCATCTTCTCAATTAGGGTTGGGCTGCAGTAGTCTTCTAGCATACTTATATCCCAGTTCTCAGCAAGATTTAACACGTGTTCCTTTCCAAACTTTTTAAATTGCTCAGCTAGCACCGCCAATATTATTGCATTATGTGATAAAACGGCGATCTCCGCTTCCCTCACCGCGTACTGGTTTCCATTAAATGACACTGTTAAGCCTCCGTTCTTTCTCACAAGCCTAAACGATTCGACGTCCGTGATGCTGTCCCCAACATAAATTATGGATGATAGGTCTCCGCCAAATATTGAGGCTATCTCCCTAACAGCCCTAGCCTTCTCGTATCCGCCAATCGGGTTAACCTCTCTTATAGCTGCACCTATCCTCATATCCGCTATCTCTTTCCAGAAGATCTCGTCGAGTCGCTTTATCACCCTCCGTGTTTCAGGCGGCAGATCATCCAGCGTTTTTGCGCCTAGAGGTATCTCTATCATAGGCATATTGATGATCTCTTCCCTTAGAGATTTTATACGCTCAACCTCCTCCGCCGTCATATAGTATTTATCTATATCGATTTTTGTGCAGTAAACATTCTCCGTCGGGAAATCTATCGCATCGCATAACGCGCTTATGTAGGGCTCATAGCTCGTGCTAACCATGAACGTCGGCATAATCGACCTAATATAGCGCAGCGCCTCGCCAGCTCCAGGGATGAGGAGCAAAGTTTCCGAGGAAAAGCGCTTCATTAGCGCGTTTGTTGCACCATAAGCCTTCAGGAACGGCACTATAAGCCTGAGGGTGTCCCCAGCCTTGTAGCCCGGCTTCTTAACTATGTCTGCTAAAACATCATCATATCTACTTATTAGAGTAAAAAGCTTATCGCCTTCCGGAATAAGCCAGCTTGAGAGTTCAAAAGCATTGTCGTTCTTAGAGATGGGGCCTTCGCAATCGGTTATGAAAATCTTCATCATGCCCGCTTCCTCAGTTCCTCCATATGTCTTATGCTTCGCTCAATGTGCTCCTTTGACGCTATGTCAGTTCTATACCATAAGGCTCCCCCTCTAATGGCTTTTATGCCCTCCACGGCTATCTCACGCGCGCTCTGAATATCGTCGGCGATGCCTAGAACGCCTACAGCTCTAGAAGATAACGCGTACGTTCTTCCATCCTCCCGGATCTCCATTGAGCCAGGATAAACCCTAATACTGTCACCATATTTAGATGAGAGTTTTTCAGCATCATCTAAGATGACCGGTGTACCTATCTCATCCCTATTAACCAGATGCGGAAACGCATCTATGTATCCGCCGTATTTTGGCGGCACCTTATAAATTAAAACAGCAGCCTTCTCATCGATATCTATGCGCGTGAGGGTGCCTTCAATCATCCTATAGCATATGTCGACAAAATCATCTTTTAGGAGCGCTAGGATCGGTATTATCTCAGGGTCACCGGGCCTACTATTGTTCTCCAATATCATTGGCCCTTTACCCGTGTGTATGAACGCCTCATAGAATGGCATTCCTCTGAGGCAGGGGTTTGAGCCTCCACCCTTAAGCTTTTCGAATATTTTCTTAACGATTCTTTTTTCCTCTTCCCAATCCTCAATCCTCATAAACGGTAAAATGCTGCCCTTATCCTTATATGTGCCCATCCCGCCGGTGTTAGGCCCCTTATCACCGTCAAAAGCCCTCTTGTAATCTCTTGTCTCCGGCAGTGGGATGATATGTTTACCGTCGCAGAAAGCCTGGAAACTCGATTCCTCCCCCTCAATCTTCTCCTCAACTATGACCGGTCCAACCTTGAAGTTTGCTAGAAAATGCTCTAGTATTTCTTCACGCGTATTAAAGTGGTCTCCCCAAACGCCGACCCCTTTACCGGCGGCTGGGGCGTCTGGTTTAACCGCCACCTTATTGTCAAGCTCGTCCAGCCACTTAAACAAGTCCCTTTTAACGTCACTTAAATCCCTATAATCGTTTGGGTCGAAAACCTTGAATCTCGGGTTGGCTTCAGGAACAATCTCCTGAAAAAGTCTTCTCTGCATGACTTTACTCCTCTCTAAAGCATATTCTTTGGTTGGGCAAATCATCGGTATGCGGAGATTATCCTCAATCAAGTTCCTTATGCCCTCGATTATAGGCTTCTCCGGACCAACTATGCCAAAATCTATTCTATCCCTATTTTTTTCAGCGAACCTATAGATGGCTTCAACATTGAGGTCTGGGATTACAACATGCTCCTTAGCCTTGCGGACATTAAATGGGTTTTTCTGTCTATCAGCAATATAAAGCTCAACCCTATACTCTTGGCTTCTCGTGAAAGCATCAACCATGGCGGCTTCCCTAGAACCATAAGAGACTACAAGAATACCGACGCGCTCCATTAATCATCACCCTACAACGCTATTAGAAGAGGTGTCATCACGCTTATGTAAAAGTTTTGGAGCCTTTTAAAGGAGTCACCAATGTAAATATGTCACCTTTATTATTTCCCCAATGAAAGAAGAAAAGGTGCTTGCGCTTTTTATCGATCTTGTTTAGCTAGAAGGTTTTACAACCTGAAAGCCTCGCCCTTTAGGGCGGGGAGGAGGTTAGCTTTTAGGCTCAGAAGATCATGCTGTTAAGGTTATGAGGGTGAAGGGTTTCCAGATAGTGGGGAGCGGGAAGTTTTTCTTGTTTGCCTCATATAATCGAAGGAGAAACGATTAATAGCTGGGATATCTGTGTGTCAGAAAACTATGGAAAATGTTTCCTGCTTCTAATTCCCGGAAAATAGCAAGTCTTTTAAGGATACTTGAGTACCCTAAAGAGATGAAGAGGGGAAAGATAGCATATGCGGGAACCAATTGCAATAATTGGTGTGGGTAGAACTAGATTTGGTGAGCATTATGAGCTGGATCCCGAGGACCTAATTGATGAAGCTGGTTTAATGGCGTTGGATTCCGCTGGAATAGAGCGGAGGGATCTAGATGCCTGCTACATTTCAGATTACCTGCTGCAGGTCACTAACAAGATAGGTTTAGAAGAGGGTTTTATGTCACAGCTGCTGGAGATGAATATACCTATAGAGAAGATGAGATCCTTTAGCTCAGCGCTATTTAACGCTTGCAACGCTATAGAAGCCGGCAAATACGATATTGTTCTCGTCGGCGGAATGGAGAAGATGACTGATAGATGGAGCAAAATAAGGGATAACTTGATGCTGCTCGTAGACCATTGGAGCTATTATACTGGAGGAACCCCGGAGAGCAATCATGAATTGCTTCTTAGAGAATATATTAAGGAATATAATATACGGGACGACGACCAGCGTAAGCTCATGGAGGCTCTCGCCCAAATCTCCGTAAAAAATCACCGTAACGCTGTGTTTAACGAGTATGCGCACTTCCGCAGAGAAATAGACGTTAAGAGGGTTTTTGCAGCTAGGGAGGAGGAGCGTAAGATGCTTGGCTTATATGATTTCGCACCCATCTCCGATGGCGCAACAGCTATAATATTAGCGAGCCCTAAAAAAGCTAAGGAGTACACCGATAACGTAATATATGTGCTCGCCTCAACTCTAGCGACAGACTTCATCTCATATCCGTCTAGACCCTTTAGGACAGGCTTTATTGCAAGCAAAATAGCTATGGAGAAAGCCTTGAAGATGGCTAACATAACTCTAGGCGACATAAAGTTGCTGGAAATCTACGATCAATCAACTGTTCTTGAGATGATTTCGCTTGAAGACCTAGGTTTCGTTAAGAAGGGTACTGCATGGATAAAGCTTTACGAAAACTTTCAAAACTGGAGCGGCTTCTACCACTTGGACGGTAAGCAAGTCTTCGTGAATACTGATGGTGGTTTAAAGGCTGATGGAAACCCGCTCGGCGCAACCGGCGGGGCACAAATATTTGAGGTTGTAAAACAGCTTAGGGGTGAAGCTGGTCAGAGGCAGGTAAAGCCGGATGGCGATATGATTTATGGATGCGTTCAGGAGATTGAAGGTTTCGGAACAAAGGTTTATATTCATATTTTAGGGAGGGAGAAGAGTGGGCAGTGAACCCATAGAGAGAAGAGTATCATACATTGGAGATAGGCTTAAAGGCAGTAAATGCCCCTTATGTGGAAGAGAATACTTTAGGACAAGAAAGTACTGCGGGAGCTGCGGTAGAAAAAGCCTCGGAAAAATGATTGACATAGACTTCTTCTACGAGAAGGGCGTTCTTGAAACATGCACTGTCGTGAGGGAGCCGACTAACAGGTTTGTGAAACTAGGCGCATACATTTATGGAATAGTGTCCTTCCATAATGGAGAAGTTAGGGTTCCGGGAAGATTAACCGACGCTATCATAGATGGTGGCAAACCGGTAAACCTGGACGAGCTGGAAGGCAGGGAGGTGGTTCCAAGGTTTAGACGCAGATACTCCGTCGATAAAAGCGATATCATACCAACGATCTCCCTAGCTTTCACGTTTGCCGACGAATATTATCCATACCAGCCGTATGAAATAGTTAAGCCAAGCAAGGAATACGATGTTCCCGGCATAGTTGGTTACGGGGTATACGTCTCAAAGTTCAGGATTCGGGAGGGAGCAATGGAGCGTTCAGTCCCCTTCATAGATGAGGACGCTATAACCGCCGCCGTTGAGGCTGGAAAACTTGCCCTGATACACTCCGGCGTGGACAGTAGGCTTATAGGTAAAATCTATGTTGGCTCTGAATCAAATCCATACGCTGTTAACCCGATAGCATCAAAGGTTGCGCAGGTCCTTAAGCTCGGCGAAGAGGAGAAAGCTGAAGGCGTTCAAGGAGTCGATGCGGTAGATACGGAGTTTGCCTGTAAGGCTGCAACAAGCATGTTTAAGGATGCTATGGCGCTAGTATATTATCCTAAGGATCCTATGGATTACGTAATGGTCATAGGCGCCGATAACGCTCAGGCAGCGCCCAGGGATGAGCCGGGCGGCGAACTGGACTTCTTTGTGGGTTTCGGTGGAGCGGCGTTCATATTTGGTATGAAGGATGTTATAGCGGAGGTCGAAGGATGGTATTCATGCACATCTGATACACCGGACTTCTGGAGAAGAGACACAGAGCGTTATCCACGACACGGAGGGCGCTTCACCGGCGAGCCAGCCTACTTCAAGCACATCATAAAGGCTGGCAAGAAGCTCATGGATAAAATGAACCTAAAACCCAGCGATATCGACTACTTCGTTTGCCATCAACCTAACCCCGCTTTCCCGGCTAGGGCTGCGGCAGCGCTGGGATTTAAGCCCGAGCAATATATGCTTGGCTTACAGGTTTCAAAGTTTGGCAACACGTACTCAGGGTCCTCGCCAATAGGTTTAGCCGCCATACTGGACCAGGCTGAACCCCACAAAAGGATAATGATCGTGAGCTACGGTTCAGGCGCCGGAAGCGACGCATATCTCTTCGTGACGACAAGCCAGATTAAAGATAAGAGAAGCCGCCAGAAATTCACCGTCAAGTATCAGGCTGAAAACAAGTTCGTCGAATACTTGGATTATGCAACATATAGAAGGTTCAAAGAAGGACTCTAGAGCCACTAAGCGGGTGGAAAAAGTAAAGTTTATATGATGCTCTGATCCTTTATTTTAACCGCTAGCATCAAAGCAGTTAGCCGGGAAGATCACTTCTCGACTTTCTGCTTTGATGTTAGTTCCGCGATACAGGACGAAAAAGTAGATGCCGACCGGAACGAATCCGCCGAAAATTCTGTGTAATCTAGTGGTAACAGAATTTCCCCTTTTTAGAGAGTTTAAAGACTTATCGGTTATCTTCACCACACGCCGCGGATTAAAGGCGCCAGCTCTAAGTGGTTCTGTTCCTGGGATCGCGGAAAAATGTGTAGGAGGGATCTGTATAAATGAAGATTAAAGAGTTGAGGGATGGGATGCGGAAAGTCGATCTTGTGGCGAAGGTTCTAGAGATCTCGGAGCCGCGTGAGGTTGTCTCAAGGTTCAGCGGGCAAGTCTTCAGGGTTGCTGACGCCATTATAGGAGACGAAACTGGAACAATAAAGCTGTCTCTGTGGAATGAGCAGATCGAGCGGGTAAATGTGAACGACACAATAAAGATCGAGAATGGTTACGTTAGATCGTTTAGGGGAGAACGCCAGCTAAACGTTGGTAAATTCGGGAAGATAACTGTCCTGTAAACGCGGAAAATTAAACATATGCGAGGTGAAAAAAATGCAAAGTGAAAGGAGAAATGATAGGAGAGGAAAACGGTTCAACAGGGGTAGGGAAAGAAGGTTTCCGCCAAAACCAGTCGAGCTGGGAAAAGAATACGATGTTGAGGTTAAAGAGGTTAGCCGGAAAGGTGATGGAGTAGCGAGGATACAGGGGCTGGTAACGTTTATACCGAACGCTAAACCAGGCGACCACGTGAGGGTAAAGATAACTAAAATAGGACGTAGGTTCGCAGAGGCTGAAATAGTTCCGTCGCAATGAAAAACGCTGAATAGCTGGGTTTAGGCGTTAAGCGTATCCAGCCCAATTTTTCCTCCCCATTTTCTATCTTCTCTTCAGCCTTTTAAAGTAGAAGAAAAATAATGCTCCCATAGCAGTTAATCCGGCAACTAAAACGACCGCTAGCTTAGCGTAGTCTCTCCTCCACACAGCTCTTATTTCTCTTGGGCCGTCAACGTAAACTTTAACGGTTCTTTCATCTAGGATTATGTCTTTATCCGGGTTTAAACCCTCAAAGTGGTCAAATACTATTGGGGTTAGGGAATCGAATTCCGTTCTTTCAAGTTTTATTGTAGCGTATGTGCCCTCATAGTACCATCCAGATCCGCTAATCACTTCATACTCGGTCTCCGCGGAGACATAGTAATTGCCTTCTTTTGGGATCAAAGCGTTCAATAGTTCTTCTCGCCACCTATTTTCCACCGGGTCATAAACCCCAAATCCCGCGCAGAACTCCCAGTAACACCATGCGATACCCCTCTTCTCAGCCTCCCTAGCTACAAAATACGTCCATTTAACCCTGGAATTCATGTCGGCTTTACCGTAAGCCCCGAATTCCCCAAGGAGCAGCGGGATGTTCCCATGCTCTCTAGCCCATTGAACCGCTATATCCAGCTCACTCGTAATCTGCCTCCGCTCATCCTCAGTTCCAAGCCATTTTTTCCCAACGGGTGGGGAAGGGGTAACCCATTCAGCGCCCTGATGAGTAAACTCGAACGGAGTGTACAGATGGAATGTGACTATTATATTCTCGTCGTCGGGCAAAGTTAACTTCTTAAGGCTGTGAACGCTGTTCCAGTCAGCAGAACCTATCACTATTTTCCTCGTGGGATTAGTCTCCCTTATGGTTTTAACAGATTCTAGAAGCAGCGCATTCCATAGATCGCTTGTTAGAGCGTCATGGGGCTCATTAAGCAGTTCAAAATAGAGGTTTTCGGGATAATTCTTGTAGCGCTCAGATATCTGCCGCCAAATAGCTAGAAAGCGCATCCAATGCCCCAGCGGATCACGCATTATCTCCTCACAATGGTGAACATTAACTATCACAGTTAAATTCTGCTCCAAAGCCTTATCTACAACATGATCCACTCTCATAAAAAATTCGTCATCAATTTTGTACGGTGGCTTCTCCCCAGCGTGCGCGGACCACCTTACAGGTATCCTAACGGTGTCGAAGCCAGCCTCCCTTATTATGCTAAAGTATTCATCCCTTATGTAAACCCCCCACTCACCCTCCCTAGGGGCTTCGAGGGCATTTCTAATATTTATCCCCCTTCACATTTTTGAACGTTTTCCCTCCTTCGCAGATGTGGATTTGTGAAGTGGAAAAATGATTATTGCTTGAAAAGTCTAAGCATGAAGCAGCTAAAACCAATAATGGAAGAAAAATGCCATACACGTATTTTATGTCCATGCATCTCCCAAACACTAATCCTAATCCGCGAACCAATTGTCTCGAAGATACTCACTCTATGTCCGCTAACGTCAGCTTTTTAGCGCCTCTCTCAAGCATCTCTTTTATGGCTCTCTCAACATCTCCGGGCTTCACATCTATACCTCTCACGGCATCCTCCAGAAGAAAGGTTTCAAAACCATACTTTAACGCATCTAAAACCGTGTTTTTAACACAATACTCCGTTGCAAGACCTCCAACGAAAACCCTTCTAACACCAGCCTTCTTTAATTCCTCTTCAAGCCTCGTTCCCTCAAAGCCAGAATAAGCCTCCTTCAACGGATCCGCAGCCTTAGATATAATGAGCGCGTTTTCCGGAAGCCTTAAACCCGGATGAAACTTCGCTCCTTCAGTCCCCTGAACGCAATGCGGAGGCCAGATGCCACCATAATCTCTAAACGAGATATGGTTTGGCGGATGCCAATCTCTTGTAGCAACTATGAGGGCGCCAGCCGCATAAAACTTCCTAATGTACTCATTAAGTATGGGGATTATTTCATCGCCCCCCGGAACTGGCAGGGCTCCACCTGGGCAGAAGTCGACTTGTACGTCAACTATTATTAATGCGTCTTCTCTTCCACTAATTCTATATTTCACGTTAGGTTCACCCCACTAAAATGACATTATTGTTTCTAGCAGCCCATTATTAAGGTATTTCGCAACCACGGCTTCCTTAAATTTACTCTTCTTCCACACTTCCATCTCATCATTCACCACTTCATCTAGAGCATCGCTGAACGTGATGATTAATACTACATGCCTTCTAAAATTTTAATGAGGGCAAGTCTCTTTCAATATTGGCATACCCCTGTTGGGCATTCTCCCGCGAACTCCGCTGGCGCCTGAATATATGGTGGCGGCGCTGTGATCGTGCTTGGGCTTGGCGTCTGAACCCCTCCAACGACTAAGACTTGCTCAGCTCTGCTTCCGTATCGATACACAGTTATGCCTTTACACTTGAGTTTCCAAGCCATCATGAAAACTTTTTTAACGTCATCTATTGTTGCTTCGTGAGGTAAATTAACCGTTTTAGAGACGGCGTTATCCGTGTATTTCTGGAATGCCGCTTGCATCCGCACATGCCATTCGGGCGCTATTTCAAGGGCTGTCACAAATAGCCTTCTAACATCCGGCGGAACCTCACTTAATCCTTGAACAGAACCTGTCTTAGCGATCTTTGAGATCAGATCAATGCTGTAGAAACCTCTTTCCTTCGCTATCTGCTCGAAGACCGGGTTAACCTCAAAGAGCTGTGTTCCCATAACGTTTCTAACGAATGCTACAGCGAATAGCGGCTCTATCCCGCTCGATGTTCCAGCGATTATGCTTATTGTCCCAGTTGGAGCTATTGAGGTTACGGTAGCGTTCCTCATAGCCTTATAGCCCATCTTCTCCCATACACTGCCTGGGAAGTTCGGGAATGAGCCCCTCTCCTCACCGAGTTCAACGGACTTCTTCCTAGCCTCCTCAGAGATGAATGACATAACCTTCTCGGCTGTTGCAACCGCTTCTTCCGAATCATATGGTATGCCCAGCTTTATGAGCATCTCAGCGAAGCCCATTACACCTAAACCAATCTTCCTATTCGCTTTAGTCGCCTTCTCAATCTGGGGTATAGGATACTTGTTGGCGTCTATGACGTTATCTAGGAAGTGAACGGCGATCCTAACGGTTCGCCTAAGCTTATCCCAATCAATTTCGCCATCCCTAACCATCCTGGACAGATTTACTGAGCCTAGATTACAGCTCTCGTATGGCAAGAGCGGGACTTCGCCGCAAGGGTTCGTGCTCTCAATAACGCCAACATGAGGCGTCGGATTCTTCCGGTTAATCTCGTCAAGAAATACTAGGCCAGGGTCGCCTGTCTTCCAAGCTGCCATCGCTATTAAATCGAAGACGTCTCTAGCCTTCAAGCGCTTAACTACGGAGCCGTTCCTAGGGTTAACTAGGCTATAGTATCCGTCTTTCTCAACAGCTTCCATAAACTCGTCTGTAACACCGACAGATATGTTGAAGTTTGTTAAAACGCCTTCTTTCTCTTTAGCCGTGATAAATTCAATTATGTCTGGATGGTCAACCCTAAGTATGCCCATGTTGGCGCCCCTGCGCCTTCCACCCTGCTTAATCACCTCTGTTGCCACATCAAATATTTTCATGAAGGAGACGGGACCGCTGGCGACGCCCATAGTTGATTTAACAACGTCTCCTTTAGGTCTAAGCCTAGAAAAAGAGAAGCCTGTCCCTCCGCCCGATTTATGTATGAGCGCCATATACTTTAACGCATCAAATATCTCCTCTATAGAGTCGCCAACGGGCAGAACGAAGCAGGCTGAGAGCTGACCTATCTCTGTCCCAGCATTCATGAGCGTTGGTGAATTTGGAAGCCATTCAAGGTTAGCCATAATTCTATAGAATTCCTCCTCAGTCCTCTCTACATCCGCGCTTCTATCGTAGATTGCGTCAACGCTGGCTATTGCCCTGGCAACTCTACGGAACATTTGTGAAGGCGTTTCAATAACTCTTCCGTACTCGTCCTTTAATAGATATCTGCGCTCTAAGACAGCTATCGCGTTCAGTGAGAGCTTGAGGTCGTCAGTTACCCCAAGCAGCTTCTTTTTCTCCCTCAGCTCAGCCCGCTGATGCCTATAAAGTATATAAGCCTTAGCGACGGAATCATATCCATTCTTTATCAGAACCTGTTCAACGATATCCTGCACATCCTCGACGCTCGGAATCCTGTCCTTAAACCGCTCCTCTAATATAGCTACGACCTGAGCTGAAAGATTTGCTGCTAAATCCCCATCCTCACCTTTAACAGCTTGAATGGCCCTATGGATAGCGTTAGTAATCTTATTTGGGTCAAACTCAACTATTCTGCCATCCCTTTTACGAATTAAAGAAATGGGCATTTTACACGCCCCAGAAATAATATGATTTAAGGTGACTTTAATATGTTGTGGAGGCAAAAACGAGAGATTAACCGCTTCCTGGCTAGCTAAGAGAAGACTGGCAATTATCCAGTTCCTCAACATGTTTTGTAGGAGCACTCATGTCTCCTAGCTCCCTCCTCAGATAGTTAAACGCCAACGCAAGCTCCTCAGGAGCCAGCTCCCTAACCCTCCTCTCATGGAAAGGCATAAAGTTAGCCAAGCGAGTAAAGTCTTCCCTCGAAACATGGACGCAGCTGAGGAAAGCGGTTACAGCATTCCTGAGCTTCTTATTCTTCTGGGTGAAAACCGTGCGTATAAAATCAAAAAATCCCATCTCATCATCAACTTGAAAGGGAGGTTTTCTAGGTTTCAAGCGCACGATCATAGAATTCACTTTTGGGGTCGGCCAAAACAGCTCTTTAGGGATATGGTCTAAGAGTTCTACCTCGGCGTGATAGTAGACGGCTACGGTGAGCCTCCCATAATCCCTCGTGCCAGGTAAAGCCGCTAAACGCCTACTAAACTCTTCTTGGAAGGTTAGGACCGCGCACTTAAAATCCCTTTCAAGGAGCCAGAAGAGCAGCGGCGAAGATATGGAGTAAGGTGGAACTGAAACGACTTTATCGAAAGCGGGCGCTGGGATCTTTAATATATCCCCCCTCAAAACCCTAACATTCTTATAGTTTCTCAGTCTGTGATTTAAAATCTTAATTAGATGTGGGTCCACCTCTACGGCTATAACCTGCCTAGACACCTTAGCTAACCGCTCCGTGAGGAAGCCTAAACCAGCCCCGATTTCTAAAACCGTGTCGTCTTCACATATTGACGCATATGATATCATCCTGTCTAAGATTTCACCTTCAATGAGGAAGTTTTGGCTTAGCCTCTTTCTGGGATGTATCCCATATCTTTTTAGAATCTTCTTGGTCTCATCCAGCAAACTCATCTCTGCGGCCAGTCTCCTAATAGCGTTAAAACGATTCTGAGCCATTTAATTATGAGGGCCTGGTGAAAAGCCTATATTTGCAGTCGCTAGAGAGCTCCTCTATAACCCTCTTAGATATTAGTTTAACTGGGTTAGGTATGCCCGTACGCTTCTGCAGGTCTTGGAAGCTCTCAAACGGCTTCTTCTCCCGCTCCTCTATAATCTTCCACATGTATTTCTTTCCAATGCCGGGAATAAGCTCTAAGGCATGCATCCTTGGGGTTACGGGCTTAGCGGTGTTAAAAAAGTTCACGAAATGCTTCTCCCTATTTAAAACTATCTTTTCAATAACGTTCTCGAGTTCCATTTTCGCGTTAGCTGTCAGCTCATCATAGCTCATTCTTCCAATTATGTATAGAATCTCCTCTCGGGAATCCTTACCTATGTAAACTCTATCAGATGGCTTAAGCACAACCCCCTCCCTCACAACAGCCTCCAGTAGGGTGAAATATTCCTCACCGATTAGCTGAACAATAGCCCCAGATCTTCGCTTTAACCTTAAGCCAGGTCTCCCATATGGAAGATAATCTATTACGTAAGCGTATTCCTCATAAACCTGCTGATGAAATCTTTCCCTCCGCTCCATTATAACCACTTTCCTAAAATTAGCATTTCAGGAACAGTCTTCAAACACGCAAATACAATGCTGCGATAACTTAAACTTCTTGAAGGAGTTTTCCTTTAAGATACATAATAGAATCTTCATCCTCTTTAGATTTGAGAAAATACTCTCTGTTTATTGGGATTGTCACATTATATCACCGAACGCCAGAATTCTCGTCTACTCTAAAACTATTAATGTGAGAACCACGTAATAAGCTTTCTCAATAATTCTCTCTGTACTTATCTAGAATTTTCAGAATTTTCTCGAGCTTTGTTGTTTCAATTATTTTTCGTCCCCCGCCAAGAATCGCTCTTATTTCTTCAATGCTCCTCGGCATAATATTAACTAATTGGACAGATTCCTCCTCATCTAGGATACCCTCAGTCTTCAGCTCCTCTAAAAGTCTTCTAGCGGTATCTGACTTCAAATAAGACATTTTAGATGCATAGTCTAAAGATCTACGCTGAAATTGGTCTAAATTTTCTTCGCCCAAAGACTCAAGTATGGATTTAGCCTCCGGTATTGTTATCGGCTGCACCTTTAGAATCTTTCTAGGCATTTCCCCTCCCCTCTATATAAATGGCTTAATGTGCTCAGGTCTAACTATTATCAGCTTTGAGGCGTCTCCTTGCGTCACGCTGACCTCGTATGCTCTACCTCTTTTAGCGATAACCACGCCAACCCTACCATGATATCTGCGGTGCGGCATACCCTTATGTATGCTTGGATCTATATCTATCACTACTTTATCACCGGGCTTATATTCGTAGAGCAGCCTGCTCAAGCAGCTCTTCCCCCTCTCCCTAGCCCTTTTTCTCAGTAGAGCTCGGGTTTTCCTACGGTAGCCGTGAGACAGGGGCATTCACGCTCACCTCTTAATTGAAACATCTAGTACGTCGAGTTCAAGGGGCTCTGCCCTAGCGTTAATTATCTTTGAGACGCTCGGGTCCGTCCGCCCATTATCTCCGGTAACCAGCTCCTTCACATATAAACCTCCTTGACACCTGATCCTCATTTCAACGCTATCCTTCGACAACCTTTTAATCTTAATCTCATATATGTGCTTTTCTCGTAATCTATCAGATCTGCGGTGTAATACGCGTGTTGGAGTGCGCTGATGTATGGTTGCATTAGTTAGTTCCTTCTCCAGATTCGCCAATTCATCATCAGTAACCTCCCTATCAAACCTCACAATGACCCTATAAATTTTTTGTGTTCCCTCTAAGCCCTTAAGCTTTCTAACATCCTCTTTATCGGCAAATCTAAGATTCAGTACTTCAACTTTCCCCTTAGCATACTCGTTAATGTTTTTCTCCAGCATCTTTAAGTCTATGTTTCTCTTCCTAGGCTTCTTAACCTCGATTATGAAAGGTCTACCGCGCCCAAGCATACGGGCATCTCTGTCTTCGCGCCCAGCAGCGTGGAAGGAGGTGCCCTCACCAAGAGTCATCTCCAACAATGGTTTAGCTATCAACTCTTCAACCGATTCAGGATACATCTTCCCAGTCCAGCCACATCTCTCACACCCCTTCCCACGGCATTTAATGCATATCCATTTCGATTGAGGTATCCCGCGTATAAGCTTCCTGTATCTTCCAGATATGAAGAGCGAGTTAACCTGAAGCCTAACCTCATCGGTGAATGGGTTCACGAGGGCAACTACCTGAGGCTTAAGATAATTAACTGTCTTGTTAAGTCTCCGCGCTATCTCCCTCCCAATCAACCTACTAAGCTCGTTTTTCATGCTCTCACCGTACTGAACTCCGAACTCAGCCTTAAACTCGTCTTCACGCTCTTCAACCTCTATCGGTAGCTTGATTCCCACCAGGAAATCGTCAAATTCGTATTCTTTAAGCTCCTTAATCACGCCTTCAATGATTAATTGAAGTTTTTCAAAACATCCATCGCAAAGAAAACACTTATTCTTCTCACCGACTTTTCTTCTCATTTTTCTAAGCAGTTCTCGCGCCATTTCAAATGAACCATTAGCTGCCAGCAGTTTAAGTATGGCGGCTCCTCTCTCCCTCTCCCTCCTATCCTTAGATAAAGCCATCTCATGAGCACTCATCGTGAGCAGCATTTTAATAGACTTACCCCTATCACAATTGTCCACGCCAAACCCTAAGAAAGCGAACTGCCTACCCAAACAATAATCACACAAAGGATACTTCCCAAGCATCTTAAGAGAAGTCTCAAGTATCCGCCTAAGATCTACATCGCCAACGTCGATCAAAGCCGAACGCCGCGCCTCCTCCATATATTTGCGCACATCTTACCAGAAAAACATTTTCCTGAAAATAATGAGTAATCCGGCAAGCTTTAAAATTTTATAAAAATTTATATGCAGGGGTGGAAAAAATATATTAGACAGCCGCGGTAGCTCAGTGGGAGAGCACCCGGCTGAAGAGCCAATAAACATGTCCGAAACCGGGCTGTCGCCGGTTCAAGTCCGGCCCGCGGCACCAGCCTCTAGGGTTCAAATCCCTTCCCCTTTTAAATTTGGAAGTAATGAGTTTAGTGTGAAGAGCGAGATCTATGATTATGATGAGAGGCTTGAGCGCTACAGGCGGATTATCGCTGGA
>JAWBZG010000022.1:0-19156 GCA_038866525.1 Bathyarchaeia archaeon
GAAGTTATCCAGAGAGTTATCTAGAGAGATGTCCCATATACCTGACGAAGAAATAGTTAGGATGATACGGGAAGATAGGGACGGTAGGTAGCTCTGTACCTCTACGACGCGAGTGCTATACTGAATCTCGTGAAGAGGGGAAATGTAAAGGTTTTCGCAAAGGGATGCACTATAGACCTCGCCATCTACGAATCTATTAATGCGGTTTGAAAGGAGTGCTACATGCTTAAGAGAATAAGGGTGGAGGTAGCCTATGGATTAATCGAGCTACTATCCAATATTTTTAATGTGCTAGACCTATATACGATGAGAGGCTCTGAAAAAGAGGCGCTAGAAATAGCCATAAAAGAGGGGATAACCATTTACGATGCATCCTACATCCATATCGCAGCGCGAAACAAATTAACCCTAGTAACCGACGACAAGAGGCTCATAAATACCGCCAAAAAGTACACCAACGTAATAACAACCACAGAAATTACTATATAAAATACTTTACTTCATTAACGAGATTCTGGAAATCTCGGGGAAATCCCGGTTCAAATGCGGCGGCCGCACCAAAACAAGTTCAATTTAAGTGTGATTGTCTTGCATGAAAAACACTTGGCATACCATATTTAAAGTTTCTTAGTTAAATGAAGGAGAAAATAAGAGATAACAGCGTTATTCCTACGTATTTTAATACGCTAAAATAGAAATAAAAAGAAGCAGTTATGTTGAAGGGACTTGAACTAAAATTTTGGTGGGCCGGGCCGGACTTGAACCGGCGACCTTGCAGAACCTTTTTATCTTTTGGTTTTCTGCGCCTCCTGGATTTCATCCGTCAGGCAGACGTCCTAACCAAGCTAGACGACCGGCCCTTCTCACCATGCATGTATTTTGGTCAATTATTTTTGCGCATCTTGCCATTATAAATCTTATGTTAATTTTTTAAGACTATGCCTACAGATACATTAACTTTTGAGGGGTTGCCGTTGGGTGTTGGGGTGGAAAGTAAAGTTAGGGATTTGATTCGTAAAATGACTATTGAAGAAAAGATTGCGCAGCTATGTTCTGTTTCTTCTTCAGAGGTTTTAGAGAATGGCAGGTTTTCCCGTGAGAAGGCTAAGGAAATTATTGGCAAGGGTATTGGTCAGATCACGCGCCTAGCTGGAAGCCGCGATTCTCCTAGAGAACCTGCTAAAATAGCGGAGGCAGCTAACGATATTCAGAGGTTTTTGATTAAGGAGACTAGGTTAGGCATACCGGCGATAATACATGAGGAGTGTTTGAGCGGGTTAATGGCTTATGGCGCAACAACATTCCCGCAGGCGATTGGATTAGCGAGCACATGGAATCCGGAACTTGTTCAAAGAGTTACTGCCGCCATAAGAAGGCAGATGAGGACGGTTGGAGCTCATCAGGGGCTCGCCCCTGTTCTCGACGTATGTAGGGATCCGAGGTGGGGTAGGACTGAGGAGACTTTTGGGGAGGATCAATATCTGGTTGCCAGCATTGGCGCAGCGTACATTAGGGGGCTTCAAGGCGACGACTTATCTTCAGGCGTTATAGCTACGCCTAAACATTTTGTTGCCCATGGTTTTCCGGAAGGCGGAAGAAACTGTGCACCCGTCCACGTTTCGCTTAGGGAATTGAGAGAAGTTTTCCTATTTCCCTTTGAGGTTGCCGTGAGGGTAGCAGGAGCCTATTCTCTCATGAACGCCTATCATGACATTGACGGTGTGCCGTGCGTCGCATCAAAGGAGCTTTTAACCGAGATTCTCAGATATAGATGGGGTTTCAAAGGATACGTTGTCTCGGATTATGGTGCCATAGAGATGCTTAAAACTTTCCATGGTGTTGCCGCAGACGAGAAGGAGGCTGCTGTACAGGCGCTTGAAGCCGGTATAGACATAGAGCTGCCAAGAATAAAGTGTTATGGTGAACCGCTACTTAACGCTGTTAAAGAGGGCATCGTTTCAGAAGCTTTAATCGACGAAGCTGTATCCCGGGTTTTAAGAGCCAAGTTCCTTCTAGGGCTGTTCGATAACCCTTACGTTGACATTGAGTCAGCTTTTAAAGCCTTTGATACGCCCGAAGATAGAGCTCTAGCGCTGGAGGCTGCCAGAGAATCAATTATTCTGCTTAAAAATGATGGTGTTCTTCCTCTAAGAAAGGATTTGAGGGCAATAGCTGTTGTAGGTCCTAATGCCGACACTACGAGGGGGCTTTTAGGCGACTATAGTTACACGCTTCACCTAAGTTGCGAGGAGGACGCGGTTAGAATAGTTAGCGTTTTGGAAGCTATTAAAAGTAAGGTTTCACCGCAAACATCAGTTTATTTCTCTAGAGGCTGCGACATATACGATCCTTCAAGAGAAGGGTTCCAAGAAGCCTTAGAGGCTGCTTCAAAATCTGATGTTATAGTGGCAGTTATGGGAGAAAGATCAGGAATATTTCGCCTTCCAGCAGTAACTGGCGAAGGTAGGGATCAAGCCAGTCTTTCATTGCCAGGCGTTCAGGAGGAGCTTCTCGAAGAGCTGGGGAAGCTCGGTAAGCCGCTAATACTGGTCTTAGTGAACGGTAGACCGTTATCCATAAAGCGGGCTGCCGAAGTGGCTTCAGCAGTAATCGAAGCTTGGTTCCCAGGGGAGGAGGGCGGGACAGCTATAGCTGATGTTCTTTTCGGAGACTATAACCCCGGCGGAAAACTGCCTATAAGTGTCCCGCAAGACGCTGGTCAAATACCAGTCTACTATAGCAGGAGGGCTTCATCCTTCAGGGATTACGTTTTCATGAGCGCGAAGCCGCTCTTCTCATTCGGGCACGGGTTAAGCTACACAAAATTTGAGTATTCAGCGCTGAGAATAGAGCCGGAAGAGGTTAAACCTGCAGGAAAGGTTTCGATTATTTTTGAGGTTAAGAACATTGGTGATCGGAGAGGAGACGAGGTTGCGCAACTATATGTACGTGACGAGGTTGCCTCAGTAGCTAGACCCATAAAGGAGTTAAAGGGCTTCAAGAGATTAACACTAGATCCTGGGGAAAAGAGGGAAGTTGTTTTCACGCTCTTCACGGATCAGTTAGCCTTTTACGACCGATACATGAGGCTCATAGTTGAGCCTGGAACATATAATGTTATGATCGGAAGCTCCTCCGAGGACATAAGGCTGACCGGTAAATTCAAGGTTGTCGGGGAGACGAGAGTTTTATCATCCATAAACAGATTCTTCAGCGAAGCCATAGTTCGCTAGAATCTTTCAGCTATATCAACGTATAATCTCTCTTTTTTATAATGAAGAATTTAGGCGCCATTTGCATTGTTGAATACAATTGTTTTTGCCGAATTCCAAGCGCGATCTCTATGAATTCCGGAATCACCTTATAAATTAGTTCGGCGGTCGGCTGACCCCAGTATATGCCGGGGCAGAAGGGGTCTATATATATGTAAAAGTTTTGCCCGCAATACTGGAACAAGGCTTCTTTAGGATTACCATACTTCGGCTTATTAAGAACCTTGAAGGGCCAGAGTTTACATGCTAGCGGCTTAGTGTCCTGTAGCCCGCATAACCATTTTCCATTTGGAGCCATGTAGAGAAAAACACATGAGCCGTCAGGCTTCTTCCCCATATAGAATTTGTTTAACCCAGCTTTCGTGACGCCTACGCCATATTTCTTAGTTATATTTAACCATTCGTTGAAAGTTAAAACTACCTCAAACTCTTTGCAGCATATTCCGCAGCCATTGCAGCGCCACAAAGATATATGGCTCCAGGGCGCGAAAACCATACAGTGTTCCCTGATCTCTCCAATACCTGGAAAATCTGAAAATCAATCTACTTAATAAATTTTAACTTCCCTAATGAAAGCGGGGCGGCAGAAGCATAAAAGATATGTGGCACAAACATAAAATATGCGTTAGAAGCAAAGTGTTCTGTGAGGAGTATTGCTATATGAAGGTTAGCTGCGCTTGGCTTTATGCTATAACTAAATATGGTTATCCACCATCCTTCGAGAAATCTTTAAAAGCCATTAAGGAGATGGCGGGTTTAGGGTTTAAATTCATTGAGGTAGAGATAGTAAGCGAAAAGCAACTCCTGGAATATAAGGAGCGTTATGGGGAGATTAGGAAAGTTTGCAAGGATCTAGGCGTCAGGATAATAAATTTATGCGCAATCTTCCCCGACATAGTTAGTTTAAATAATGATCTTAGGTCTAAGGCTCTAGATAATTTTAGGAAGAGTTGCGAGATCTGCCGCCATTTAGACTGCGAAATGATACAACTGGACTCTTTCACTCCACCACTGAAATTTGTGGGCGAGTTGCCGTATAAAGAGGCTATAAGCTTCGGGCGACAATTTAAAGTTAAAGTAGATCCAGAGTTTAACTGGAAGGTTTTTTGGTCTAACATAGTTGAAACGTTCAAAATCTGCAGCGGTATTTCAAAGGAGGAGGGGCTGAAGTTATGTTTGGAACCTAGGGTGGGCGAAAACATATCTAATACTGACGCCATGTTGAGGTTGCTTGATGCCGTCGATTCAGAGAATTTTGGCGCCGTGCTTGACGTTGGACACCTGCATGCTCAGAAGGAGATACTTCCACTATCGGTTGAGAAGCTCGGCTCAAAGATATTTTATGTGCACGCCTCGGACAATGATGGCAGAGAAAACTATCATCTGCCGCCTGGAAGAGGCACAGTTGACTGGGATGCTTTAATCCTAGCTCTTAATAAGCATGGCTACAGGGGCTATATTGCAATTGATATAGGGGGATCCGGCTACTATGGAGACATAGATTCAGACATCATAGAGTCAAAAAACTTTTTAGAGAACCTTCTGAGCAGGTATGGTTTGCTGGGCTAAGCATGTCAGCTATAACATTATGTGATGGTAGAGTGTTGACCCGCAGCGGGCTTAAGAAGCTTAACGTTGTGATTGAAGGTGACAGGATAGTGGATTTGGGCGAAGGATTGAAAAGCGGTGAGAGAATAGATTGCTCAGGGCTTTTCATACTTCCGGGTTTTAGAGACCAGCATGTGCATGACCTGCCAAGTTTACTCGGTAAACCGGATATGAGTAAGTTTGGGAGAATAGCGGCTTCGCTAGTTAAGTACGGGGTTACATCAGCTAAACTTGCCACCATATCTATGCCACAAGATAAGCTGCTAAAATATGCTGAAGCGGTCAAGCGGTATATGTGTTCCGGGAGAAATGGGTTAGAGGGAACTAGGATAGATGGGCTTCATGTTGAGGGCACATTTATAAGGAGGGAGTGCGCCGGAGCCCAGCCGAGGGAATATATAGTGGAGCCGTGGATGCCTGAAGCGAAAGATCTCCTAGATAAGCTCGAGAAGACTGGTGGGGTTAAAATGATTAATATAGTGGCTGATTTCGGATCGGATCTAATAGGATACGCGAGCTCAAAGGGGTTTATTGTAGGATGCGGGCACTCTAAAGCCTCAGCTAAGCAGCTTAAAGATGCTTATGAAGCTGGGCTTAAATATATTGTGCATATAACTAACGGCTCCATGGGGCAATCCTTTAAACCATTTGATGGTGGCGGAACGTATGAGGGGGCGCTTACCCTGCCGCTATTCATAGAGATAATATTGGATGGATACCATGTTGACATGAGATATGTTTCAGATATAATTGAGAGGCGAATTCGGAAGGGGCGGGAGCACGAGATTATAGCGGTGACGGATGCTGCCTTCGCCATAGATGAAGAAGTACCTTGCGAGGAGTTCGAAGCATTCTCTGTTATAGGATGTAGAAGTAGAGATGGAAAGGTTTTATTTGTTAAGCGTTTCATGGATGAGGATGGCGAATGGAAAGAGCCAGCGCCCAACACTCTTTTTGGGAGTCTTCTAACCATGGATAAAGCTTTCGAGAACCTATTAAATATGTTCACAGTTGATCACGAGGGATTCATGATAGATGTTAGGGCAAGGGATTTCAGTGAATCCATAAGGCTATCGTCAATTATGACATCTTCTAATCAGGCACGTCTAGAGGGCTTAACTAACGTTGGATACATAGAAAAAGGACACCTAGCTGACATCATAGCCTTAAGGATAGATGGAGTGCCCGGAAGATATAGTGTTAAGGTTAATAAATCTATTGTGAACGGAAAACTACATGAGTTCGCTTAACTCTCTTCTCAGTAAACTGACTTGAACCAAAAGTAATAAGTGATTACTAAAGATGGCTTTAATTGTCTTCTCACCTCTTGTAGAGGTATAACGTGTGTGTTGGAAAACCTAGGAACGAGTTTTCGCAGAAGCGTTCCACCTTAACCGGCTTCCAGCCTATTATTTCATAGTCGTGGGAAACTACCCTCGCACCCTTTTTAAGTTCAGCCTCCAGCTTCGGCCTAACTTTCTCGTTCGCGCTCGTCGTAAGATATAGGTAAACAACGTCAGCCATACTTATATTCACGTTGAAGATGTCGTCATGTATTATTTTAACTCTGTCCTGCAGCCCCAGCTCTATCACCTTTCTCATAGCCTGTTTAACTAAGTCTTCCCTTAGCTCAACACCTATGGCATACGCGCCAAACTCTTTAGCGGCCATTATCACCGGTCTGCCGTCACCGGCGCCTAAGTCGACGAATATTTCGCCTGGCTTTAATTCAGCCATTTGTAGAAGCCTGCGTATAACTGGCTCGGGAGAGGCGACAAAGGGTGATATGAACAACATTCTTCACCTCTCACATTTTCTAGTTAATTGTTAAAAGCATTATTTTTACCTTACGCTGCCCTTAACTAAAACCTTTTCTTTAAGGCTTCTCGCTCAGCTTCAATTATCAGCTCAAACAATCTATCGTTGATCGTGTTCTCCTTAGACAGTATTTTTTTAGCATCGTTTAATCCAAGCCTTCTTCCAGAGAGCGCTATAACGGCGGCTTTACCATACTTTGATGTGAGCTTGGCGGTTTCAAGAGCCTCCTCCCTAAGATACTCTTCACTTTTAGCTAATTTCTCTCCCTTCTTCTCCACCAGCGGGTAAGCCTCTTCCTCCTCAACTTCCAGAACCCCAATTCTAGACGAGCCGCACTTCGGGCAGGACGGCTTATCCGGCAGATCCTTAATCGTCATCATTTCTACGTAATCCCAGCATTCGGTGCAAATAAATGTTCTTGCCTCATTGAGAATCCTAGCCTTAGCCGACTCTATTAGAATCCTACGCATTTTTTCTGGGGGTATGAGATCAGTCTTCATGCTGACGCGTTCTATTCCCACGCGAGCTATAGGGGTTGCCTCACCGCCGGACTCAACCATAACAACTTTTATTTCGCCACGCCTCATTAAGTCTAAAACATATAGGAGGTTTCTTAGGTCCAAGTCCTTAGTGAAGACTTCTTTTAAGGCTTCTTCGTAGATTACGGTGTCCTCGAAGCTCTTCACCAAGTTTCTTAAGCTCACGCTCTCAAAGTCAACCCATTTCTGTATGGCGCCGAATCGTCTAGCTACATGTATTAGACGCCTCTTAAATATGCCGGTTTTAGTGACAGCTCTGGTTAACATTTCTCTTATTTGATTCTCATCAGCGTCTTTAAGATCCATAAGGATATTTAGAACAGTTTTCGCTTTAACTTCACCCATAGTTTGAATAAATATTCTGTAGGGATCGTGCTGAACAATTATTGAGAACCCTGCCAGCTCAGATATTATGTGACCTAAGATCTGGGCTAAAGCCCTATTAGTTAATGAGCCGAAATTACATTGAAGTATAACAAAGTCTTCCCACTCTTCAACGGTTATACGCTTATCTGTTGGAACTGGATAACCCGCTCTAACGTGCTCAACGGTCTCGGCTATGGCGTCAAGTATCGTTTTCTCGTCAGCAGGATACTTTTTAGACAGCTCTTTAGCCACCTCTTCAGGACTTAAGCCAGCTTTAAGCTTCTCTTCCACGAAGGCTCTTATTGCGCCAACCTCTTGGGCGACCTCGAAGGGTACGGGTATTTCTTCCCCAACCCAGCTTGGGATCGCGCCAGTTGGGTCGTCAGCCGACTTAACATATATTTTGTCAGCGTCAAGATTCACTATTTTCCACGGGCTGCCACGTATTATAAACTTGACACCCGGCTTACCGTATTCAGCCACAAACGCCTCATCTAGGAGCCCTACAGCCGTATCGTTTTCTTTATCGATGACGAGATAATGCTTCTCGTCAGGTATCATTGACAGGTTCTCGAAGAAATATTCGAAGAGGGCTTTCGATCTTCGGGGTTTAAGGACGACGCCGTCCTCAAAGGATACCCAGGCAAGCCTTGGGAAGCGGTTATGCATGTACTCTAAAACGCGCTTTATGTCGTCTATGGTCAGATCTCTGTATGGGTAAGCTCTACTGTAAACTTCATGTATTTCATTGAGCTCTAAGCGTTTCTTCTTCATTAAGAAAGCTACTATTTGGTGCGTCAGCACATCAAAAGGTTTTTCTGGGATATCTACTGGCTCAAGCTCCTCCGCGTAGGCTTTTCTGCCTATGACCATAGCCTCAAGCGTGTCGTCGGAATCCATAGTCACTATTACCCCATTAGCCACACGACCTATCCTGTGCCCGCTCCTTCCAACGCGCTGTATTAGACGTGTAACCTGTCTCGGACTCATGTATTGGATGACTAAATCTATTCTGCCAACATCTATACCCAGCTCTAGGCTGCTTGTGCAGACCAGCCCACGCAGCTCACCCTCCTTTAAACCTCTCTCAGCGGCAATCCTAGAGGGCTTAGCTAAGGAACCATGATGAATAGACACTGGGAAGTTTACATCCCATATCTTAAACCTGCTAGCCAGAATCTCTGAAATAGTCCGTGTATTTGTGAAGAGGAGGACAGAATTATGCTTCTCAATTAGCTGGCGCATTACGCGAAGCCTGGCTGCAACCTCGGGGTGCGTGAACAGCATTGATGCCAGCTCATAGTCTTGTGGTTCAGGTTTAGGATAAAGTATCTGCAGTCTCATAAGCCTGGCAACAGGAACCCTTACCACCTCAATCGGGCGATTGTTTCCAACAAGGAACTGTGCAACCCTCTCAGGTGTGCCTATGGTTGCCGAGAGACCGATCACCTGGAAATCTTTGCCAGCTATAATTCTAAGCCTTTCTAAAGCTAATGCAAGCTGGCTTCCACGCTTACTGTCAGCTAACTCATGGACTTCGTCGACAACAACCCATCTTATGGATTGGAGGTGGCGGCGCATAATCCATCCGGACAATATGGATTGAAGAGTTTCAGGGGTCGTTATCAATATGTCTGGCGGGCTCCTCGCCTGCTTTGAACGCTCATTTGCATCGGTATCGCCGTGCCTAACAGCCAGCCTAATGTCCAGATTATTACACCACCATTCTAAGCGCTCAAGCATGTCGCGGTTTAACGCCCTAAGCGGCGTAATATACAAGACTTTTATTCCAGGCTCCTTCTTAGGGAGCTGGATAAGCATATGGAGTATTGGAAGCATAGCGGCTTCAGTCTTCCCGCTTGCGGTTGGCGATATTAAAAGAACATTTTTCCCCTCAAGGATCTTCGGTATAACTTTTGCCTGCGGCTCCGTTGGAAATTTGAAACCCTTCTCTTCGATAAGCTTACGTATGGGGCGGGCTAGTAAGTTAAATACGTTTTCCTCAGTTTCCTGAGCCCCCCGCACTTCAACCGCTAGATCCACGCTAATTACACCATTCGACGGTTCTAAGATAAATGTGAAAATGAAGGTAAAAGCATTTTGCTTAAACCTCTAAGACCATATTGATCGACATATTAGCCTTTTAATTAATGGGTGAGATAAGCATGTATAGCGCGAAGCCTATAAGGAAAGCCGCGCTCAAAAGGAGTAGGATCCGGATAATTTTTCGGCTCAACATGTTTTTACCCTTATACACGGAGTAGCCTATGAAACTAAACCAAGAGAGGTCGGCTGCCGCATGCCCGATTAGAAAAGAGAAGAAGCCCAGAAGACCCGCCATGGAAGTAGCGCCCAATATTGTGGGGACGCCTACTTCCAGCCACCAGAGAAAGAAGTAGGGGTTTGAGCAGCTTGCTAAGAAGCCGGAGAACACTAGGTTGAAAAAAGATGAATCCCTTACATTAGCACCAGTAGATGAGCCACCGCTGATCTCTATATCCTTTACATGTAAAGCGCTTTTTACTAACTGTAAACCCATAAGCGCCAGTATAGCGCCGCCAACATACTTCACTATAAGCCTGGCGCTCATGGAGCCTAGGAGGGGTCCTAAACCCAGAAAAACAGCGAAGATGACTATGCATTCAATGATGAAATGCCCTAAGATGATTAAAGGCCCAGCCGCCCTGCTACCCCTAAGCGATTCGGAGACCACGAGGGCGAAAACTGGACCTGGGACAATTGCCCCCGATAAGGCTGCTAGGAAGGACGCTAAGGCAACCCCCACTAAACCAAGCATCTGCAGTCCCTCTTAAATCTAAACCCTTCAGTATACCGAGACCTTCAGCACACCTTTAATCTTTAGAAACTCAGGGATAAGTTCCCCGGGAACTTTTGTTTCAGTTATAAGCGTTAGCTTAGGTTCTGGCGTGAGCTCAGGGTCGTCAACTATCGCCTGCCTTATGCTTATATTTTTCTGAGCTATGAGGGAGGCTGCCGCAGCAAGTATGCCCGGCATCTTAGCGTCTACCGGAGTTATCTCGACAACGCCAAAATTCAGGTATTTCGCTACATCGCGCAATGAAGGCCCCGCCGGGCTTATTCCACTAAAAATCATTTTTAGTTCAGGGTTGCTTTCAATCATCTTTATTGTTTGAATGACGGTTCTCCTATCGACCCCGGCAATCCGGCTTATCCTAACTACTGGAATAACTATGTCACCACAGTAAATTTTCCCATTTTTAATGCTTAAACCATTTTTAATCAGTATCTTAGCCACGTTGAGTCTTTCCGGATAACCTTCTAAGCATCTTGCTATCTTATCCCACATCACAACCACTAAAACCCTAATTAACTCATAAAATATTTGTAGATTAATACCTTTAATATCTTTCTCTTACGGGCGCGCAATTACATTAAAACGCTTTAACTTTAAGTACATTAATGGTGATCAACACTTGGACGAATCAACCTGAACTTAAATTCGTCCACAAACTTTACTAGGTTTCCTACTACGGCGTCCAATATTTTCTCACCCTTTTCAGCGGTTGCAAGAGTTGGGTCACCAATTATTCCGGAGCTAGAGAGCGTGCTGAAGTTCTCGCTTAAGTACACTGGGCTCGGTTTCATGAGGTCGAGCCAGATAAAATTAGATTTTTGGAAACCTATATCTTTAACAGCCCTCTCCATTTTAACATATTCAGGTTTCAATCTAAGCATCACTGAGGTTTCTAGCTCACATGCATGAGCCATCCCGCCGGGGAAATCTGATTCTCTAAGGCTGCTTATCTCCTTCTCCGCCAAGCTCCACCATGAGATTACAGCGCAGAGGGAATCGGTCTCTTCAGATATTCTGCGGGCAACCATTTGAAGTGGCGCAATATTCCCGCCATGCCCATTGAGGATTATTATTTTTCTAAAGCCGTGGGCGATAAGGCTCCTGCAGACGTCGTACACGTAGCCCATGAAGCTCTGCGCCTCTATAGAAATAGTTCCGGGGAAATCCATATGGTGGGCGCTACAACCATAATATATGGGGGGCATAACGAGTAGCTCGCCGCTAGCTTCCGCAGCCTTAACGCAAATAGAGAAAACTATGAAGGCGTCTGTAGTTAAGGGCAGATGAGGACCGTGCTGCTCAATGCTTCCAACCGGCAATATGGGAATTTTCCCTTCTTTAACAGCATCCTTAACCTCGGGCCAAGATAATTCATGGTAAAAAATTTTCCTAGTCACCACCGCGAGAAACCCCTTTAACCACATGGAAATGAAGATTTAACTATTTGATTTAGAGCTTTCAAAATGGGATCCATTTTGCCTCGGCTTTAAACATCTCGTCAACCATCATCTCAATTTCCCTTGGCGTTAAGATGGCTGACGTTAATGGGTCAAACATAACCGCTTGTAGAGCTGCACCCCTATCCTTTTCTAGAGCTGCTTTAACGGCTAATTCCTGAACATTGATATTCGTTTTATTTAGCGCCGCGCATTGGGGCGGTAAATCGCCTACGTGGCATGGATGTATGCCTCCCTTATCAACGAAGCATGGGACCTCAACGCAACACCCATATGGCAGGTTTGTGATCAGCCACTTGTTCTCAACGTTACCGTTTATCCTGCATGGTTTACCAGTCTCCATAGAATATATTATGTCCACTCCATATTCGTGCGATCTACTCAACTCAATGGGTAATTCGCCGCTTATCTGCTTCTTTATGCGCTCAAAATGGGGTTTCCACGCCTCTTTACATATCTCAAGATAAAACCATCTTGGCTCGCAATACTTCTTTCGCCTCTCTTCAGTCGTCCTGAAATAGGGGACATATTCGCTCAAGTGGTGACTTGACTCAGTTATAAAGTAGCCCAAGTACTTCATCATCTCAAACCTAACTTTATCCTGCTCGTAGATTTCCTTCTTTTTCATGGCTTCCCATAGAAGTGGATACGCATCCTTACCCTTATACTTAAACTCTAGGAAGAAGGCTTGATGATTTATTCCGGCAACCCAGTAATAAATGTCTTCATAGGGGACGTTAATGTATTTTGCTAGCTGCATGGCTGTTCCCTGAACGCTGTGGCAGAGTCCAACATTCTTTATTTTTGTCGCCTTGTTCATAGCCCAACAATTGATCGCCATTGGATTAGCGTAATTAATCAGTAGGGCGTCTGGGCAGAGCTCCTCCATATCGTAGCATATATCTAGTAAAACTGGTATAGTTCTTAGGCCGCGGAAAACGCCGCCTGGACCAATTGTGTCTCCAACCTCCTGATTCACGCCATATTTTAACGGAATATTTATGTCGAGTTCAAATGCCTCTAATCCGCCAACTTGAATCATAACTATCACGTAGTCAGCATCCCTCAAAGCTTCCCTGCGGTTAAGTGTGGATTCTATCTTCATCTCAGGCGCGTATTTTGAGGTTAGGGCGCGCGCAAACCCGCTTATTATCTCAAGGCGCTCAGCGTCAATATCCATTAAAGATATCGTGGAGTCTCTGAGCTCCGGATGGTAAACTATGTCCGTTAGCAGGCGGCTGGCGAAAACAACGCTTCCAGCGCCTATAAAAACTATTTTAGCCACTAGATCACCCAAAACAAATGATGTCTCGATTCGTAATATATGTGTTTAACTAAAACCTTAAAATGCTGAACAAAGCTTTTAAATATGTGTAATACATTTTTCAAAAAGCTACTGGAGGATTAGGCTTGCCTAAAAAGGAGAAGGGCCGCTCACATTCAACTAGACCGGTTGGAAAAAGACCTCCAAGCTGGTGTAAGTATACGCCGGATGAAGTAGTGGCTTTAGTCGTCAAGCTCGCCAGGGAGGGGAATCCGCCCAGCAAGATAGGCGTCATACTGCGTGACCAATATGGCATCCCGCTCGTTAAAGCCATAGTTGGCAAAAGCATAGTTGAAATATTGAAGGATAATGGTTTAGCTCCAAAGATACCTGAGGACTTAGACAATCTCTTAAGGAAAGCTGCACGTATATCCGCGCACTTAGAGAAGAACAAGAAGGATACTCATAACAGGAGAGCTCTGCAAATCGTTGAGTCTAAGATCCACCGCCTTTCAGAGTACTATAAGGAGAAAGGTGTCCTGCCACCGAACTGGGAGTATAAAACCGTGATAGCCTCCATTAGATAACCGTGGTTTTTCATGATTAATGACAGATGCTTAAGCGATTTTATCGATTCCTCTAAAAAAGCGGCTGAAGAGATAATTGAGGAGGTGGGTAGAGGCAAAAAGATTTTTGTGATCTCCCACATGGACGCTGATGGGATCTCGGCTGCCGGAATAATGGGTAAAGCCTTATTCAGGGCTGGCGCAAACTTCTGTATCCGAATAGAAAGGTGGATGGATGAAAATGTCTTAAATGAGGTCTCTCAGCTTAGTGAAGAAGATAATTTGCTGGTTTTCATAGATATGGGGAGCGGATACTTAGATATTTTAGGCGCAAAGCTAGGTGAAAGACACATAATTATACTTGATCACCATCAGCCTATTGGAAGAGACAGAGAGAACTTTTCGCACATAAACCCTCATCTCTTCAGCATAGATGGGTCTAGAGAGATAAGCTCCTCCGGGATCTCATATCTCGTGGCTAAGTTTTTGGATAAGAGAAACGTTGATCTCGCACATTTGGCTGTCGTTGGGGCCCTGGGGGATTTACAGGATAAATATAGTGGTAGGAGGCTTGGCGGAGTTAACGACCTAATAGTTAAGGACGCTGTTGAAGCGGGGTTTCTGAGCGTTGAAACCGACATATTATTCTTTGGCAGGGAGACACGGCCGATACATAAGGCGTTAGCCTACACAACCAGCCCCTATATACCTGGAATAAGCGGTGAAGAAGATAAGAGCTTAGCCTTCTTAAGTGGATTGAATATTGAGTTAAAGAGGAGCGATAGATGGCGGGCGTTGAGAGATCTATCTCAGGAGGAGAAGCGCAGACTATTCTCAGCTCTACACGATTACTTAGTTTCTAAGGGATTTAGAAGCGAGGACATTTTGAATTCGCTCATCGGGGCAGTTTACGTCCTTGTGAAAGAGGAGCCTTGGACGCCGCTGAGAGATGCGCGAGAATACGCTTTGCTGTTAAATGCTACTGGGAGAATGAATGTCTCGGGTTTAGGTGTAGCTATATGTATGGGTGACAGGAGCAAAGCGTACGAGGAAGCCCTCAAAGTATTGGAGGAATACAGGCAGACAATAACCAGATACCTTATATGGCTTAATAATAATCCGGATCGCATAGAAGAGTGGGAGAACATATATGTTCTACATGGGGAGAAAGACATCGATGAGCGGGTGATAAGCAGCGTATCCACTATAATTTCAATGAACCTGCCTAAACCAGACAAACCTCTAGTAGCCTACTCCTACATACCAAGGGAAAAAGTGATCAAAGTATCCGCACGCGCAGCAGATTTCCTTGCAAGAGCCGGATTAAACATTGGAGAAATAATACGCGTTGCCGCGGAGAAATGCTCCGGAATAGGGGGCGGACACGATGTTGCCGCTGGAGCCCAGGTTCCCTACGAACAGAAGATGCAATTTTTGAAATATGTTGATTTGCTCGTTAAAGAAAGCGTGATGAGGCTGAAGCGCAATGAGGGCTGAAGCTAAAATAACGCTCACCTACAGGGGGAGGAGGGAGGCGGAGTCTATTTGTGGTGGGGTTTCGCCAGACAACTTTAATAGACCTAAAGATCTGTTCATAGGGACATGGGTTTCAGGCGAAAGCGTCATCACATATGTAAGGTATGATGGTGAGAAAATCGAAACGTTTCTATCAACCATAGATGATTTACTGAGCTGTGTGGCGGTAGCTGAGCGAGCAATATCGGCGGTAAAAGTGAAAATCTAGCCGCTCTTTTTCTATCTGAGGATGCAAAAGGTTTTTTAGTCTCATCTATCTATTCCTCAAAAGGAAATATTAGGATTATAGTGGAGGAGAGTGACGGAAAGAATGTCGGTCTTCGCTGTCCCCGGGGCGTATGACAGAGCTATCACGGTTTTCTCTCCAGATGGGCGGCTATTTCAAGTGGAATATGCGCTGGAAACAGTCTATAGGGGGTCAACTATTGTCGGCATACTTTGCCCTGAAGGGGTCGTAATAGGGGCCGAAGAGAAAATAGAGTCTAGGCTACAAAACCCAAAGTTCAGCCAAAAAATCTATGAAGTTGATGAACATATTGGCGCAGCAGTTGTAGGTTTGAGCTCGGATGCACGTGTATTAGTAGATGAGGCGAGAATATTCGCTCAAACTAGCAGGTTAATGTATGACGAGGCTGTAGACGTGGAGATGGTTGCTAAGAGAATCGGTGACATAAAACAGATGTATACACAGCATGGGGGCGTTAGACCATTTGGGGTTTCAATAATCTTTGCAGGCGTGGATAAAGGTGGATGCCAGCTGTTCACAACGGATCCGAGCGGAACATACAGGGCTTATAAGGCTGTCGCGATAGGGATTGGACGTGAAACCGCTGAAAACATACTTAAAGAAGAATATCGTGACGATTTGACTCTTGAAGAATCCATCAAATTATGTATTAAATGTCTGCTGAAATCTATGCAGGCGCGTGGTGAACAGCCTAGAATCAAAGTGGCCGTGGTTCCGGTTTCCACAAAGCGATTTAGGATGCTAACAGATGAAGAGATTGAGAAATATATGAGGGAGCTACAGGGTTAAAGGATAGCTGAAGGCAATGAGTAGAAACTATACTATCGCCCGTATAAACATAGGTGGAGAAAACTTTGAAATAATCGTTAAACCTGACCCGGCGTTTGCCTTCCGTAGCGGTAAATCGGTTTCACTTTCAGAAGTCCTTGTAACCGATGTCATATTCACCGATGCAAATAAGGGTTTAAGAGCGCCTGAAAAGAAGCTTAAGGAAGCTTTCGGAACAACAGATCCCATAGAGGTAGCTAAGGTTATACTCAAGAAGGGAACCCTGCAGCTGACCGCACAGCAGAGAAGGCAAATGATTGAAGAGAAACGGAGACAGATAATCGATTTTATATCACGCAATGCCGTTGATCCGAGAACTAAGCTGCCGCACCCGCCAACACGCATAGAGCAGGCTCTTGAACAAGTCCACTTCTCAGTTGATCCATTTAAAAGTGTGGAGGAACAGGTTAATGAAGCCATTAAAGCCCTGCGGACTATTCTGCCGCTGAGCATCGAGAAAATGTCCGTCGCGGTTAAAATACCCGCCGAGTACACCGGTAAATCTTACGGGGCGCTTAAATCGTTTGGCACAATAAAAAGTGAGAATTGGTTAAGTGACGGGTCACTTTTAGTCGTCTTAGAGATTCCCGCGGGGCTTCATGGCCCCTTACTAGAGAAAATAGGTGAATTAACGCGTGGAAGTGCTGATGTTAAAATCTTGAGGTAAATTGTTAGTTAAGAGGATGGTGGTGTTAAAGTATGTTTTATTTTGAGAACAGGCAGATTGTAACCCCTGGGGAGCTTTTAGCTGAAGGTGACTATATAGCTGGAAGTAATACGTATAAAGAAGGGCTTAAAATTTATGCGAGTAGGCTTGGCTTAGTTGAGTATGAGGAGAGAACCGTTCAAGTTATTGCCTTAAACTCTGTTTATATCCCTTCACCGGGAGATCAAGTTATTGGCAAAATAGAGGATATTAATGTTAATGGATGGACCGTTGACATAAACTCTCCATATAAGGGCATTTTAAGGGCTAATGACGCCTTCAATAAACCATTTAAGCAGCAGAGAGATAATCTGGCAAATCTTCTTGATGTTGGGGATCTAATACTTGCGAAGGTTGTAGCGTTCGATAGGACTATTGACCCAATCCTAACAATACGCGAGCCTGGACTTGGAAAAATAACGCAGGGACAAATAGTCAGAGTGTCTCCGGCTAAAGTTCCAAGAATAATTGGGCGGAAAGCATCTATGATAAACATGATTAAGAGAGAGACGGAGTGCAAAATAATTGTGGGGCGTAACGGCATAGTGCTTGTCTCCGGACCGAGCCCTGAAAACGAGAGGCTAGCTATATTGGCGATTGAGAGGATAGCTCAAGAGGCGCATACCTCCGGGTTAACTGATAGAATAGCTGAGATGATTAAGAGAGAGAAGGGTGTGAAAGCATGAGTGGAAAAATTAGACTTATCGATGAAAATGGTTTGAGAGTTGATGGGAGGAAACCTAACGAGTTAAGACCGATAAAGATGGAAGTTGGCGTATTAAGTAACGCTGATGGATCAGCATATATTGAGCAGGGTAAAAGCAAAATTCTCGCAGCGGTTTATGGTCCTAGGGAGGTTCATCCGCGTCATCTAGCGCTCCCAGACAGAGCTCTCTTAAGATGTAGATACCATATGGCACCGTTCTCCGTTGAGGAGCGTAAATCCCCGGCTCCTTCAAGGCGCGAGATAGAGCTCTCAAAAGTTATAAGGGAAGCCTTGGAACCAGCTGTCTTCCTTGAAAAATTTCCGAGAACCTCAATAGATGTTTTTATTGAAGTACTTCAAGCCGATGGAGGGACGAGATGCGCTGGTACAACTGTTGCAGCCCTAGCCTTAGCTGACGCCGGGATACCTATGAGAGACATGGTTGTCGCATGCGCCGCTGGAAAAATAGATGGCGTTTTAGTCTTAGACCTTAACGATATTGAGGATAAAGAGGGAGAAGCCGATCTACCAGTAGCTTATATGCCCAATTTAGGTCTAATTTCACTCTTACAGATGGATGGGACTCTAACTTTTGAAGAGTTTAAGCAGGCGTTGAACCTGGCGATTGAAGGCTGCAAGCAGATATATAGGCTCCAGAAGGAAGCCTTAAAAGCCAAATATGTTGCGATTAAAGAGGAGGTTGAGGAAGCATGTCTTCAATAATGGTTTCGCGCATAAGGCAAAAGCAGATATATCAGATGATTTCTTCAGGAAAGAGACTTGATGGCAGAGGGCTTATGGATTATCGGCCAATAAAAATAGAGACTGGGATAATTGAGAAAGCTGAGGGGTCGGCGAGGGTTCTGCTGGGTAAAACCGAGATTGTTGTGGGGGTTAAAGTTGAGATAGGCGAACCGTTTCCAGATAGACCTAATGAGGGAGTTTTCACAGTTAACTCCGAGTTCGTGCCCTTGGCTTCACCGGAGTTTGAGCCAGGTCCGCCTAATGAGGAAGCTATTGAGCTTGCAAGAATTGTTGATAGGGGTATAAGGGAGTCTCAGGCTATCGATCTAGAAAAACTTTGCTTAATACCGGGGAGGAAGGTTTACGTTATATTTATCGATATATATGTTCTCAATCATGATGGAAACCTAATAGATGCTTCAGCCATCGCTTCCTTAGCAGCGTTGCTCAACACAAAAATCCCGATGTACGTTATTGAGAATGGTGAAGTTAAAAGGATGTCGGAATATATGCCGTTACCGGTAAGAAACTATCCGATTGCCGTAACATTCGCAAACATAAGCGATAAGCTAGTAGTAGACCCTTGGCTTGAAGAAGAAGAGGTTATGAATGCTCGGCTAACAATAACCTGTGATAAAGACTCCAATATATGCGCTGTACAGA
>JAWBZG010000023.1:0-19108 GCA_038866525.1 Bathyarchaeia archaeon
ATAGGTCTCCTTCATTATTCGCTCTTACAAGCCTCTTAATTACAAATTGATCAGATTCTCCCTTACTCCACTTAATCCCATAAGCCTCCCTTAAATCCCTAAACTCCTTATATAAACCTAAAAATTTGCTGAGAGCAGCTAGAGCCTTCAAAACATGCGACCGCTTATAGTTTGAAAATGTCTTAAGAGGGGAGAAATCCTTCTCAATAAGTAAATGAGCATATTGTCTAGCGCATCTCCAATAATCATGAGCAGTCTTATCCATATAGTTACTATAAACAAACTTTCTGAAACCATCCCAATCAATCCTAATAATTAAATTTTGGCTTTTCCCTCCTAAGCCGAGGGTCGGGGGTTCAACTCCCCCCGGGTCCGCCAAAAAATCTTTCTGATCCCCCGGAGTAGGGCTTAAAAACGGGCTCCGCTTTGAATTTTCGTGGTAGCCACCAAGATGTAGGAAGTTTATCTCGATGTTTATTTGGATGCCTATCAGGATAAGCATTTTTTCAATCATCTTAAGCCTACCCTCTCTCTCCCTATCTCCGCCATTTCTTGTGAAAATTAAGTGTATTCGGGGGACATTTGGTCGGCAGTAAACTGCATCCAGCGCTTAAGTGATGATGGACTAATATTTAAGAGCTGAAGTAATTTAAGAGGTTGATGGACGTGGAGGGTTGATTCTTGGGTGAGGTAAAGAATCTAATATTGATTGTTTTGGATAGTTTTAGGCAGGATCACGTAAGCTATTATAGTAGGGGGAAGCGGGTCTTCGACAATGTTCCTGCATGTAAAACACCTAACCTAGATCTGTTTGCTAGGGAGAGCATCGTCTTCCATAATGTTTATCCTTCAGGTCTGCCGACGATACCCGTGAGATATGAGATATTGACCGGCATGTTTTCCCTACCATATAGACCTTGGCAGCCTCTCTCCCCTTATCCGAGGGATATAACCGCAGCGGACATATTATCTAGGCGCGGATTTACCTGCGGTCTCATATCCGACACCTATCATCTATTTAGGCCCGACATGAATTTCCACAGGGGCTTCCACTGCTTCAGGTGGGTTAGGGGTCAAGAATATGACGCCTACGTGTCTTCGCCGCCGAAGAGAAGAGTGGAGAATTATGTGAACGAGAATTATCCCGAGCACTGGAGAAAACTTGTCGCCAAATTTTTAGCGAACACTGATGAATTCAAATCTGAGGAAGACTATTTTCCAGCTAAAGTTTTCAGCGAAGCCACTAAGTGGCTTAGAGATAACCGCGTGTACGAGCACATATTTCTCTGGGTTGACTGCTTCGACCCCCATGAACCTTGGGATCCGCCTCCAAGATTCGACGTTTACACGGATCCAGCGTACAATGCGCCTAGGCTCATATTACCCATGGGGGGCTACGCTGAGAAGTGGGCGACGAAGGAGCAAATAGACTATATTAGGGGGCTGTACGCTGGTGAAGCAGCCTTTGTAGACCACTGCTTCGGGGTTTTTCTCGAAACCTTAAAGGATCTCGGATACTATGAGGATTCCATAATAATAGTTACAGCCGACCACGGGCATCCGCTTGCAGATCACGGAAAATTCCTTAAGGGCCCGGATAGAATGTACAGCGAGCTCCTGAAGGTTCCATTCATGATGCATGTTCCAGGCTTTAAGCATAGAGACGTGCATGCCCTCATACAGTTTCCAGATGTTCTGCCGACAGCCCTAGAAATTCTTGGACTTAAATCTGAGGCCAGATGCATGCAGGGATGGAGCTTCCTAGAGGTGGTTGAGGGCTTAAGGGAGGAGCATAGAAGCCATATTATCGCTGGTTACCATGAGGCAGCTGACCGCTGCGTAAGAAACAGGGAGTGGAGTTATGTGAAGCGACCTGAAGGTCAGCCTGACGAGCTATATTATTTGGTTGAAGACCCAAAAGAAAGAAACAATCTGATAGATTGTAGGATAGATGTGGCTAAAAGCCTTTCATCGTATTATGGGTTGTACTTCCATAGGATGGAGACTCCCTGGCTTGTGAAGGGATTACAGGGCAGATATGAGGCTGGCGGATGATCTTTTTAACCATTAAGGGGCTAAATGTTATGCGGAAAAAGCTGGCTGCTAAAGACCATAATGATAAGCGTTATATAATGAGCTCCAATTCCATAGATAGAATAAGCGGTGTTAATGAGGGTTGCTGAATGGAGAGCATATTGGAATCAATAAAAATTTTAGAGAAGGTTTCCAGCGCCTCAGCTTATTCGGCGCTCTGGGACTTAGGCTATAAAAATACTTGGATGAGGGGGATATACCCGATAACGGTTAACGGAGTACATATCGTTGGCCCAGCGGTCACAGTGAAATATCTACCGTATAGAAAGAGGCTTGAAGAGGACAACTATAGGAAGTCGGCTGTTTTTCAGGCAGCGTTAACGGCGAGGGAGGGGGATATAATAGTTATGGATGCCATGGGGATGGACTGCGGGATTATAGGGGACTGCGTAGCCATGGGCTTCAAAGTGAAGGGTGTTGCAGGGGTTGTAATTGATGGTGGGGTGAGAGATACGCCGCTGATAAAAAAGATTGGGTTACCGGTTTATGCTAGATGCGCGACGCCAGCGCATATAGGTGAAAAAATAGTCCCTGTATCTTTAAACACTCCGATAGAATGCGCCGGGGTTCAAGTGAACCCTGGTGACATAATTGTTGCAGACGATGACGGGGTGGTTGTAATACCGAAGGAGGTTGTAAGCGAAGCCGCAAAGCTAGGTTTAAAGCATGAGCGCTTAGATGAAGAGTCTAGGCGGAGAATATCTGAGGGTATGCATTTAGGAGAAGCATACCCGCCGAAAGAAGAATGGTTGCGGAGCGCGGGGGAATGAAACGCTTCCCAACACCGCAGTTTTCTGAAAAGGGGATATGAGCGTTTGAAGCATAGGCTTCGGGCAATACTGGGATCCTAGCGTTTATATCCTCTTTATTGACGCCTTTTTCCAGTAAGCGCCTCACGATCAGCGGCAATAAACTTTTTATCGGGTAAGCAATGCGTCTCAGAAACAAAGTATTTCTTCTCTAGGCACAACATATATTTTCCGCCTAATCTTTATCCTTTGATCCCCGAAACCGTGGAAAACCCTTATCTTCCCTGATTCAGAGATAGGTTTTCCATCTAGGCTTCTAACCGTGAATAGAACTGGCTCCTCGTATTCTACGTCATCCCACTTCATTGCGTGGAAAGCTATGAACGTGGGCGACTCGATAACGAAGCCAAAAGCCGGGAGAACAACTTCGCCGCCCATCCTAGAGTTGTAGACATAATCTTTATATTTTGCCCCCCATCTGACAAAGCCGAGAGCCTTGTTGACAACGACCTCAACATCTTCGCCGAAAACCACGCGCTCAACGCTGAAGTCGGATGTTAAAAATTCATGTTTTGTGACGAGTTTTTCGGCTGTGATCTCGTATAGCGGTGACAGTATCTCATGGGTGTTTTTAATGAATCTGTCCAGCATGCATAGTCCTTCAGCCCATCCTCCATCCGCCCTAATAAAGCAGCTTGAACTAAACGGGTGTCCCTTCGGCTCATCTTTAGGCGCATTCTTCCAATATGCTCCTCTGCCAAACTGATCGAAGAAGTGGTAGTGCAGCGGTCTCCCCATAACGATGTGGTGTAGAACGTATTCGGCGGCTTCGCTTGGATCGTAGCCATACCTGCCATACGCCGCAACGCAATCCCTGTAAACCATCTCGAAGAGCGGGATAACCTTCGCGCCGATGGATTCCGGGTTTAAGGCATGATAGTATCTTCCGCTAACGCCCACCAACCCTTCAAAGAAGTGGCTGTAGGGCACAGCCCATTCTCTCCCGCACTCGGAGCCAGATATGCCGAAAACCGAGGCAGTGTACTCTAGAAGTCTCTGCTTATATTCCATATCATCCCATTTCGTCAGCGGATGCTTCTCATCGTAGCATTCAAATAGCGGTGAAGCAGTAGTCGTATCGACAAAATACGCATTTGGATTGAAGAGAGCCTTAACCTCAGGCATGTTTCGCCTAGCCATCTCCAAACCCATTTTAGAGCAAACCAGCCACGCCTGCCCGCCAGCCCAGAAGCCTCCCTTAACCAGCTGGCCATCAGCCCCCTTCATTATCAGATCCTCGCTCCAAGAGGGCGAATCTCTATAAATGTCTTGGTACTTATCGTGGAGACAGAACAAGTATCCTAGATCTCTCACTCGCTTAGAGGCTTTCGCCAATCCCTCGTTTCCACCGCATTCAGGCGCCGCTGGAAGAATATCCGGGTGCTGATTATCGTATCCCCTATGTATCCATCCGCCTATGATAAACAGCGCCTTCTCTATCCCTAAATCTCTTCTTAAATGCTCCGCTACCTCGGCAGCCTCATTAAACGTCCAGTTAACTTGAACGAGCTCTTCCCGCATTCTATAATCCATAAGCCTTGTTAAGCAGCTCCAGAGCTTAAAGTTTGATGCTCCAAGGAGCTTAACAACTTCCGGGTTTCTCTCAGCCTTCTTCCTTAAGGTGACAAGCCACCCCTTCTCTTGAGCCATCCTTCTATAGGCTTTGGCTATAGAAACGTAGTCCCCTTCGCCTAGAAAGGATCTGCCTCGCGTCTGCGACACCCTCGTTCAATGTGCTCTTAATCTCCGCGGTTACATAGGGGTCGCGCCATGTAACTAAGACCGCCGACTTATCTTTAACGAGACCCAGCATCTCCATGTGGCAGCCTTCATAATCGAATGTTCCAAAGCGGTGAATAAACGGTATGCCGCTATTGGATCTGACGATTAAGCCTTCTCGAACGGGAACCACCATATATCCTTTATCAGCATCCGTTATCCAAAAGCCGTCGTCAAGCAGCCTTAAGCTATCTACAGATATTTTTCCTCTAGCCTCATAGGAGAACCCCAGAGACCTATCGTCATCCAGCAAACTTATGTTAAATCTAACTTCAGCATCCACTTCCTTTAAGCGGTAAATCATTCTGATGTTCCTGCCATCGCTTTCAATAGGATCGAAGTTGTTGAAGGAGACGTTAAGCGTCCCGTCATCAACGCAAAGCGATGCTGAACCGAAGCGTTTAATGTATGGATTAGAGCACCACACAGTTCGGGTCTGCTTATCCAGTATCCGGTATGAGTCATCCCTGAAGACTTCAAGCCTAATGAAAGGGCTATCTAAAATAGACGGCGCGCTTTCACCCATATAAGCCACCTATTCAACGCTAAACCTTCATGTATGATAAAAATGTAGGGGAGATTAAGAATGAAGAAATGTTGAAGAGCCTACTCGGCAAATATTATTCTCTTCACTACGTTGATTATCTTTGCTTGATCCCCTGTTTCTCTAGCCTTTTCAAGCTCATCTTTCCTAGCGTATATTAGAAGCGCCTTCTTCATTAGGTTCCCGAAAATCTCTTTGCTTAGCCTCATAGCCTCCACTGGATCCATGCGGTACGTGAACTGGTCTTCGCCGAACCATCCATCGTAGCCTATATCTATAGCAGCGTAAAGGTAATCTATGAAGCACCACACATCCCCTGTTCCAAAAACTCTATCCTCATCATTGCTCCTGTACTTCGCCGCGTTCACATGAAATCCAATTATTGGAACCCCCATTCTATGCAGCGCATATACTGTGAAGGCTGGTTCGACGCCATACATCATTTCATGCCCATAGTCTATTGTTACGCCCATAACCTTTGAACCCAGCTCCTCATTAACTCTATAAGCTATCCAGCCGGAGAGGTGCGTCGTTGGAACTATCATGTTGCCCTCCTTAGGCTCCTTAAGCTTTGCCTCTACACCGAACTTCAATCCAAGGTCCTTGCAGCGTTTAGCTACTTTAATGCAGGCGTCTAGGAACCATTCAAACTTTAACCCATAGTTTGATTCAAAATTATAGTCCCATCCATCTTGACCAGGCCAAAAGCTTAGGCTTGGGCTGCCCAGCTCCTTAGCTATATCGGCTGCTTGTAATAGGATTTCGAGAGCTTTCTCCCTAACGCCCTTATCTGGATGCGTTACGCTCCCAAGCTTCCATCTAGGATCAGTAAACATATTAACATTTACATTAGACACCTTTAAATTGAGCCTCTTGAGCTCCTCCTTGACCTTTTGCACCCGTTCTTCAGAAACTTTTAGGTTATCGTCTAAGAAAAGTACATCGTGGAATTCTACGCCTTCTATACCGGCTTTAGCGATCCTTCTCAGCTGAGATTCAATACTGGAATCTAGCTCTGGAAAATAGCCTTTGGTCGCAAATCTATCCATGAAGTCTCCTGCGGACCAATGTCCGGAAGCGAATTTTATGTCAAAATCCTTAAAGAACTCATTGAGCAGATCGCCCTCAAGATAACCCCTGTACGTTGATTCAAGCTTAGATAACCTGTTTTTATCAACCCTCAATTTTCACCACCAAATAGATTTCTCCCGAATAACCCTATTATATTTTTCCACTATCAGGGCAATTCGCACCGAGTAAACCCTTTATCGCTGCATCTTTCAGATCATATTATGAAGCTGCCTGTTAGCCTGATATCCCTTGACGATGAGCCAACTCTCACCTCATATCTGCCCCTTTCAATAATCCACTTCTCGCCATTATAAACTGCAAGCGAATCTACATCAACCTCTATCTCAACCCTTTCCGTTTCTCCGGGATTTAGAAGCCTTGTCTTATGGAAGCCCTTTAGCTCTTGGAAGGGCTTATCGATAACTCCTTTAGGCGCCCTAATATACACCTGCGCAACCTCTTTTCCAGGGTAATTCCCAGTATTCGTGATCTCGAATGAAATTTTTATAATGTTGTCTGAGACTTCCACTTTAAGGTTTCCGTACCTAAATGTCGTATAGGAGAGGCCGAAGCCGAACTCGTAGGCGGATTCAACGCCAAAAGTATCGTAGTACCTGTAGCCAACGTATATCCCCTCATCGTAGGAAACCATCTGAGGATTATCTTTCGGCTCTCCGGGAAAACTCCATGAAGGTACATCCCAATAATCCCTTGGAAATGTTGTTGGGAGCTTTCCGGATGGATTAATTCTCCCAGTTATAACATCGGCGAAGATTCTTCCGGTCTCCTGCCCAGCCTGCCATATTAGGAGAATAGCGTCCACCAGCTCCCTCCATGAGGCAACCTCGATTGGTGAGCCTATATTCAGCACGGCTACAACTTTCCTTCCATGCCTATGAAATATCTTGGAGACCTTCTCAACGAGATTTCTTTCATCGTCACTTAGATAGAAGTCGCCCTTCTCAGGTCTCCTATCATACCCTTCACCCGATATTCTGCTTATCACAATGAATGCAACATCATTGTTTTCAGCAAAACCCTCTATATCCTCCTCACTTAAAAAGTCCTCTGGAATCTTCGGCATTATAGGCATGCCGAAAACACCCCTTCTTACCCTATACTCTTCTATGCCTCTCATATCACCCACGTACTTAGCGTAGATCCCTGCCAGATTCTCATCTATTTTAAGCCCCCTCTCCCTCACACCATCCAGTATTGAGATAACGTATCTCGGGTGGGTGTCGCCGCTTCCAGTACCACCCTTAATAGTCTCTATTTGACCCGTCCCGAATAGAGCTATGCGTTTATCTACGCCTATGGGCAGCGCCCCATTATTCTTTAAAAGTATGACTCCTTCAGCGCCCGCCTCATAGGCAACCCTCGCATGCGCATCTAAATCTGGTCTATTAGAGTACTTATATCCCTTAAAGGAGGGCGAGTTAACTAGGACTTTGAGTATATTTCTAACGTTTCTGTTAAGAACGTCTTCGCTAAGCCTACCCTCCTTAACCGCGCTTAGTATCTCCTCAACCTCATCTCTTCTCTTAGGGTTGATTTGATATGCTTTTCCGGGCATAATCATGTCGTTGCCCGCCTCCATCTGTTTTACTGGATCGTCTCCGGCAAACCAGTCGGTCATAACGAAGCCTTCGAAGCCCCACTCCTCCCTCAGAACTTTTGTTAAAAGCCACTTGTTCTGCGAGCAGTATTCGCCATTCAGCTTATTGTAGGCGCTCATAACTGCCCAAGGCTTCGACTTCTTAATCGCTATCTCGAAGCCCTTAAGATATATCTCTCTCAATGCCCTTTCCGAGATGAGCGTATCAATGAACATACGGTTTGTTTCCTGCTCGTTAGCGGCGAAATGCTTCAGGCAAGCGCCCACACCCTGCGATTGAACGCCCCTCACAAAGGCTGCCGCCATCTCACCTGTGAGGAAAGGATCCTCCGAGTAATACTCAAAGTTTCTTCCGCACAGGGGGTTTCTATGAATGTTTATAGCTGGCGCGAGAAGTATATCCACCCCATACTCTCTCACCTCCTCCCCCACAGCCTTTCCAACCTCCTCTAAAACGTTCCTATTCCAAGTTGAAGCCAGCATAGTCTCAACCGGGAAGGCTGTGGCGTGATAAGTTAGCTCATCGCCCTCCCTTCTAGGAGATATTCTGAGTCCAGCTGGACCATCCGCGAAGACCGCTGAAGGTATCTTGAGCCTCTCTATCGGATGGGTTTCGCCAGCAGCGCCTGGAACCCTTGATGGCGGGTTTCCGAATAAGCCGGGTAATCCAACGCCGACAACGATCTTCGCCTTTTCCTCCAGAGTCATCTTTGAAATTATTTCATCAACATATTTCAACGGCATACCCCCTACCTCCAATATCACTATAACTCTAGACGCTTAAAGATCTTAAAATTATCATAGTTCGGCGGGGGATGAGGTGATAAAATGGAATGAGGCTTGGATTGAAATTATAATCCATTTTTAAACAAATTAAGAAAATGGATCTTGGAAAATCTTCGCCTACGATCGCCTATGAGTGTCTGGGAACGCCGCCTTAGCCTAAATTTAATTTTAGCGCTCAATCTCCAACCATGGATAAAGCTCCTTCAGTCTCCGCATCGCCTCTCTAACCTTCTCCTCAGGATACTCGTAGGGTAAGAGCTTTCCGCTCAAATAGTCGTCGAAGGCCTGCATGTCGAAGTGCCCATGCCCGCAGAGCAGGAATAATATGGTTTTCTTCTCACCCGTCTTCTTACATTTTAGAGCCTCATCTATGACGGCTTTTATCGCGTGGCTTGGCTCTGGGGCTGGAACAAAACCCTCAGCTTTCATAAATTGGTGGGCTGCATTGAAGACGTCTACCTGATTGTAGGCTACTGTTTTAACTATACCCTCCCTGCTCAGTAAGCATAGCGTTGGAGCTTTCCCATGATATCTTAATCCGCCGGCATGTATTGGCGCCGGTATAAACATGTGCCCAAGAGTATACATTTTAAGCATAGGTGTTAAGCGGGCTGCGTCGCCATGATCATACGTGTAGAAGCCTTTAGTTATAGATGGGCACGCTGTTGGCTCAACCGCCAGAAACTGGACGTCTTTGGGAGCCTTACCCGAAACCTTATCATAGTAGAATGGCCAGAAAAGCCCTGAGAAGCTGCTTCCGCCACCTATGCACCCGACTATTAGGTCTGGGTAGTCGTCTGCGATCTCCATCTGCCTCTTAGCTTCTAATCCAACGACCGTTTGGTGTAGCAGGACGTGGTTTAAAACGCTTCCAAGCGAATACTTAACGTTCTTATGCGTTACGGCGTCCTCTATAGCTTCGCTTATAGCTATCCCTAAGCTTCCAGGGTTATCCGGATCATCCTTCAATATTCTTCTTCCGCTCTCAGTGTTATTGCTTGGACTTGGATAAACCTCCGCACCCCAAAGCTCCATCAGCATGCGCCTGTAAGGCTTCTGATTATAGCTCACCTTAACCATGTAGACTGTTGCCTTCAAACCGAAAAGCATGCAGCCAAACGCTAGAGCCGAACCCCACTGCCCAGCGCCGGTTTCAGTTGTCAGCCGCTCAACGCCCTCCTTCATCGCATAATATGCCTGAGCCACAGCGGTGTTAGGTTTATGGCTGCCCGGCGGGCTCACTCCCTCATACTTATAGTATATTCTGGCGGGGGTTTTAAGAGCCCTCTCAAGCCCTATAGCCCTATATAGCGGCGTCGGTCTCCAGAGCATGTATGCTTCACGAACCTCCTCCGGTATATTTATCCAGCGATCCTGGCTAACCTCCTGAAGAATGCATTCTTTTGAGAATAGAGCCATCAATTCTTCCGGTTTTATCGGCTCCCTCGTTATGGGGTTTATTGGTGGCGGTAAAGGTTTCGGCAGGTCAGGCAGAATATTATACCATTGTTTCGGCACATCATCCTCACTTAGCATAATTTTCCTCATAGGACGACCTCTCTTAAATGTAAAATAGTGTCCCTCTAGGTAATATTTAAGTCTTTTGAGAACAAAAATGTTCTTGGCGCAGTTAAACAGCTCCGTTAGCGAATATTTCTAGAGCCTTAGCCTTAATGATCCCCAAGAATTACTTACACGTCTATTTTCGGATATAGATACTTATCACGGTAGATTTTGGACGCGATCTCTTTTTCCAGATCCGTTAAACCGCCCGGCTCAAGCCTTACCCTCAGCTCTTCCCTAAACCCTTTAATTAACGCGCCTTTTACTTCAGATATCTCCATATCACGGTTTAACTCGTCTATGATTCTGGTGACTGGGCTGCAGACGCTTGTACTCTTGAACCCCATCCCCTCGTCGTAAACTGCAAGAACCCTCATCAGCATATTTAAATCGGAGCTGACCAGAAGCGTCCCATGATGGAGCACAACACCCCTTCTCCTCAGCTGCGCTGAACCTGAAATCTTCCTCCCGCCGACAAATACGTTCCCCGGAGGAATAAGGGTGACTGGCGACAAACCAAGAATACTTAAACCCCTAATTAAGCCGGAGCAGAGAACCCTATAAGAGCCCGCTATATCTATCCCCCTTATCAAGCAGTCGTCTCCGTCTAAAACTATAGTGTAGTTCAAGTTGCCTAGATCTTGGTAAACTGCCCCTCCGCCAGAAAATCTCTTCACTACCTGGATTCTCTCTTTAATACATGTTTCCAGGTTAACTTCGGCGCAGACCTTTTGGGAGCGCCCAATTATGACGGCTCGGTCGTTTCTCCAGAACCTAAGGGTTGGCGGAACAGACTTTTCAATCCTAGCTTGAAGGATAGCTTCATCTATCGCTAAATTTTTCGCGGCGTCGTACGTCACCTCTAAATCTAGCAATCTCCATGGCTCCAAATGGAGACCTCAGCTAAGCTGGGATAATGGATTAGACTTGAAGAATAAAAAATCCACAGTCATCTATTCATCTGTGAACCATCAGGTGAAGAGAAGATTATATGGTTTCTCCAGTAATTCTTTGATCCTCCCAAGAAACCTCGCCGCGATTAATCCGTCAACAGCCCTGTGGTCTGCGGATAGCGTGATGTTCATCATCTTTCTAACTTTAATTTCTCCGTTAACGACCACAGGTTTATCTCTTATTCTCCCGACAGCCAATATAGCCACTTCAGGCGGATTTATTATGGCCGTGAAAGAATCAACGTCGAAGACCCCCAAGTTGGAGATGGTGAAGGTTCCGCCGGTAAACTCTTCTTCGCTAAGCTTTTTTTCCCGCGCCTTCGTGATAAGGTTCTCCGTCCTAGAGGCTATTTGGGCAAGGTCTAATGAGTCGGCTTTCCTCAGGACTGGGACAATAAGCCCGTCTTCCAGCCCAACGGCGATACCGATATTAACGTCCTTCGATATCTTGATGTTTTCCCCATCACATAGAGCATTTAGCTGCGGATACTCCCTTAAAGCCACGGCTACAGCCTTAACCAACATATGTGTGAAGGATAAGCGGACACCTGTTTTAGCCTCAATAATCGGGATCAACTCCTCCCTGAGCCTAGCGGCTTCCGTCATATCAACCTCCGTGCTAATGTAGAAGTGCGGGATAGTGGTTTTACTATGCACCATTTTTCTAGCTATAGCGCTACGCATACCAGATATGGGAACCACCTGGAATTCTTCGACCTCCGGCGTTACAACAGCGGCTTCGCGCCTAAGGGTAGCTGGAGCCGCTTCGGGGGCAGGTGTAGGCGGCAAGGCGGGTTTTGCCGCTTCACGCTTAGCTAAATAGTCTAAAACATCCTTTTCAGTGATCCTTCCGCCCGGCCCGGTGCCAACAACCTGCGTTAAATCGACTCCCCTCTCCCTAGCTATTTTTCTCGCTAATGGGGAAGCCTTAATCTCTCTTTCCGGCTTCCTCTCACCTATTTCTCCGGGCGCACCCGTAATCTGTTGTGGTGCGGGTGCCGCGGTTTCCGCAGTGACCTCTTTAGGGGCCTCCAGGGGCAGGGGCTCCCCCTCTTCACCTATATAGCCTATAACTTTCGCCACTGGCACAACTTCCCCTTCACGCGCTAATATCTTCCTCAATATGCCGGAGCCCCTGGCTTCAACCTCTAGAACGGCCTTATCTGTCTCAACCTCTAATAGAGGCTCCCCCTTCTCTACTCTTTCACCCTCCCTCTTCAGCCACCTCAGTATCTTCCCCTTCTCCATCGTTTGGCCGAGCTTTGGCATAATAACTTCAACAACCATAGCTGGGTACGCCTCCGCCAAACTAAATTATGCTTTTAACAGCATCTATAATTTTTTCTTTGCTCGGTATAACCTCTATCTCGAGCACGGGGCTCATCGGTATTGGGACATCTGCGCCTGCAACCCTGACTACCGGCGCATCTAGGTAATCGAAAGCCTTCTCCATTATTAGGGCGGCTATTTCGGCTCCAAAACCACACGTTTTACATGCCTCATGAACAATAACGGCTCTATGAGTCTTCTTCACGGAGCTAATAATCGTATCTATATCAAGGGGCTTTAGCGTTCTCGGATCGATGACCTCAGCCTCTATACCCTCCTTAGACAGCTCTTCAGCTGCCTCCAGAGCAAAGTGAACCATACGTGAATAGGCGATTATAGTGACATCCGTGCCCTGCCTCTTAACATCCGCAACCCCTAACGGGACAGTATATTCGACCTCCGGGACCTCACCCTCAACATTATAGAGCATCTTATGCTCAATGAACAGAATTGGGTTATTATCCCTTATACATGTCTTCAATAAACCTTTAGCGTCGAACGGCGTCGAAGGCATGACGACGAATATGCCCGGCGCGTGAACGAACCACGCCTCCCAGCTCCCTGAGTGGTGTGCGGCTATGCCTCTACCGGCTCCAGCCTGCGTTCGATAAACAACGGGAACAATTGATTTGCCGCCGAACATATATCTATTTTTAGCAGCTATATTCACTATCTGATCCATGGCTAAAGTTATGAAATCTATATACATTATCTCTGCAACCGGGCGCATACCCGTCATAGCCGCGCCCGCCGCAGCCCCGGCGATGGCGGCTTCAGATATGGGCGTATCTATAACTCTCTCGGGACCAAATTCATCATACAGCCCCCTGGTAACACCGTAAGCTCCACCGTAGATGCCCACATCCTCGCCCATTATAAAGACCCTCTCATCCCTTAACATTTCCTCCCTTAACGCCTCATTGAGCGCTTGTCTATAGTTGATTTTACGCATTTTCAGACCCATCTTCCTAGCCGTAGCTAAGTCTCTCATAGAGGTCTTCGTATCCACGTACATTTCAGTGTACACGTCTTCATAGGCGGACTCGATTGGGGGATATGGGCTATTCAACGCGAACTCTACCGCTTCACTCACTTCTTTAGAGACCTCCTCCTCCAAAGCCTTTAACCTAACCTCATCCAATATGCCCGCATCAACCAACTTTTTAGAGAAGCTCCTTATCGGGTCCCTAGACCTCCAAAACTCCTCCTCTTCCCTAGTTCTATACCTCCTCGGATCGCTTAATGAGTGCCCATAATACCTGTAGGTTTTACATTCGATAAGCGTCGGCCCCTCACCTTTCCTCGCCCTCTCAACCGCTTTTTCAACGGTCTCCTTAACATTAAGGACGTCCATCCCGTCAGCGATGACCCCTGGAATATTATATCCCTTAGCCCTCTCAGCGATATCTTCAAATGGGAAAGCTCTCTTAACCGACACCGACATCCCATAAAGATTATTTTCACATATGTAGATTACCGGAAGCTTCCATATTGCCGCCATATTTAACGATTCATGGAAGGCGCCGGTGTTAGCGGCCCCATCTCCGAAGAAGCATAAGACAACCTGGTCCGTCCTCCTCATTTTAATCGATAGGCCGGCTCCGGTAGCAATCGGAATATTTGATCCAACTATGCCGGTCGCCCCAAGATTACCCGCGCTGACATCGGCAACATGCATCGACCCACCCTTACCCTTACAGTACCCGGTAGCTTTACCGAGCAGCTCAGCCATCATAAGCTTTAGATCCGCGCCCTTCGCTATGCAGTGGCCGTGCCCCCTATGCGTACTCGTTATATAATCGTCTTTGCGTATAGCCGCTATCGCCCCCACGGCGACTGCTTCCTGACCTATATATAGGTGGGAAGCCCCCTTAGCGATATCCCGCATAAGAAGATCCATATATGCTTCCTCAAATTTCCTTATGCGCATCATCTGCCTAAGATACCAAGTTAATTCTTCAGGAGCGTACTTTTCAAGCATTCCAGTTGCCTCCGGAGTAAATTGAGCTGGCTCCGTCGGAGCCTTTTAAGAAAAATGCTGATAACGATCATTTAAAGCTTTCTTTATCGGTTTAGGTTTAAGGAATTGTGAAATCGCAGGGAACACTTTTATAGCGTTATGTTGAACATTTTTTAATTATCGTGCACGGGGTGGATTTATGCTCAAAGAGTATGATGTGGCAATCATAGGCGCAGGTATAGGCGGTTATGTCTCAGCTATCAGGTGCGCCCAGCTAGGGTTCCACGTTGCGTTAATCGAGAAATGGAGGGTAGGCGGCGTATGCCTGAATAAAGGGTGCATACCTACCTCAGCGCTACTAGCCACGGTAAACCTTTTAGAGAAGATTAAGCGCTCCAAGGATTATGGAATCAACGTTGAGAATTTTTCAGTAAACCTCAAGGAGGCTAAGGTTAGAAGAGGGGTTATAATCGAGCGCTTAAGCAGGGGAATAAAGTACTTGCTGGAAAAGAACAAGGTTGACTTTTTAGAGGGTTTTGGAAGGGTGAAATCCAGAAACAGCGTCCTCATTGAGAGAAACGGGAGGTGGGAGACTATTAACGCGAGAAACATTATTATAGCGACCGGGTCCTCACCTAAACATTTGCCCAGCGTCCCTCTGGACGGAAATAGGATAATAGTGGTTGAGGACGCCTTAGATTTAGAGGATGTCCCGGAAAACATACTTATTATTGGTGGCGGAATTTTAGGCGTTGAATTCGCGCAGATATTTAGCTCGTTGGGCACAAAAGTAACAATATTGGAGCGGAAACAGAGGCTGCTTCCCAACCTTGATAAAGAGGTCGGCGCCGCCCTCCATAGGATTTTAGAGAGGAGCGGCATAAAAATATTCACAAACGTGACCTCTGAAACTGCTAAAATTGAGAATGGCGGGGTCCGCTTAGCGTTTAGTACCGAGGGGAGGAGGATTGAAGCCACAGCTGATAGAGTTATAGTCGCCGTGGGGCGGAGACCGAACACTGAAAACATAGGGCTCGAAAACGTTGGGGTTCGGCTAAAAGAGGGCTATATAGAGGTTGATGAGCATATGAGGACGAACATCCCAAATATTTACGCTGTTGGAGACGTTACTGGTGGTAAAATGCTTGCGCATGCCGCTTTCGCTGGAGGAATAGTTGCCGCCGAAAACATCGCTGGGATGGAGGCGAAAATCGATCAGAGGACGATCCCAGTCTGCGTTTACACTATGCCGGAAATAGCAAGCGTAGGCTTATCAGAAGATGAGGCTGTTAGCTTAGGATACGAGGTTTCAATTGGAAAGTTTCCATACATGGCTAATGGAAGAGCGTTAACTCTAGGCGAGAGGGAGGGCTTTGTCAAGATTATCGCTGATAAAAGGAGAGATGAGATTTTAGGCGTCCACATAATTGGTCCAGACGCATCCAACATGATTAGTGAAGCCGCCCTCGCTATGAAACTTGAATGCACATCTGAAGAGCTGGGCAGAACCATCCACCCCCACCCCACCTTAAGCGAAGCGATTATGGAGGCTGCTCTAGCGGTTTCCGGGAGAGCAATTCATATTTAATTGGATTAGCGTAAGAACATTAAACGGAGAAAGATCCTTTGCAGAGTTTTACTTAAATAGAGGATTACGTTCATTTTATCAAGGGGAATGATATGATTGGAAGCGAGACTCGAAGAGGAAGAGTTGAAGGTAAAGTTGCCTTAGTGATCGGTGCTTCGGGAGGTATAGGTGAAGGAATAGCTAGAGATTTTGCTAAAGAAGGAGCGCGCGTCATTCTTGTAGCTAATAGGAATCTTGAGAAAGCACAAAAGATAGCGGATGAAATAAATCAGCAGTATGGTCCCGGCAGAGCTATCGCATTAAAGGCTGATGTCACCAATGAGAAAGAAGTAGAAGAAATGGTTAGAAAAGCTGTCGAGGCATTTGGTGGAATCGATATAATGGTTTACAGCGTGGGCATAGTGAGGGCTGGAAGCGTAAAAGAAATGTCGCTGGAAGACTTTGAGCTGGTAACAAAAGTAAATTACATAGGGTACTTCCTATGCGTCAAGCATGTGGCGCGTGTGATGGCTGAGCAGCATAAACGTGACCCCTCACGTTGGATGGATATAATTCAGATAAATTCGAAATCTGGTTTACAGGGAAGCTACAGGAACGCTGCCTACGCGGGAAGCAAATTTGGCGGCATCGGATTAACACAGAGCTTCGCGCTTGAGCTGCTGGAGGACGGCATTAAAGTGAACGCCATATGCCCGGGAAACTATTTTGATGGGCCTCTGTGGTCTGATCCTAAGGAGGGGTTATTCGTACAGTATTTGAGAGCTGGTAAAGTCCCCGGGGCAAAGACTGTTGAGGATGTGAGGAGATACTATGAGTCTAAGGTGCCTATGGGCAGGGGCTGCGCCATCGAGGACATAATGCATGCAATCTACTATGTAATAGAGCAGAAATATGAGACTGGACAAGCAATCCCCGTAACCGGCGGACAGATAATGAGGTAAATGCTCGCCCACTAAGGCTTATATGCGGAAATTATTGCACGCATAAGTACTAGATTTCTTCTTGGAAGAAGGCTTCCACCGTCTCTTTAAGCTTCTCCTCAAATGGATCTTCTACTTTCACTTGCAACCCTTTCCAATTAACTATTTTAATCGCGTCTAGCAGATCGCTCGGTAGCCTAAAGCCGGGCTTAACCCTCCAGCAGCACTCTTTATCGCCCAGAATATGGTAGAGAGCCAACGCTATCTTTAAGGTGTTTTCTTCCCCAATACCTCTAAACCAATCTAAAACATCGTCCGGAAAAATTATTCTGCCCAGAAAAGAGAAGAAGGAAGCGCCGAGCTCCCTGTCTTTAAAGGTGAGGTTTCCAGCGGGGTCAACGTATCCTACACCAGCATGCTTCGATAGGAATTGGTGGCCGAGAATTAGATAAGCGCCCCTCTTAAACGTTCGGAGGAATTCTGGCTTCCTAGAAAATTCGTCGACAAGCGGTTGCGGGGATTTAGTGTTATGCTCGGTTCCATTGAAAACTGGAAAACCTCTTTTTTCCGCGGCCCTTAAAATTTCTCTAAGCCTGTCTTCAGTATTTCTTTTCGGAATAACCTCGATGGCGAATATACCATAGCCCTCAAGTTCATCGAAGAGGGAGTTTAGATCAGCCTCCCTCTCAGTGATCGGGTTACCCAAAACCGGATACGTTGGTATCGCGCCATACTCCCTAAACATTGAGACAAGGTTCTCGAGACTTGGAAAAGCTTCAGCGGGCTCTTCAACATAGGCTGGTCCACCCGCCTTTAAAAGCTCATTTCTAATCAGGTCTTGGAGAGCTTCGTCGCTTGAAAGGTCTATTTTAACCTCACCGAAAAGCTTCTGCAGAAAATTTCTCAAATCATGCAGGCTGGGAAATCTCCTCCTAAGGAGCACCGCTATTGCTTGCGCCACATGCCTCTCCGTAACATTCCCGCGCGGAGTGCACCTCAGAACGTCGTCGAACGTTAAATTTAAGGATGAATCAATGCTTTTAAGAACCTCATTAGCTTTTTCAGTCATCTTCTCATATCTCTTTCTCAAGGCTTCCCTCATTGTTTTTAGAAGCCTATATCCCGGCGAACCCGGTTCCAGGTCCCTTATAACACCCTTACCGCAAAGATATATTCGGCCGGGGTTCTTCGGATCATTATATCTCTCGCCCCTTACCCTAGCCTCCTCAGACATGGCTATAGCCTCTATGCTGAAAACCGCCCTTAACCCCAAAATTTTGCATGCTTCACCAAACTCCCTGTGACCGGCTATAGTGTAATGATCGTTTATGCCAAAAATTTCCAGCCCCGCTCTATAGGCTTCCCAAACGGCTTCCGCAGGAGACCTAAAGACGCTGAAGGACTCGCTTGTATGAACATGCACGTTAACAAAACCATGTTTTTTAGGCGGAGTAATAATTCCCTCATCTTCAAGACGCTTGAGCTCTCTAAGCGCCTCTAGACGCGACAGCGCTCTTCTCCCTCCAGTATAATTTAGTTCGCCCTCTTCAGGTTCACCTAACAGATCGATGAGAAACTTAACATTCTCGGAGAAAACTTCAGCATAATCGTGCTTCATGGCTCCACAACGCACCCCAAAACATACGGTTTTCCCCTTACTTATATTACTACATTTTATCGCTAAACTATAATTTTTGCCATTTTAGCTCTTAGATAAAAAAATATTTAAGTTTTATAGCATTAAATTCTTCCTTGGAAAGGCTAGATTAAGGCGTTGCTTATGAGGATGAAGGCTGCCTTTCTCGTTGACAAAGAGAGGTTTGAAGTGAGGGAAGTTGATGTACCTAAATGTGGACCCGGTGAGGTTTTAGTTAGGGTTAAAGCGTGCGCTGTTTGCGGTACAGACCTAAGGATTTTTCGCGGCGAGAAAAAGATTGAGGTCCCGATAACTGGGCATGAAATATCCGGGATAGTTGAAGAGATAGGTGAGGGGGTTGACGGGCTCTCCATCGGCGATAAGGTGGTTATTAAAACAGTTATTGGATGCGGAGAATGTGATGCGTGCAGAAGAGGTGAGGAAAACCGTTGCAGGCG
>JAWBZG010000024.1:0-2426 GCA_038866525.1 Bathyarchaeia archaeon
GTTAGGTGAGAGCATATCTGTGATGATAGTTTATGCTTTAGGAGCCATGGGATTAATACTTGTATACCAAAGTATGAAATATAGGCGTAATCCAAGCCAAGCTTCCACGCTGATAAGAGCGGGCATAGCTCTATTTATTATAATGTTTATAATTTTAGAGCTGGTTCTCTATAGCTGGAAAATAGGGCTCGGCTTCTAAACATTTTTAGATAGAGTTAAAAGTTAAAATCTTTAAATCCATATTTTGGTTGGCTGAATATGAGAACTATTGAATGGAAGAATGGTGCTGTTGTTACAATCGACCAGACGCTGCTCCCTGACGAAGAAGTATGGTTTGAGATGAAGAGCTGTGTTGAAGTAGCTGACGCTATAAAAAGAATGAGGATTAGAGGCGCTCCATTAATAGGTGTTGCGGCAGCCTATGGATTAGCTTTAACGGCATATTACTCAGAAGCGAAAACTACCGAAGCCTTCATCGAGGAGATTGAACGCGCAGCTAGCATACTTAAAGGAACGAGACCTACGGCAGCTAACCTTTTCTGGGCTGTTGAAAGAATCTTGAAGAAGATTAAGAGCTCTGCTGGCGATGTTGAGACTTTGAAGCGTCTAGTTATTGAGGAGGCTCAACGTATGGCTGATGAGGATGTTGAAGTGAATCGTAAGATCGGCGAATTCGGTTCAAGGTTGATAGAGGACGGTGATACAATTTTAACTCATTGTAATGCTGGAAGACTAGCTACGGTGGATTATGGAACAGCGCTTGCCGTTATACGTGCCGCTAAAGAGGAGGGTAAACGCGTAAAAGTGATAGCTACTGAAACTAGACCTAAACTCCAAGGCTCTAGGCTGACGGCATACGAGCTTATGCGCGACGGGATCCCAGTAACATTAATAACTGATAACATGGTTGGGTACGTGATGTTTAAGGGCATGGTTAATAAGGTTATTGTTGGCGCGGATAGGATTGTCCGCGACGCCGTAATAAATAAGATAGGCACATACACTATCGCCGTTTTAGCTAAGGAGCATAATGTACCTTTTTATGTTGCAGCACCACTATCGACATTCGACCTGAACGTTTTTGCGAGAGATGTAATTATAGAGGAAAGGGATCCCGAAGAGGTGACACATATCGGATCAATTAGAGTAGCTCCTGCGGGAGCAAACGTATTTAACCCATCTTTCGACATAACGCCAATAAAATATGTTGATGCAGTAATATGTGAAGCAGGTGTTCTGGGCAGAGATTACTTCAAAAGCCTCTGCGACTGCGAAAAGAAAATATTTGAAGGAAAATAGACCTTAGTCGGGATGAAGACATGGCGAGACAAAGCAATAGTGAGGAACGAGAGGCGAAAAAGAAGATCGTTGAAGCTTGGCTTAGAGATGATGGTGTTCTCGTTAAATCTAAGGAGGACTCTGAGAAATTATCTCTGAGAGGCTATGGAGTGCAAAAAGATGAGGGGCTTTTGCTAACCTTCTATGAAGCCCTATATCTATGTGATAGAGGTTTACTTAAAGTTGTAGATGAGAGGACTAATAGACCCGTCAGCTTTCAAGACATCCTGAAAAAATATAAAGCCATCGAGAAGAACGCTTGGGTCAAATATCTCATATACCGCGATTTAAGGAGCAGAGGATACGTCATTCGGGAAGGTTTCGGATTAGGTGTGGATTTTCGCTTATATGAGAGGGGAGAATATAGTAAGAATTCAGCGGACTATTTAGTCTACGGCATATATGAGGGCATGGCTCTCTCCATAGAAGATCTCACGCAAACATTGTTGCGTGCGCAAAACTTGAAAAAAGAGCTGATACTAGCCGTTATAAACAGGAGAGGCGAAATTGTGTATTATTCCCTCTCACGCCTCAATTTCTAAACTTTGAATAAAACATTTTCCCATACTTTCTCTGAGATCTTACCTTTCCAAGTTTAGGCTTTTTATTTTTGCCTAACGCAATCGCAGTTACGCCATTCTACTCTTTCTTTTGCGGCGGATTTAACGTTATGTAGAGGATGTTGTTTCCCCTTACTAGAACTTTACCGTAGTTTGCAACTAAATTGTCGCCATTATATTCTTCCGCGCTGTCTAATATGATGTTCATGTAGCTATCACAGTGTATCATGGTGCCCCTGTACTCCAAATTATTTTTGAGAGTAACGCCGATGTAGGAATTCAATTGTTTCATTAATACATTTAATGGCTTTTTACTGGGCTCCATAGTTACCCGCCAAATTTTTTCTGGCTAATACCAAAGAATTCCCACTTTCTCTATAAAAGCATTATCGTGAACCCTTAAAAATTTTTATGCGACTCTTTTATAGAGTGCTCCCGTATACTTGAGGGAGGAGACATATTTAATAGTCGGCATCCATTAATTACTAGATGTATGGAACATGAAAGATGAGTGAACAATGGGGATTT
>JAWBZG010000024.1:2436-18999 GCA_038866525.1 Bathyarchaeia archaeon
TAAAAGAGGTGGAGGAAATATCATTTAAGGTGCAAACGGAGGTTTCGCCTGCCTTCTACCACGATTTACTCATGTTCATATATAGAAGATATATAGTGCCACACTACCATAATTTCGCAAATGTCAGGCGCTGGATCATTGATGGAAAGGAAACTTTAGCTTTCACTGTTTTAGGGCAAGGACCATGGTACGTTGATGTTGAAATTACTACTGGTGATCCTTTTGAAATCAAGATGAGGCCGTACGGCGATTATTTTCCGCGGAGCTTTCTAAGCAGGATAAAGGAGGACATAATAATAGCGTTTCAAATGTTTGAAGATGAAGTGAGAAGGACAACACTATATTTTGCTTGGGTTCCAGGTAGGCACCTGATAAGTGAAAAAACATTAACGCAGAGGAAAAGAATCCTTAGCCAAATTTTCACTGGAAACATGCTTCTTTTATTCGTCATATTCATACTATTCAGCTACATGGTTTTCGCGTTCTTCGGACCAACGTATGCGCCCATCATCCTAGTATTGTCGCAGTTCATTTTGATTTTATTCTCAGATAAGATCATTATGCAGATGGGCGACTGGTCTATTACAAAAGAGTCACCTACAGTTTACATACTGCAGTACCATATTCCTCCAGAAGACTTCGATTTTATTAGGCAGAATTACCCTAGGGAGCGCCTTCTCCAGATCAAGAAAGAAATTTACGAGAAAACATTAGCGCTCGGAAAACCTATCGACGCCCAAACCGTCCAAGAGGTGTTTATGAACCATGGCATAAATATTAAGCCCGAGAACCTTCTGATAAAAAGCGTTAACGTTTACCAAATAGTTAAAGATGTTGCTGGCAGATTTAACATGCCCATCCCAAAAATCAGGATAGCGAATATAATAATTCCTAACGCGGCTGCCACAGGCCCATTCCCGCGTTTCAGCCTCATTTTAGTTACAACTGGACTGCTAATTCAATTAGATGAGGAGGAGATAACCGCGGTTATAGGTCATGAAATAAGTCACGTTAAGGGCAGAGACCCGCTCTCGCTCTTTATGCTGACGTCGGCTGAATACTTGTTTAGGGTTTATATTCTCCTACAACTAGCGCCATTCATCATGATGTTTGGCTTTCTATACTTCTTATTCGCCTTGAGCCTCATATATTTTGTAGCGAAGTTTTTTGAAGCCAGAGCAGACCTCGAATCAGCGCTCGTGCTTGGGAAATCAGACGCTTTAGCCAACGCTTTAAGAAAGATAGGCTACAGACGCCTATGGCTTGAGAGAGCGACGGGTAGGGTTGGAAGCTGGATTGGATTAGACCCCCATCCACCACTATCATTCAGGATCGGTAGACTTGAAAACTTAGAGCCCTCAAGAGTTAAGCATCCGTTCCTCCAGTCTATGAAGGACTGTATAAATGGTTTTCTCAGAGAGATAGGTCTTTAAGAGATGAGACCACCGCTACGTTGGTTTAAAAGAAGGCTCTTTCGCCTTTGCCTTCAATTCTTTAGGAACATTAACTACACGTACAATGTTCTGCGAGTTTATCACGTAGATCGGTGTTCCATCAGGGTTCCATTTCTTAAGCCTTTTCACCCCGGTTAAAACGAGTTTAACTTTCAACGTAGTGCCATCGCTCAACTTATAGACGTTCCAATCCTCTTTCTCCTCAACAAAATCTACATCTTCCGCTTCAGCCAGCTCTTCCGGAGATATTGGAATTCCCAATATAAAACCCCTCCCTATAGGAAAGAAAATATCAAAGAAGATATAAACATTAGACCTCACCCCTTCGCCCACATTTAAGGATAGGAGTCTTAGTAAACCTTCAAGCAAAACGTTTATAGCATTACGACACAAAAGCTAAATATGTTTATGACGCGGTTCCAGCGCAGAAAGCCGGAGGTCGTGGGTTCAAATCCCACCGGGTCCGCCAAATAAAATCAATGAGCTAAGGGCGATGAATTTGGACCCGTGGTCTAGCCAGGATTAGGACGTCGGCCTGCGGAGCTGGAGCCGAAACTTTGAAACTTTTATTTATTGTAAAAAAGCAAAGTTTATTAATTTCATTTGTTGTTTTAAATTTTACTTGCTTTACTCAAGATTATGTTGGCAGAGTAAATGGGTTGACTAGGAAGGTTTAATAATGTGTCTTGAATCTATTCAGGGCTGTACTCCAGCACATCTAAGCATGGGAGGCTCAGAGCTTGATTAGCCCGGAAGATGCGTTTCTGGTTTTTAAGTCATTCTTTGAAGAGAAGGGTCTTGTTAGGCAGCATCTTGATTCTTACAATGAGTTCATCGAGCATGGCCTTCAGGAAATCGTAGATGAAGTTGGTGAAATCGAGATCGAGGTTCCTGAGGGCCCCTTCAAGATAAAGCTCGGTAAAGTCTTTATTGCGCGGGAGACCGAAAACGGGGTTATATATGGTCCCTATATCACCGAAGTTGATGGTACGCGCCGCGAGATATATCCGATGGAAGCGCGTTTGAGAAATCTGACGTACGCTATGCCGGTTTCCGTTGAAATGACCCCTGTTGTTGGCGATAGGGAGCTTGATAAGGAGCTTGTGCATATAGGCGATATTCCAACTATGCTTAAGTCCAAGTATTGTCACTTATATGGCTTATCTGAGGAGGAGCTCATAAGGCAGGGTGAAGACCCATTAGATCCGGGAGGATACTTTATAATTAATGGCTCTGAAAGAGTTATAGTCGCCCTCGAAGATTTAGCCCCTAACCGCATTCTCACAGATATTGAGATTAAAGGCGCTACGCCGATTTATAGGGCTAAAATCTTTTCGACCACAGTGGGCTTTAGAGCTAGGATTGAGGTGAGGATGAAGCCTAATGGTGCGCTATACGTTTCCATTCCAGGCATTCCATCAGAGATACCTTTTGTCGTACTGATGAGAGCTCTTGGACTTGAGTCGGATCGAGAGATAGCTGAAACAGTTTCGCTGGATAAAAGCATACAGAGCGAGCTGGAACCATCGTTTGAAGATGCTGCTGGAGTAAATACTGTGGAGGAAGCCCTCCTATTTATTGGCAATAGGGTGGCGCATGGTCAGGTCAAAAGCTATAGGATTCAGAGGGCTGAGCTCCTCTTAGATAGAAACTTCCTACCCCATATTGGAAGGTCTCCCAAGAAGAGGATTGAGAAGGCAATCCTGCTTGGCGAAATGGCTGCCAGGGTTATTGAATTAAAGCTGGGTAGGCGTAAACCAGATGATAAGGATCATGTCAAAAATAAGAGGTTAAAGCTCGCCGGACCTCTTCTAGCCGATTTATTCCGCGTCGCTTTCAGAAACCTATGCCGTGATATTAAGTATCAGCTCGAAAGAATGGGTTCAAAGAGGCGTATGGTAAGCGTCTCTATAGCTGTTAGACCCGGCATAATAACTGAGAAACTCCAGCACGCGCTGGCGACTGGCAATTGGGGTCGAGGTAAAGTTGGCATAACACAGCTCCTTGACAGAACAAATTTAATATCTACCTACAGCCATCTACGTAGGATTCAGTCGCCGCTAAGCAGAAGCCAGCCTAACTTTGAGGCGAGGGATCTGCATGCCACACACTGGGGCAGGCTGTGCCCAAATGAAACCCCTGAAGGCGCCAACTGCGGACTAGTCAAGAATCTAGCCTTATCGGCTTCAATATCTATTGGTGTGGATCCTGAGAAAGTTAAGCGTGAACTTTACAAGCGGGGTGTTATTCCACTGCTCGAGGCTGACGAGAAACTTAAGGCTACTGGTACAAAGGTCTTTGTGAACGGCGTTCCAATAGGCTACTGCGATAACCCAGAGAACCTCGTCAATGAGGTGAGAAGGGCGAGAAGGATGGGTGAAATATCCCCTGAAGTTAACATCGCATATTTCTCTGAGGTCTATGGCGTTAAGCGTGAAATTTACGTTAACTGCGATGAGGGAAGAATACGCAGGCCGCTAATCATAGTGGAGAACGGTGTGCCTAAACTGAGGAGGGAGCACGTTGAGAGGATAGTATCTAGAGAGTGGACTTGGAGCGATTTGATAAGAAACGGTATAATTGAATATTTAGATGCAGAGGAGGAAGAAAACGCCTATATAGCGCTTTACCCTGAGGACTTAACGCCTGAGCACACCCATCTTGAGTTAACACCGTATGGGATCCTTGGAATCTGCGCCTCCATAATACCATATCCTGAACACAACCAGTCCCCACGCAATTCTTATGAGTCTGCGATGGCGAAGCAGGCTTTAGGGGTTTATGCGTCCAATTTCTCATTTAGGGTTGACTCACGAGCCCATATACTCCATTACCCGCAGAAACCTCTTGTTAGGACTAAACCTATGGAGATAATAGGATACGATCTCAGACCCTCCGGGCAGAACTGTATTGTGGCGGTTCTATCTTATGAAGGATATAACATGGAGGACGCTATAGTTGTTAATAAAGCCTCTATAGAGCGCGGTTTATTCCGCTCCACATTCTATAGGCTGTACGAGGCTGAGTGCCGCCAATATTTAGGCGGCTTAAAGGATCAGCTAACCGTGCCTGAGCCCGGGACCAGAGGTTTTCGCGGAGAACAATACTACCGTCATTTAGAGCCGGATGGAATAGTGGGTTTAGAGATAGAGGTGTCTGGCGGAGATGTTCTAATAGGTAGAGTAAGCCCGCCAAGATTTCTCGAGGAATATAAGGAGTTTGAGGTTAAGGGCCCAACTATGAGGGATTCATCCATAGAAATGAGACCGTCCGAGAAAGGTATTGTTGACGCGGTCTTCATAACAGAAACCGGTGAGGGAAATAAGCTCGTAAAGGTTAGGGTTAGAGACGAACGTATGCCTGAGCTAGGCGACAAGTTTGCTTCAAGGCATGGACAAAAAGGAGTTATAGGGATGATTGTGCCGCAGGAAGATATGCCTTTTAGCGTGGATGGGATTGTGCCGGATGTAATAATTAACCCGCACGCTATACCATCGAGAATGACTATCGGGCAATTCTTGGAATCTATGGCTGGCAAAATATCCGCTTTGAAGGGTGAACCCATAGATGGAACACCCTTCATAGGCGAGAGGAGAGGTGAAATTCTCAAGCGTATGCTTGTAAACCTGGGGTTCAGTTATACTGGTCGTGAGGTTTTGTATAATGGTATAACTGGTGAAAAATACATGGCTGACATATTCATTGGCGTGGTGTTCTATCAGAAGCTGCATCATATGGTGGCTGACAAGATTCACGCTAGGGCTAGAGGGCAGGTTCAAATGTTAACTAGACAGCCGACTGAGGGGAGAGCGAGAGGCGGCGGGTTACGTTTTGGTGAAATGGAGAGAGACTGCTTAATCGGGCATGGCGCGGCGCTTCTTCTCCAAGATAGGCTTCTTGAAGAGTCAGATAAATACACGATATATGTTTGCGAGAACTGCGGCTTCATAGCTTACTACGATATGAGACAGCGCAAGTACGTATGCAACATATGTGAAGATAAAGCTAAAGTTTCGCCAGTCACAGTTTCATATGCGTTTAAGCTGCTCCTACAGGAACTAATGAGTCTATGCATCGCGCCCAGATTAAAGTTGAAGGAGAGGGCTTAAAATGACGGTGGTTGAGGAAGCGTACCAAAAAATAATAGATTCGATAAAATTCGGCATACTATCTCCTCAAGAAATAAGAAAAATGTCTGTTGTCGAGATTCAAACCGCCGACACCTATGATGAGGATGGGGCGGTCATACCTTCCGGATTAATGGATAGCCGCCTAGGGGTGCTGGAACCTGGACAGAGATGTAGAACATGCGGTAACACTTCAGCGGGATGCCCGGGTCATTTTGGACACATAGAGCTTGCAGTGCCAATAATACATGTCGAGTTTGCTGAAGTAATCTATAATCTTCTTCAAGTAACCTGTAGAAATTGCGGGCACATTCTGCTTCCGGAAAAAACTATCAGCTCCCTTAGAGCGAGAATGGAAAGACTGAAGAAGATGCTTGGCGCTGTTCCCACATCATTTTATAACAGGGTTTTTGAAGAGGCGAGGAAGAACCGTGAATGCCCATATTGCGGCGCAAAACAATATAAGATAGAGTTTACGAAACCGACGATCTTCCATGAGTACACTGAGGAGGGCGGTTCTCAGCGTTTAACAGCCAGCATGATACGTGAGAGATTCGAGAGGATCCCTGATGAAGACCTTGAACTCTTAGGGTTTGACCCTAAGTATGCCCGCCCAGAATGGATGATCCTACAAGTGCTGCCGGTTCCGCCAGTCTATGTTAGACCATCCATAACCCTTGAGTCAGGAATAAGGTCTGAGGACGACTTAACCCATAAGCTCGTAGATATAATTAGGATAAATCAGAGACTTAAGGAGAACATTGAGGCTGGCGCGCCAACGCTTATAATTCAAGATTTATCGGAGCTTCTCGAGTACCATGTTACAACCTACTTTAATAATGAGGCTTCCGGTATACCACCCTCTAGGCATCGTTCTGGAAGGGCGCTTAAAACTTTATCCCAACGCTTAAAGGGTAAGGAAGGTAGATTTAGAAGTAACCTGTCAGGTAAAAGAGTTGATTTCTCAGCACGTACAGTGATAAGCCCGGATTCAAACTTGGATATAAACGAGGTTGGCGTCCCACTGTTCGTAGCTATGAGGCTTACTGTACCTGAGAAGGTTACACCGTGGAACATTGATAGATTACGTGAGCTAGTGAAAAACGGGCCGGACAAATATCCTGGGGCGCTTTACATAATTAGGCCTGATGGTAAACGCATTAGGCTTGAGTTTGTCGCCGATAGGGAAAAGCTCGCTGAAGCTCTCGAGCCAGGGTTTATTGTTGAGCGTCATCTGCAGGATGGCGACATAGTAATATTTAATAGACAGCCATCCCTGCATAGGATGTCCATAATGGCTCATTATGTTAAGGTTCTCCCATACAAGACTTTTAGGCTACACTTATGTGTCTGCCCGCCGTATAACGCGGACTTCGATGGGGACGAGATGAACCTTCATGTTCCTCAAAGCGAGGAGGCTCAAACCGAGGCTCGCCTACTCATGCAGGTTCAAGACCACATACTTTCGCCTAGATTCGGAGGCCCAATAATAGGTGCAATTAGAGACTTTATAACGGCTGCTTTTCTCTTGACGCGCAAATCAACTCTCCTAGACAAGAAAGAAGTATGCGAACTATTAGCTGCTGCAGGTTACGATGGACCTTTACCGGAGCCAGCGATTAAGGAGCCTGAGCCTTTGTGGACTGGAAAACAAATTTTCAGCCTATTTCTCCCCAAGGACTTTAACTATACGCTGAAGGCAAGCGTGTGTAGGAACTGTGATGCCTGTCTCAAAGATGAATGCCCCTACGATGCGTACGTTGTAATTAAGGATGGTGTTCTGATAAAAGGCGTAATCGATAAAAACTCTATAGGCGCTGAGAAATCTGAAAGTGTTCTGCATAGAATAATAAAGGACTATGGAACCGAGGCTGGTAGAAAGTTCCTTAATCAGATAAGCCGCTTACTTAATCGCTTTATAACTATGCGTGGCTTCACGTATTCTTTCGATGAACTAGATCTCTCAGCTGAAGCTAAGCGAAAAATACGTCAAATCATAAGGAATGCTGAGAAAAAGATATATGCTTTAACGAAGGCGTTGCATGAAGGTACTTTAGAGAGACTTCCTGGGCAGACGCTTTTAGATTCATTTGAGCTTTATGTGATGAACGAGTTGGCTGAAGCCCGAGAGAAAGCGGGTAAAGTTGCTGAGGAGGATCTTAGCCTTGAAAACTCCGGCATAGTGATGACGAAGACTGGCGCTAGAGGTTCAACGCTTAATATAGGGCAGATGACGGCAATATTAGGTCAGCAGTCTATTAGAGGTAAGCGTGTTATACGCGGTTATTTAGAGAGAGCGCTACCGCACTTCAAGATAGGTGATCCGTCGCCAAAAGCGAGGGGCTTCGTATACTCATCCTATAGGGATGGTTTAGATCCAATAGAGTTCTTCTTCCATGCGATGGGCGGGCGGGAGGGTTTGGTGGACACAGCTGTAAGGACTCAGCAGAGCGGATATATGCAGAGAAGATTGATCAACGCCCTTGAGCACTTACGTGTCGAGTATGATGGGACTGTAAGAAACTCGTTGGGCGAAATAGTACAGTTTATGTATGGTGAAGACGGTGTAGATCCAGCTAAGAGCGATCATGGCAAAGCAGTTAATATTAGTAGGCTTATTGATCAAGTTAGGCTCATGATTGAGGCCGGTGAGCCGGCATCAGAAGAGTATATTGAGAGCCAAGTGAGTAAAGTTAAAGATGAGCTTACACCGCTATTGTTGCGCGAGCTTATAGATGGGCTTAAAGCCTCAAAACTTAGTAAAGAGGGTGTAGATTTAACCATTAAGTTAGCCATTGAACGTTACAAAAAGGCTTTAGTTGAGCCCGGCGAAGCCGTAGGTGTGGTTGCAGCGCAATCTATCGGTGAGCCTGGCACACAGATGACTTTAAGAACTTTCCACTACGCTGGTGTTAGGGAGCAGAATGTAACACTTGGACTGCCACGTTTAATTGAAATCGTTGATGCTAGAAGGGAGCCTTCAACCCCTGTTATGACAATATACTTAGATGAGGAGCATAGGAGGAGCCGGGAGAAAGCAATGGAGGTTGCGCAAAGAATTTTGTACACGACTATTGAGGATATCGCTGAGGAGACATATATAGACCCTGAAACCGGCGGGGTTATTGTTAAGTTGAACGAGCGCAGGATGAGCGAGCGCGGAATCACTATGGATTATCTTAGCAGAACCGTCAATATACCTGGTTGCTCATTAAGGTTCGAGAATAATTTGATGTTTGTTGAACCTAAAAGGAAGATGGATGTTAAAAAGCTTTTGAACAAGGTTTCATCATATTATGTGAAGGGGGTTCCCGGCATAAAGAGGGTTTATGTAACTGAGGAGAATGGCGAATGGATTATAAGAACCGATGGATCTAATCTGCCAAGGGTTCTTGAGGTTATTGGAGTTGACCCGACGAGAACAACAACAAATAGCATTCACGAAGTGGAGAGAACTTTAGGTATAGAGGCTGCTAGAAACGCGATAATTAGGGAAGCTATGGGTGTTCTTGAGGAGCAAGGGCTGGATGTCGATGTTAGGCATGTAATGCTTGTGGCGGATATAATGACGGTGACTGGCAGTGTCAGGCAGATAGGGAGACATGGAGTTAGCGGTGAGAAACCGAGCGTTCTCGCCAGAGCCGCATTTGAAATAACTGTGCCAAATATTGTTGAAGCGGCTATTAAAGGTGAAGTCGACCCGCTTAAAGGCGTAACCGAAAATGTTATAGTTGGGCAAACTATACCTGTTGGAACGGGTCTAGTTGACATTTACATGACTGCTCCATCAGCAAGCGCAGGATTAGAGGAGGGTGAAGCATCTGAGTAGCTTCAGTAAAAGTGAAGTGGACAGGTCCATAGCTATAGCTGTCAAAACAGGGAAAATTTTATTTGGCTCTAACTCCACCATAAAAAGCGTCATGACTGGAAGAGCTAGATTAGTCATCATATCATCTAACTGCCTAAAAGATAAACGTGAGAAAATCGAATACTATTGTAAATTGTCCAAGATTCCATTAATAATATATCCTGGCACAAGCTTAGATTTAGGGTCAGTGTGTGGTAAACCCTTCCCAGTATCTGCCCTAACAATAAGGGATCCAGGTGACTCTGATATACTTAAGTTTGCAGGTGGTGAAAATGTCTAGAGGTATCCGTTTAACCAATGATGAATTGGAATACATGCGGCTATTTGAAAGCCTGACGGGAGCTATGGTTAGAGACTGCATAATCGATCAAAAGTTCGATAGAGTTATCTTTGTGATAAAAGAGGGGGAAGCCGGGTTAGCTATAGGCAAGGGAGGCAAGAACATAGCGCTCCTCGAAAAGATCACGGGTAAAAAATACGAGGTTGTGGAGTTCTCTGAAGATCCAGTACAGCTCATAAAAAATGCTTTAAAACCTGCTAACGTTAAAGAGGTGCGGATAATTAAGAAGCCCGATGGAAACGTGATAGCTGTCGCCTCAGTTGAAAGTAAGGATAAAGGCATAGCTATCGGTAAAAACGGCAGAAACGCTGAGAAAGTTAGATTTCTGGCGAAGCGCTATTTCAATATAAGTAACGTTGTCATAGTTTAATGCGTAGAAGAACAGCTAAAACTCGGGGAAAAGGCAAACGAAATGTTTATAACTATTTAGCAAAAATGTTGAATAATTGGAGCTGAAAATATGGCTAAGAAGCCTAGAGGAGAGTTCGCTGCAAGAAAGCTCCGCGTTAGGAGACAGAAGTTCCGTTGGAAGGATAGATACTATAAGAGACGTATGCTTATGCTAGATATTAAAGCGGATCCTCTAGAAGGAGCTCCTATGGCTCGCGGAATAGTCTTGGAGAAGGTGGGGCGTGAAAGCAAACAGCCGAACAGCGCAATAAGGAAGTGTGTAAGGGTTCAGCTGATAAAGAATGGTAAGGTTGTGACGGCTTTCCTGCCGGGTGATGGCGCGCTTAACGTTGTCGATGAGCATGATGAGGTTATAATTGAGGGTATAGGCGGCTCAAGAGGGCGTTCAATGGGCGATATCCCCGGTGTCAGATGGAAAGTTGTAACGGTTAACGGAATAGCACTTAAAGATTTGGTAACGGGTAAGAAGGAAAAGCCACGGCGCTGAATAAAGAGAGATTATGAGCAGATGTCCGAATACTCGTTAAGTAAAACTTTTATAGTTTTTTCCTTATCGTTGTCCGTGGCGTACTCTATTGGAAAATGCTTTCTTAAGGGCACTATTAGAAAATGTAGTAACCCGTTCTCCGGGTCATCCCATATCTCAATTATACCTCTCTTTGCCTCCAAATGAGAGCGCTCCTTTATAACCTCATAGATTCTGTCAAAGTTTACATTGGTTTTAGACATAAGTATTTTATCCCCGATCTTCAGCACATATATATCCAGCTTCTCCTCAGAAACATAGCTCTTCATCAGCATGTAAATGCTATCTATATCAGTTCTTATGTCGGTTATTGCGCCGTAATCGCTGTCAGCTCTCAAAAAACTTTTAACCAGCATTTCAATAAGTTTTTCAACCCCTACACTTTCCTCTATAAACTCCTCCTCAACCTTCTTTTTTAGGGGCTGTTTTCTTTGCGACTGCATTTATCCCTCACTTAACTGCATAAACTGTTTCATCAACATTAAAGGTCCGCAACTAAAAATAAAAAGTTAATGAGGAAATATTAGCTGTAAATCTACACGTATAATAGTGGGGGCGCGCCTTATAAATGCTCATAAAATTCTCTAGGCTTAAGCTCTTTAAAGTCATTTGCTTGGACTACAATATGTTTCCTTATGTCGAGACATAGGTGGCATTTCGATATGTATCCATCTTCTCTCTCCCTATATCCATAATTCTCAGAAACATAAGTGAAGAGCTTTTTAATCCCCTTAGGTGAGGTAAGCCTGCCAATTATTGGATACTCGTCTAAATCTATTCCATCCCGACATAATTTTTCTAGTTCTCTGGCGTCTCCTAAGGATATGCCTGCACAGTATCCAGTCACGTAATTATAGTAGTTGTCTATATGAACATGCCAATTTCGTGTCAATTCCTCCAAACATGATTCGCTGAAGAAGTCTTTTGCCGCCCTCCTCCTATATAAGTAGCCTATCTTGTAAGGTAACCTGCCCGTTAAAAGCATTGATGGATAGCTTAACCCGAAATAAAGCCCTGAGGGGTCTTTTTCACTCATTATCGAAAGGTATTCTTCGAAGGAAAGCGTTCCCTTCAAGCTAATAGATTTCATTTGATTGAAAAAGATCTCCTGATATATTATGGTGTTTCTTCCAAATATGCGTCTGCTTATTCTAGCGGCCCGCTCTATACGTTCGAAGGGGGTCTGCTCAACGACAAAAGGGTTAGCGCTAATAAGTATGCCATCTAAACCAGCCCTCTTTAATTTCGTGAGCTTCTCTTCGGTCACATCATCATTAATGCACCAAAAGCAGTTCGTCTCAACAAAGATAGACGGCATGCCATAGCTGCTGGCTGCTTCAACTAAACTTAATAGAAGATCGAAGTTTAAGAATGGTTCGCCGCCAGTAAAATGTAGCCCAATGTTAACCCCAACTTGACTGAAACCTTCAGGATAATATTCCTCAAATAATTTAGAAAGTGTTTCTAAGATCTTTTCGGCAATTTTCAAATCTATCCAATCACTCCTCCATTTTGGGGAGCACGCATACATGCAATGCCGACATTCATTTGTACACTTATAAGTCAGCAATATTCCCGCTGAGAATGGCTTGGGAATATATAGCCTACTCATATTTTAATCCTTAAAACTTAATGCTCTAAAAACAGATTTAAACTTCGCGTAAAATTATATGTGTTGGGGATGATGTGGGAAGAGTCAAGAGACATGTAAACCTATGATCGAGAGTTACTCAGCTGACCCATAAATTCTGTGAGAAAACTCATTCTTCAATACGGTTATGTCGGTGTACCTAAACCAAGATTTAAAGGGATCCCAATATTCTATTCACTATTATTTCAGGTTTAAAGGGCTCTATATCCTCATACCTCTGTCCAACTCCTAAAAACAATATGGGCTTCTTTGTTATATATGCTATGGAGATCGCAGCTCCACCCTTCGCGTCAGCGTCCATCTTTGTTAATATTGACCCGCTTATATTAATGTATTTGCTGAATTCCTCCGCCTGCGAGACGGCATCGTTTCCGGTCAAAGCGTCTCCAACAAATATTGTTAAGTCTGGTTTAACTACGCGAACTATCTTCTCCATTTCCATCATGAGGTTCTTATCGGTTTGCATTCTCCCAGCGGTATCTATTAGGACAGTATTTATCCCCCTAGCCTTAGCATATTGCACAGCGTCATAAGCTACCGCGGCAGCGTCTGAACCATATTTATGCTTAATCATGGGAACACCAAGCCTTTTTGCATGCTGCTCGAGCTGCTCTATTGAACCAGCCCTGAAAGTATCGCTGCACGCTAAGACCACGGAGTAACCCTTCTTAAGCAGCAAGTTCGCTATCTTAGCAATGGTTGTTGTTTTCCCGGTCCCGTTTATTCCCACAAAAACTATTATGCAAGGCTCCCTTAACTTACGCTTTCCCTCAACCAAATCTATGAGATCCACTTCTTCCGGGGTCTTAAGAACATCCAGCAGGACGCTTCTCAACACCTCTTTTACAGCTTTACGCTTATCTTCAAACCTTCCAATCTTTAATCCAATTATCCGCTTCTCCACCTCACCGCATATATGCTCTGCGACAGCTAGGGCAATATCGTTCTCTAGAAGCGTAAGCTTAAACTCCCAGAAAATTTCCTGTAGTTTATCCGGTTTAAGCTCAACTGTTGAAATCTTATCCAGTAATCCGCTTAATGCATCGCGTAGCTTCTCGAACATTCCAGCTCTCTCAGCCCTGACTTCTAAGCCTGGAAGTTAACTCTTGAAGTCTTGACCGCCTCTCCCGTATGCCGGCTAAAACTTGATTTAACTGCTGCTCCAACGCCGCCTTAGCCTTATTTAGCTCAGCTATCCTATTCGCTATATCCTCTTTAGCCTCCTTTATTGTTTTCTCGATAGCTATACCCGCACCAACCCCATAAATAACCTTATCAGTGTCTTCAAGAATAGCCTTAATATACGAGCCGCCACCTATCGGAACAAAAATCGAATTTGAATCCTTCTTTTCGATGCCCTCAAGGGACATGCTGGCTAAATTGAGCTCCGTTAAATTAGCGTTAACCAGATTCACCCTTAACTGGAGGTTTTCGGCGGTGTTCTCCAGCACTCTCAATTCAATTATAAGTCTTCTAATCTCATCCTCTATGGATTCGGCTGGCGTAGACATAAGGGTCTCCTAAAAATATAGAGGAGAGGAGACTTAAATAAATTAAGGTCAGAGTTCTTCTCCGCGGCAAGCCTCCTCAATCTTCAGAACTTTTATATGGAAGCGCTTAACCCTATGTTTACTGCCAAAAATCTTATATATCTCCTCCAGAGCGTGCTCTGGCTTCAGAGCCCTAATCTCCTTCCTAAATATTGTTTTAAAGTTTGGTTTCGTTATTTTCCCAATTATCCTATAGACTTTAACTTCACTCATTTTCACCAACCACCCTAAGAGCGCGACCTATCATGAAGATTTCTGGACCGGTTGTTAGTGATCCCGCAACGGCAACACGGCTGTTTCCCACCAAGCCTGTGGATATGTATGGGATCCCGCAGTTAACTGTTCCAACACTAACTGGAGCTTTTAATATCTCGCCTAAAAGTTTTTCTTCGCTGGGTTTGAGCAGCGGGTGGGCTAAAACCCCTCTATTTGTCGCAAGTGCAAGGGACCCTACATATGGCAGCCCAGCTATCTCACCTTGTAGAACCTCAACCCCTAAAGTGTCAGCTATCACTTTAACCTCATCCCTCTTTAATCTAGGATCCGCAACCGCACCATGATCGTTAGCTAAGACAAGATTTCCGAAAGCCGTTTTTTTACTGTTCTCCATGATAGTTATGTTCACATCTTTCAGCGTTTTAAAGGCGGCAATCTCCTCATCCCGCACTATGTGCGGTAAAATTATACCGTGTGAGTTTGCACACACCAATGAGCCTAAAAGCGCTGACCCGCCAACATTGGTTTTTATGAGCGTAATACCAAACCATCTTTCAAGTTTATTTATAGTGCTCTCTGGGAGCTGATTTGGCACAATAATAAACTTGTCTGTTGCCCGCATAAACACTCCTATACTTGCTGTTCCAAATACATCTAGAAGGAACAGCGCCATTTCATTCTCCTTCGGCTAAATGAACTGTCACTAAACCATCCTTGTCTTTAATTACTCTCACCCTAATCTTACGGGGAGGTTTCTCTACACCCCTATCCCATATTTTTTCATTGACGTCGTTAGAAATTCTTATAGAGTGGTCATCAACTTTCATGTGCCTTTTAATGAATGCTTTAAGTAGGCGCATAGCTCTGGGCGCCCTTCTAGTTACAGGCGTTATCCAAGCTCTACTAAGCGGGACGGTGTAGATGCGTTCCTCCACTATATCGCTTTCACGCTCTTTTTTCTCCTCCTTAGCCTCCTTAACTTTTTCTTCTTCGCTCACTCACCTCCCCCCTAGGGCTTTATTTTACTCCTCCTCCAATGCCTCTTAGGTATCCTCGTAATCTTACCTAGCGTCTTCACTATAACCCACGATGGTATTGGACTGCTCTCTTTACCAGCGCTTATTAACCTAAGCTTTTTCGCAAGAGGCTTATGTCTAGCCAACTTTACATCCTCCTTATTCGGATTTCCCTCCTCCCTTCCTGTAGCTTCCTTAAAATCTCCTTTAACTTGTCATCGTCTATGGGTATTTTTATTAATCCTTGCTGCGCTATTTGAACTAGCTGAACCTCTAGCTGCGCTGCGAACTCAGGTCTAACCATCTTTAGGTTCGCTAGCCTTTGCCTGGCTTCAGGTGTGAGTATTCTTCTTAAAATAATCTGTCTCTGCATCTCCTCTCTTTTCCTAGCCTCCGCTTCTTCCTGCTCCTGAACCATCTTTTGCTGCAAGTCCATGAGTTTCCGCCTTCTTATCTCATCAAGCTCCTTCTCATACTCTAATCCCATCGCTATGCACCGCCCCCTTAGTCTAATACTTGCTTAAAGCCGGATTAACTTTCTCCATCTCCCTCTTGATCTCGGCTGAAAGAGAGTCTAAAAGGCTTCTTCCCTCAGGAGTAACAACCCTACCCTTCCCTTTAATAGTCTCAATTAAACCCGCTTTCTCAAGCTGCTGAAGAGTCTTCCTGATTATCGCCCCACCACCCTTCCTCGCATGCTCAGGTCTTGTTCCCCTTCTCTTTCTTCCACCATATTCTGAGCGCAACCGCTCTACACCTATGGGACCCTTAACGTAGATTTTTCTAAGCAATGAAGCGCAGCGAACATACCACCAATCCGGGTTCTGCGGAGCTCTTTCCGCATGGACGCCAGTCTTCACGTATGGAGCCCATTCAGGCGGCTCGATTGCGTCGACATTATCCTTTAAATATTTTGCTAGCCGGCTTATTAATGTTGAGGACGGAACATCAAACGGTGTCGGCAACGCTATCAATTCCCCACTTTTTCTTTCACTAATCTAAAAAGGGGTCTTATAAATACTTATTTGCTTCGGGCGAGTCCCCCGACATCATCTGATCAGCGTATCCTTCTTTTCGGCTTATAAAGCGTGAATGTATGACCTATTATTTGAATTATTTTTGAATCTGTCTCCTGCGCAATCCTTTGAGCGATCCTCTCCACGGTATCCTCGATCAGAGCTGACTTTAGGACCTTAACTTTCACCTTTCGCCCTTGCAGCAGTTTTAAAATAGATGGACTTAAATAGTCATAAGTCGTAAAATCTTCTTGATGGAGAAGCTTTACACTCTCAAGGAGGCTAAGAGGCTTCTGGGCGTTACAACTAGGACTATTCAGAGGTGGGATAAGGAGGGTAAGATTAGGGTTGTTAGGACTGTTGGTGGTAGGAGGAGGGTTCCTGAAAG
>JAWBZG010000025.1:0-18594 GCA_038866525.1 Bathyarchaeia archaeon
GCTCTTGTTGAAATTCACATTCTTTCAAATCTTCAACCATAGCCATCTATTTAAAGTGGATAGAATAAATTTTTAAGTCTTTTTAAAGAGCCTCCATATATAGCGGAACGTGCATGAGAAAAGGATTAGATAAGCTTAACTAAAGCCTCCATGAGCCTTGAGCCTTTCTTTTCTTCTGTAAGCGTCCTCGTTAATTAAGGAGATGAGCTTGTTCGTTACTTCTTTGTAGGGCTCAATAATCCTGCTTATCTCATAATCCAAGAACTCATGCCTCAATGCCTCCAAAGCTCTTCGAAATCCTCCTCATAGATGAAGATTAGGGGCTGGTGTGCTGGCCGTAACCCGCCTTCTGTTTTAGACGGCATCCGACTAAACGGGCTACCCGCGCCTCACGCAGCATTCATAGGCGCCTACTCGCCCTTTCACCCCGCAGGACGGCCGTTTCACCGCTCCCACCAAGCCTACTCGGCGACTTAGCACGCCTCAGCGTCATGGGCCTGGTGGGCGTTCCGTTTCTGCTCCGGAGCCGGGGCTCTCGCCCCGCGCCTTGCGGCGCTGCGGGCTGCGTGGTGGGCGGAGTTTCCTCAGGCGCAGACGCGCCCGAGAGCCGTCCGCCAGCTCACCAGCCAACAAATATTTTTGTTTTCCATTCGGATAAGGGTTTTGTTTGCTTAGGAAACTACTTTATATCTTGCAGATTCTCGAACGAACCTTGTTATTGCGCCCGTCGATCCACATGCGGGGCACTTTGATTGTTCTCCGCGGAAGGTTTTATGGCAGTTGCTGCAGTATATTACAGTCGTATTGAATGCGTATAGCGGTATTCTGAAGCCGCTAATTATCCTCTTTGATAACGATAGCAGTTCTTCCTGGGAGCGCTCTCCCACCGGTATTTTAACGAGGTGGCATCCGGAGAAGAATGAATGTAATTTCTCTTCTATTTTGAGGTACTTCTCCAACGGTATATCAGCGGTATACAGTAAGCTGCACAAGTCGCTGTAATATGGTCTATCTTTAGTGCCGCTAACGTTCACCTCGGCTAAACCATAATGCTCCACATCTAAAGCAGCCATTCTTCTTGAAGCCTCCATGTCTGATACTAGTGATAGAGCGCAGCGCATTTCCTTTTTCTTTGAGAAGTCGCCGGTAGCTTTATTGAGGTGTGAGGATATTTCTTCAGCAATCTTTAGCGGCCCGTTCCCCTCATGAATTGATTTTCCAGCCGCCAATTCAATAGTTTCATTTAAGCCGGCTACGCTTATCAGGAAGAGCGAATTATTAAGCCTGCAATACGGGTCGCCCCTCCCACCATAAGATAGGAGCGGCAGTAAACCTTCATATGCCCGCTGCCTTATCGTCAGATGCTTTATTTCTAACGCTCTGAGAGCCTTCTCCAGAAAATCGTGGACGTTCTTGAGGAATCCCTCCCTATTACCTTTAGATTCGTAGAATGCTCTTGGAAGATTAACCGTGACGCTGCCTACGCAGCCAACTCTAATAGTATCCAGCTCCCAATCCCTTCTCCATTCATCTGAAAAACGCTCTCCGGTAGCTAGGTAGGATGATTTCTCCTCAACCTCAGAGAATAAATTCGCGAAGTATGGAAGACCGTATGCTGCAAGGGAGTGAGCCTCATAGAGAACCCTCTCCCCCTCACTGAAGCCTAAGCTTCTAGGGGGAACCCTGATTATTAGGCTCGGATTAAACATGATTTTAGACCTACAAATCTCGTTTAAAGTCTCGATAATTAATGATAGTAATGTTAAGCTTTCATCGGCGAAATCGCCGTAAGACCCAACAATGTCCCCGCGCGGTCCAATGGCTCTACACTCGCATAAATGTTTCGGCATATCTATGTCTACGCTCAAAGATACCCCGGTTGGAACAGTTAAATTAACAGATGAGAGGAATAGCGTTATCTCATCCTTAATTTCATCCCTCGATAAGCCTTTAATAAAGGGCGCTAAAAAAATGTTGAAGTGTTCTAGACCCTGTTCACATGATATCTCCGCGGACGCTATCCTCAAAATATTAGTTATCAGGTTTAGCGCAGCCTTTAGGTTTTTAGGCGGCTGAGCTGGAACATAATCAGAGCTCTGCTCCCTGAACACTAAGCCGTACCTAAAGAAAAACCTTAAGTCATGCACGAAGCTATCCATCTTTAAAATCCAGCATGCAAGGTTGTTTATGTTTAATGTGCCCGATAAATGTGCGTCCGCAATATCCCTAGGGAGAGTGTTTAAAAGCGTATATTCTTCAATTACGCGGTTTCCGGCGGATGAACGAATAGCTTCAACGTTTGCGGATAATGAACTCATAGATTTTATCAGCTGAGTCACATCGTAAACTGGGAGGCCGAGGCGTGTCAGCTTATGTCTATATTCTTCTAAGCCGCGCTCTATAAGTATCGCGTTCACAAACTCCCTAATTAATGGCGCCGTCAAGTATTTCGTATCAAGCTTGAGTAAACGCTCTTCGGTCTCCCTAGCTATCTTATGAGCTAGGTCTGATGGAACCCCCGCCTCCCTAATCAATGACTCAGCAATCTTATTTCTATCAAAGGTTTCAATCGCTAGACGTGAGGTTCTCACAAGCATTTTTCTCCTGGAGGCTCTCTCCTCAAGCCGGCTTGCAAAGTCAACCAGAGCCTTACCTACGTCGGTCAAAATGTATTTTTTCGATTCAACATCAGGCTCTATAAGATCCATGTTCAAGAGAACTTTAAGGTGGTATGCAAACCTACCCGCGTCTTTACTTGGACTCAGCTTTAGGAGCTTCATTATCTCCGTGTATGAGAGGGGCCCCCTATCAAACAGCAACTTAAGTATGCTTAGCCTTAAATTTGACGAGACAGCCTTCAAGACTCTGGCGCCAGTTCTCTTACCTGATGGGGACAAAATGCATAACCCAAAACAGTATTATTTTAAATCTCAGATTTAAAACTTAATCCTCACCTATAATTCCTCCACTCTTTCCGCTCGTTTTCGCATTAACCATCTTTAAACCCTTTGACCGAAAAGCTCGCTTACTGTTATGCAGAAAACTTCTCTAAGGAGAAATAATGAGACTGTTGGTTGGGCGGCTGAATCTCAGATTATAGATCATTGATGTTTTAAACGATCTTTATTGATGTTTTGTGTTAACGTGCTTCTGGTATGTCTCCATTATTATATTGAATGCTTCTTGAACGCTTCTAGCGGGGTATAATAGGGCGACATCTTCCGGATCCAGTAGCTGGTGTTTTAGAGGCCACCTCTTAACCCACTCTAGGAAGTCGAGCCACATGTCGCCGAGCAATATTACCGGAATATTAGATATATGCTTCACCTGCAGGAGCTGCCAGGTGTAGGCGAGCTCGAGGAGCGTTCCAACCCCGCCCGGAGCAACGACTACCGCGTTCGCTATGCTCATGAACTCATCTAGGCGATGGGAGAACCTATCGAACTCCTTTTTAATATCCAGGTGGCTTGACTCAACCTCCTTAAAGGGCAGCTTAATCTTTAAGCCTATAGATTTAGCCTCACCGCTTCTTCGCCCGGCTTTATGCCCCTCGCTGGCGGCGTTCATCAATCCCGGTCCGCCTCCGGTAACTATGTTCATTCCAGCCTCACCTATCAGCCTAGCTAGCTCATATATCTCCCAGTAGATTCTGCTGCCGCGCTCTATTCTAGCCGAGCCGAATATGGCTACCGTGAAGCCTTCAATGGCAAACTCCTCTGAACTGGACACTTCCAAGACCTCCATAGGCATAGAGGATGAAAAATCTTATTCTTATCTCCTTAAGTAAGATCTTGCTCTTAAATATGAAGGTAGACTTAATCTATGAACCCTGTAGCTGAAAAGCGCGCTGATCTATTGGGGGCTGGTGCGCGTAATGACTCATATTCCTCCTTTAGACCGACCATGAGATTTGAGGTATACATAGAGAGAAGACATTTAGAAGACTTACGACCTTAGAAAACTATGGTTTGGTTGATATGATCGGCGGTTGGCAGGTTTATTTGCTCATAAAGCCCTACGATAATTAATGGTCCCGTGAGGAGAGGGCTTTTTAGGCAACTCAAAGGATATTATTTTTAAGGTTTATATGGATGGTGCGAGAAAATGATGTTTAGCGGTCATCTTAATCTCTAGCCCAAAGTATGGTGTTAAGAATTGGGGGCCTCTAGGAGAGAATCGCGCTTCTATTCTAAGGTTTTAATGGATGTGGAGAACGGGGTTTATGTAGATAGGTGGAGCATAAGCAGCGATGAACTCGGTGTTGATGGAAGCTGGCGGATAGAGAAGCGCAGACTTTATGGAGGTCTATCTGATGGAGTTGACATAATAATTGTCGATAATGGAGAGCTATCTTTCACCATCGTGCTAACTAGAGGCATGGGTATATGGAGGGGCGAGTTTAAGGGTGTATTTTTAGGCTGGGCTTCACCAGTGAAGCATTTGGTCAACCCATGCTACATAAATCTTGAGGAGCGTAGGGGGTTAGGCTGGCTTAAAGGGTTTAATGAGTGGATCGTCAGATGTGGGCTGGGGAACTTTGGTGCGCCCGGACTTGACGTAATTAAGGATAATATGGGTCGGGAGATAGAAGTATTCTTAACGCTCCACGGGAAGATAGCGAACACTCCAGCCAGCTATGTTGAAGTTAAGGTTGAACTAGACCCGCCATTCAGAATAAGTGTTGATGGCGTAATATATGAGAGTTCGATGTTCGGTTCAAATCTTAAGCTGACAACTTCCATTGCAACGGCCCCTGGAAGCAATAGCCTAGAAATCCTAGATATTATAGAGAACCTTCGGAGCATACCAGACGAGATGCAAATTTTATATCACTGTAATTATGGTAAGCCTTTTCTTGAGGAAGGCTCGCGTTTCATAGCGCCGATTAAACGTGTCGCTCCAAGAGATAAAACAGCCATGAAAAACATCGAGTCATTCAATGTTTTCGGCCCTCCGGAGAAAGGCTTTATTGAGCAAGTCTACTTCATGGAGCTCCTAAGCGACAAAAACGGGTTCACCGAGGCGATGCTCGTAAATAAGAGCCTTGATAAAGCCGTGTCTCACACCTTTTCAATTAAAGAGCTTCCATACTTTACACTTTGGAAGAATACGGCTGCCGAGGAGGATGGTTATGTAGTCGGCCTTGAGCCTGGGACAGGTTTCCCAAACACAAAGCGTTTCGAGAGAGAAAATGGCAGAATTATTAGGCTTGAGCCTGGAGGGAAATACAGCGTCCGAATGAAGATATCTGCTTACCTCGGCAAGTCCTCAGTCAAAGAGGTCATAGATCGCATAGAAAATATTAGAGGGGGAGCGGAGCCGGTCGTCTATAAGGAGCCTATAAGGGAATTTTCGCCTCCAACATAAACTTTAAACAATTTTTCCTTCCAGCAGCCCCATAGTATTGTGGAGATAAGAGACAGAGGAAAATTGAGATAAACCTTAAAAATCGAGGGCTTGTTCAGGGGCTTTAAACGCTAAACCGACCCACATTTTAAGTCAAGATTAGAGCATCGGTAGGTTTATGGGAAAATGAAAATGGTATCGCCGTTCAGCTTAGTGGCTTAAGAATCTTAACGTCTAATCCGCCGATTTCAACCAAACCTTTTAAGATCTTATCAGACAGGATTTCCTGACACTCCTCCTTTAAGAAGAACCGTGTAGCTTTTTCGCCGTGGTTCAGCGCGAATATAACTCTGCTTCCTCGACCAACTCTTTCGACGGCTTCAAGCCCCTCAGCTGGAGGTAACGTGGGCTTGATCCCCGCTTTTCTGATGAGCCAATCTGATAGCTGCGAATAGATTTCCTCGTCTGGGAATGTTCCGATATATATCGCTGTTCCCTCCCCATACTTATTTATTGTTGCCGCCGGCTTACCTGCATAGATCCCGAAGCCATAATATATCAGGGTTTCAGCCCCATTTAGTGAAAGCATCTCAGCCCAGTTTCGACCGCTACCGCGAGTTTTAGCCCCAAAAGTTTGCTCAGATATCTCTAGATCAACCCTCCCATTATCGGGTAAACCAGTGTACTCCTCAATAGTTATGCCGAACACATCCGATAACCCGCCTGGCAAAGTTAGCTCAGTTATAACATTATTCCAGTCCTTTACACCGGTTCTAGGTGTTGCGATTAAGATTCCGCCGTTTTTAACATAGGATCTAAGCCTATCTTCAATAACCTTATTCATAAGCATTAATGATGGGGCGAAGACGACTTTATATCCAGATAAATCCTCCCTCGACGGATCAACAAAGTCCACTGGAATGTTCCTTGAATACAAGGCTCTATAGAGGTCTAAAGATGGATCCCAAGAGCCCAATCCATAATAGTTCTTTCCGCCGTATCCGACTTCAAGATCCCATGCCCAAATATTATCGTAGATGAGCGTGAACGCCACCTCCGGTTTAACATTTGTCCCCTCAATATGAGGCTCGATCTTTTTTAGATCCTCGGAAACCCTTTTAACCTCAAGAAACCTTCTTCTGGGAACACCATCGTGATCCAGTATGCCGTGCCAATATTCTTCGGCTCCGAACCTGCAGGACCTCCACCTGAAGTATAATACTCCATCCGCCCCCCTAGCGATGGATTGGAGGGTCCAGAGCCTTATCTCGCCAGGCTTAGGGATAGGCGCCAGATGAGTTTTAACCGCGCCGCTTTGCAGCTCCATAATCCAGTAGGGCTTCTTCTTGAGACTGCGCATGACGTCATGCGCCATAGCTGCCGCCGCATAATCAACCCTTGAAACCCATTTAGGATAGTAGTCGAAGGAGACTATGTCGAGCGGTTCAGCCAGCTGGAAGTAGTCTAGCTCCTTATATAAGCCCATGAAGTTATGCGTTATTATGTGGTGTGGCGCGATCCTTCGGATTATATCGATTTGAATCTGCTGATATTTTATCCATGAGTCGCTCATGAACCTATGCCAATCCAAGCATAGGCTCGGGTTCTGCATATCTATGGGCGGCTTAGGCGGATATATCTCGCTCCAATCCCCGTACTCTTGGCTCCAGAATATGAAGCCGCATGACTTATTAAGGTTATCTAAAGTCCCATACTTCGCCTTAAGCCAACCCCTAAATGCTTCAACGCAATTGTCACAGTAGCACATGTCTATCCCAAACTCGTTATCAATCTGCCATCCAATAACGCTCGGATTATCCTTAAAGTGAAGCGCCATCCTCTCAACAATCCTCTTAGTATGCGAGATATAGTTTGGGTTATTCGGGCAATAGTTGCGCCTTGTCCCAGCCGGGCTTCTAACACCATTATGATCCACGCGGAGAACATCCGGATGCTTTTTAATGATCCACGGTGGCGGAGCCGCCGTCGGGGTTCCGATTATCGCCTTAATCCCCCTCCTAGAGAGAGTCTCTATCGCTTCATCAAGCCACTCGAAATGATATTCGCCTTCCCTAGGCTCAATCTTACTCCAAGAGAACTCGGCTAGCCGCACAGTATTGAAGCCGATCTCAGCCATAAGATCAGCATCCCTAACCCACCTCTCCTTAGGCCAATGCTCCGGATAATAATCTACACCAAACCTAATTCTCAAATAATTCTCCCTCCTTTAGCATAGAGAGAGTAACTTAAGGGCGCATCTAAATACATGGCATACCATTACGTTGATACATTAATGCGCTCTGCCTTTATAACCTTTAGATCATTCAGGGTGGCTGTACATGCTTAAGCCTCTCGCTGGCCGGCTCCCCACCTATCCCCCAATCCTCCTTAGGAACCTCATGAATTATAACTTCAACGGCTTCTGCCGGCACACCCAGCTCCGCAAAAACCTTTGTTACACCAGATATAACCTTCCTTTTCGCTTCCGCTGAAAAACCCCTCCAAACATACACGTGGACAACAGGCATACATTAAAAACTCTCAAGAAAATACTTAAGGATTCCGGAAATAACGCTTCAATTAATCCAGTTCCTCCCATTACCTTCAGGCGGAGAGGGTATGAATCTATTGGATATGTGATGATTCAATAGATGCGGGCAGGTTTAAGGCTGCTTTTTTGGAAGAAAGAACAGTTAACGAAACTTCACCTGATTTTCTCTAGAACCGCCCTCATGTCTTCTTCCGAAAACTTTAATCCAAGCTTTTTAAAAGCCATTATTATCGGCCCAAGAATCGATTCACCCCCGGTAAGGGGCTCCTTTATTCTGGTGTTCGGAGCCTTCTCCTTTATGGTTTTAATGAAGTTTTCTCTGACTATTTTTGATTTGAAGACGCTTCCCAGTCCACCGACAATTATCTTCTCATTCTCCATGCCAAGCCCTTTAATAATGCATAGTGCTGTTAAGGCAAGTTCTCTTCCAGCTTCCTCCAGTATGTTTTCAGCTACCTTATCGCCTTTATGGGCGGCTTCATCTACGATCTTAGCGATCCTAGAGATCTCTGTTGGATCACCCCTTAGCTCCTTATAGACTTTATCTAATATTTCGAGCTCGTTTTTAACGCCGAAATACTCGGAGACCATCTTTGATAAAATAGTTTTTTCTCCCCTCCCATCATAAGCTCTCGATATGGCATTCAGCGCTTTAACCGCAATCCAGTAGGCGCTGCCCTCATCGCCTATAAGCCAACCCCAACCGCTAGACCTCATTCTCTCACCCCTACTATTGATTCCAAAACCAATGCTTCCAGTTCCAGCAATAACCGCAACCCCCGGCTCCCCAAGGGTTACGGCGTAATACGCTGCGAGAGCATCATGCTCAACCAGAACCCTATCTCTCTCAATCCCAATCTTCCCTATAACCTTCCAAGCATTCTCCCAGTCTTTCGGCGTATCTAAGTCAGCCCAGCTTATAGAGATCAAATCTATGTCCCTTAACGATAAACGCGAGGCTGAGAGGCAGCCGTCAATAGCCTCCCTAATATTCCTCACCACTACTTCTTCCTTAAGCCACATCCCTGAAGGTCCAGAGATAAACTTCCCTAGAACATCCCCCTTCTCATTTATGATTACCGCCAAGGTCTTTGTTTTACCGATATCCATGCATAAAATAAGCATTCCTTAAAACCTCTGTATGTATCTGGAGAGGTTTCTCGGCTTATCCGGATCCCTACCCTTACCCACAGCATAGTAATACGCTAAGATCTGCATAGGTATGATCGATAGGAGGGCTTTGCATTCACCGCTATATTCAGGCGGCAGTTTTAAAGTGCTTTCCCCTAAATCGATGGAGTTGGATATTAAAATGATGTCTGCGCCCTTGCCAGCAAACTCTGAAACAAAGTTCTTTAAATGGACCGTATTCTCGCCGAGAAAACATGAGATCACTAAAGTTAATCTCTCACCTATAGTCGCCATCGGACCATGCCTAAACTCTAGGAGATGCAGCCCCTCAGTCGCGACATAGGATGTCTCCTTTACCTTTAATGCGCCCTCCAATGCTATCGGGTAGGATGGGCCGGAGCCCAGAAAGATGAATCTCTCAATGTTTTCGCTGAGTAGCCTTTTAGACGTCGCCGCGATCTTATCCTCATAACTTAGAAGGCTTCTCGCTAGGGATGGTATCGCTTTACATTCATCTATAAGGGTTTGCTTCTCACCCGAGATCCTCTCGCTTAAAATGCTGGAAAACATGGCTGTTGAAAGGGAGAACGCTGTAAAACTCTTCGTCATAATGATGCTCTTTTCCTCCCCGATATCTAACACAACCGGTTCATCTACAATTCCAGTGATTTCGCTCCCACCCTCGATTGTGAACCCAACCGTATATGCCCCCTTCCCCCTACAGATCTCGAGAGCCTTTAAGGTCTCAGCGGTTCTCCCGGATCTGGAGACCCCAACAACTAGACTATCGCTGTTCACAGCATCCGAGAAGTGAAGAATCAGCTCGGAGGATGGAAGCGCAAATGTTAAAACGCTGCCGTTCTTCATTAGAGGCCAAGAGCCGAAGAGAACAGCGTAATATGATGAGCCACAACCTATAAAAAAGATCTTTCTAAATTTGCGGGCTGAAGCCGCGACCTCGCTTATTCCGTCAAGGCTTTTTACAACGGCGTCTAATGCCTTCGGGGTATCCCTTATATCCCTTATCATACAATATTCTCGTACATTTTCTTCGGGAAGCATTTAGCAACACCAGCCACACTTTTACCAGAACCTATAAGGATTATTAAAACTCTAAAAGAAAAATTTTAGGTTGCTTCTAAGACGGCTGATCAAGCATGCCTAATTATTGTTCCCAGCGACCTTACTTCATCCCATAAAGTTTTCCACTAGAACGGATTAATTACGTGAGGGGCTGATGGAAAATAGCGTAACAACATCCTTTACACATTATTGTCCGCTTTTAGGACTTTAAGTGTCTGCTCGTAGTAGCGCGGTCCGTAAGTTAAGGTTACTTGATAGAAGTTTCCCCATTTCGCCTCAACCTCTTCAAGGTTTCCCTCCACGTAGGCGATCTCATCCCTCCAGCACTGCATTCTAAACTCCTCGAGATATGAAACTATTCTCAAAATATTGTCGGTTTTCGGTCCCTCAATAATTTCAACTGGTTCAACATAGTATATTGAGGGCATGAATGGGGCTTCCTCATCGTTTACAACCTTTACAGTAGCCTTAACCCAACCCCTCCAAACTATCTTATTGATATCATGGCATTCAGCGGATATCTCATGCCAAGCCTTAACGGGCTCAAATTCGACTTTAATCCTTCGCCCCGAGAACCTATCGTGAAAGACAGCGTAAATCATTTTCCTCCTTTGATGCCAAATAAACTCTTCAGGGCTTAAATTTTTGAAACGCCAGAATTTACCTCTAACAGGGCTGTCGTCGGCGAACTCGTTTGTGAAAAATGAGGATTTATCGCTGTAGAGGTCGCGTAGCGTCCGGCGAACCTCCTCTAAATTGCTTCTACCATAGACAACTATATCAATGTCAGAGAACTTCGGGTTATAAAAGCCATGTAGAAGGGAACCGAAAACCCCAAATCCCTCTAAAGGCAACCCCTGATCCTCAACAACTATGCGTAGAACCTCCCTAAGGGCATGGATCAATTCATCATTAAGGCTAGATTCAACTATTCGCCGCAGCCTCTCTCCGGGTTTCCTAACCTCCGCGATATTTTCACGCCTTACACCCATAACCTTCTTTCCTAAAGGCTCGTAGTTTAGCATGTGGTGGGGATACTTCTCCAGTATAAATCTCCAACCCTCATCCCCAAAAAACTTATAGAAAACCCTTCTACCGTCGCTCCTTACCGCTTTAGGGTTGTCTGACCGAAATACTTCTGACGGGGCATACTCAATGTCGCATATGTAGCCGTCCGGCGGATGAGAGTAACCGAGAACCCTGAAGATTAAACCCTCGTGCGTTAAAATGGCGTCCCGGTCTCTAAGCCTTAAATCGGCCAAATATACTCCTCCTCGCTTTCAGCTGTTCCGACAACAGCTTGATAAAAGATTTCGCCCGTCAGAACACTTTCAACCCGCTCCAACATACCTGAAACTTTAATCTCCCCGCCTCTCCTAGCAACATTTCTATAGCACCCGATCATGGAGACAACTCTCTTGGGAACCATTTCGCGCGGAAGAGCTGATTCAGGGTTTAACGGAGAATAATTTTCAATTTCATATATTGCTGGACGAAACATTGATTCGCTATCATCTTTAACTCTACATTTGAATTCCACGTGTCTTACGGGCGCATAATAGTGCCAGCCGTACTTTACGTTTATCTCTTCAGGTTTACGAACAGCGGTATACATGAAAACTCTGCCCCTATATAGCCCCCTAAATTTCCTCGCATAGTCCAGCCTGTTCTTGAAGATGTATCTTAGAATCCCCTCACCAGCAAGCTCCCCTATGGATGCTTCAACCCTCCTAAAGTTTTGCCCGCCGTAAACGACTATGTCTATATCGGATTCATCACTATGCATATTTAGGGCGACTGAGCCATGGATGCCGAAATCCTCCATTGGGACGCTTGAGGCGTCAGAAATAAGCCTGATCAAATCCAGCGCCGCGTTCTGGAGGTTGTCCCTATCCGATTTCTCAATCAAATTTTTAAGACAATTCCTAGGGGTGAAAACTCTCCTAATGCAATCTAGCGGCACGCTGATAACCTCTTTCCTCCTAAAAGGACAAAAATAGACGTATCTCGGAAAATTCTCCTTGAAGACCTTTAAGAACTCCCTATAGTTTCCCGCAGTATAAAGCTTTTCAGCGCGGAATAGTTCAATATCACCATACTTCCATTTTCTATCTAGGAAGCTGACGTTAAACAGTTCCCTGAATGTTGAGGGAATATATTTCAGAAATGAAAAAACGCGTTTCTCCGGATGCTCGTATCCGAAAACATTAAATATGAAGCCTTCATCTGTAAGGACGGTATCTCCGTCCAGAGGAACCCATTCTCCAGCAGACGACATAGGCGCCTCAACCATTTTAGCTTAACAGATTTAATCTAATTTTCAACCTCTTAGATTTAAAGATAAAGAGACCATTCATCATTGATCCATAGTTATCTAGCAAAATGGGTGACGATTAAACGCAGAATAGAGGATTAAATTTTGATTATAAGCGGAGCGCGTCCAGCAGCTATTTCTCAGAGCTGGGGCTGGAGAATAAGGGAAAAAACGCTCAGAAAATATTTTAATGTTTTCTTTAGGGCTGAATTAAACCCCATAAGATTAGGGCGGTTAACAGGGAGATTGTTGTTAAAGCGTCGGCTAAGGAGCTTTCTATAGGGATCTCAAAGTTATCTGGATCCAGCCCCCTCTTATAAGTTACTATCGCCACAGAGTAAGAGACTAAGGTGATTAGCGCAGCGGCCATAATGTTAACTGTGAAAAGGAGTAAGGAAAACCTCGCGATACTTAAAGGACGTAATGTCCCAACCACCGTGAGGGCTAGAATGGAGTAGGCGAAATACATTATTAGGGAGGCTGCCCACGCCCCTAATATCTCTGAAATATGATCCTTCATTGAGGAAAACGAAGCCTTTAAGGTGCCTAAAGCGAGCTTCGTTGTAGCTGTTGATCCAACAACAGCGCCAATATCCCCTATGGTGTCGATTAAAGCGGGATAAACGACGTAGATGGGGTAAGTCTCGTAAACTCCCTCTTTCTCCCGTATAACCTCGTCAATTCTCCCCAAAAACGCTCCGGCAATATTAACTATTAAGGAGACTATGATGAAGGTTAGTAGGGACTCCCTTAAAGTCTTGATAAACTCCGGCTCATGTATATTTTTAGCGAGGATGTAGACTGCTGTAAACGATAGAATTAGATTCGCTGCGAGGAGAAGGTACTGCCAGAAGGAGCCATAGACAACATAGATGTTGAGTAGAAAAATGTAGGTCGCGGTTATGAGTAGATCCGATACCGTGGACTCTACGGGGTACAGGATTATATCCGGGTCTAAACCATGCTTAAAGGAGATGAAAGAGGTTGCTAGGGTGAGCGGGGAAATGATTACTAGGGAAAGAGCCATCGTCGCCATGAGCACGTTTACCATATCCCACAGTTCGCCAATAAGCATACCCCGATAAATTACTCCGAGGAGCACTGATACCAAAGCCGTAAATATGCTTAGCTCAAATGTTAGGAAAACTATCGCCTGAAGAAGCAAATAGAAGCTTCTAGTGTTTTCAAAGAAGCGGGGTTTAACTGTGCCGAGATGGAGCGCGGTGCTCAGCCTTCCACAAAAAAGACCGCCTATAACTCCACGCGTGCTCAATATCGGAGGATAAATCATCACAGCCCATGGAACTACTCGAAAAAGCTCAGAGCAATATGCGATTATTGTTCCGGCGAATACTCCACATATGTTAAATAAGTAGGCTGTCACCGATTGTCTCAAGGTTTTTGTAAACCCTGATTTAGAGCTCACTGTCATAGCCGGAAACCTCCAGAACAGAATTTATGGAGCATGAAGGCAGGTAGGCTGAGAAAAATGGCGTTACCCGCTGGGTCGTGTATAGCGCAAGCAGCCTCATCGTTTTCGTCCTCTTAAACCTTCACGCTTTTTACATCTTTTGCAGGCGCCCCTCTTTATCAAATGATTTAAACCATTAATTGATTGCGAAACATCCTAATTAACCTTTAATAATATGCTTTCCTCACTAGAATTCTCTCTGAGGACCGAAAAACAGGTTTATGTGGGAAACTGAGGATTTAGACAGGATTATTGCCAGAAAGAGAGATAGAAGCTGACTTATTGGCAAAATCCTTATATTTAGGATTTAAATCCATTTATTTGCTTTCCCAGCCCTGGGGGGTCTCCGCGGTACGTTAGAGAATAAATGCGTGACTCATGGTCTCTGCTTATACTGCGCTTCCCTCGGGCTTGGGTGCTGCAGCCGCTGCCGCCCATTCATCCTAGCTGAAGACCTCCGCCTACTCCTAAAAAACTATTCTACGGAGGAGGTAAAGGCGATTGTTGAGGTAGGCTTAATCCCCGCGATGTACCTTCATCATCTCCTGGATCCGGAGATGAATCAGATATACTATTTTTGGGAGAACGCATATTATCGCCTCCAAACGAGATTTATAAATGGCTCATGTATAGCACTACTGCACGGTAAGGGCTGTAGGCTCGGAGACTATAGGCCGCTAATCTGTAGGGTCTGGCCGTTCTGGTGGAAGGACGGGGTTGACCTATCTTCAGGCGACTTTCCAATAGAGATTAACGGCGACTGCACGATGGCTATCAGATGGAATATGCCTATTGAGGAGATTTTAAGGGAATTCGGCTGCTCGGAAAACACCATTAGAAGGGAGCTCTTAGCCTTAAGCAGAGCTCTTAAGGAGCATGGTGAAATGCTAAGGGAAGCCGCGAGGAGAAGGATACCACCCAATGAGCTGCTAAACTGGATTATCGGTGAAATCACACGGTAGCGCCTCACGCTTCAACCCTCTATGATATTATTTTAATGCTACAACATAACTTGGGATGATTTTGGGAAAGATAGAAGCATGACATGTGGGTAATCGTGACTGTAAGAAGCAATATTTACGCGAGATAATTGATTAGACATCTATATCTATAGATTTAGAGAGCTGGGGTTAACGATTATGGTGAATAGATATTGCGACCCAAAGAATTGAGAAAAACCCTTAAAAGGCTCTATCCAAGATGCAGGCAGCTTGAAATCGAAAATCTGGTCTCAGCAATACTCTCCAGAAAATACTGGAAGGTTCACCCAGATAGGGACGACGCATACTATGTTGTCGCCTTAACAAGAGCAAGAAACTTATTTAGAAACGGCTTTAGAGCGAAGTCAACAGCCCCTTGGCCGATAACGGTTTCGCCTAGGGCTGCAAGGTTCTGTAGGCGCGGCAGAATACTAGTAGTTAAGAGAGAGGATCATAATTTCATCTCTGAAACAATCATCGATTGGCCTGTTCTCCTCAGGTTGATGAAGATGAACGAAGATTTAGCCTATAAATATCTGGTTGAGAATCCCGATCCGCCGCCCTTCCTTAACATGCGAATCTTTAAGGCTATATTACCTCGACTGAAGCTGACGGGTAAGACGACATAAATATGTGAGAAAAACTTAAATAAGAGAGGATTCTTTTCTCTCTTTATCTTACGGGTGATGGGGCCCACCCTTAACCGCCCGCTCTGGCCGCGCGGGCTGATGGCTCCTACCTTATCGATCTGCGGCTTAATGTGCCAGATGCTGGTGGGATGGGTTGAAGCCCCTGCTCTCTCTGGAGCTCTCGATTAAGGGCTTAGTTAACGTAGACGCTATTGTAGGTTATGTTCTTGAGCGTCAGAATCCCGATGGCGGCTACACGTTCTGCAGGTGGACTGAGTCGAACGCTCAAGACACGTTCTACGCGCTAAATATACTGGATATTTTGGGCGTCAAGCCGGAGAACGCGGATAAAACAATCGGCTTCCTGAAGGGGTTGCAGCATGCTGACGGTAGTTTCGATTCAGTTAAGGTCGCGTATTACGTGATTAAATCCCTACTCATGTTTGGGGAGAAGCCGCTAAAACCGCCGATAGGTCTCGTTGAATATCTGCCAAAGTTAATAGAGGATCTTGAAAGCCCATTTATAGATGTTGAAGCCCTATCCGAGGTTGAGAACATATATATGCTCGTCAACATATGTACATCGCTTAACATTGAAGTAGACTCGGAGAGAATTATTGAAGCAATATTAAGGATTAGGAATAGTGATGGGAGTTTTGGTAGCGTTAAGAGATCCAGGATGGCTTCAACATTCTATGCTGTTGGAACACTGAAAATTTTAAACTACGACGTTAGCAGATTGACCAGCACACTGGAGTGGATTAAGAGACTTGAGTATGCTGGGGGAGGCTTTTCACACTCACCCGGAACAGCACCAACGTATCTTGAGGACACGTATTTTGGCGTTAAATCGCTCGAGATATTTAACGAGAAAATAACTTATCCTGAGGAGACCCTAATGTTTGTAGCGAGGTTCCAGAACCCTAATGGCGGTTTCCGCAGATCAATATTTCTAGGAATATCGGATTTTGAGTCAACGTATCAGGCGCTATCGTCGATCAGGGTGCTGCTTTCCCCTCTGGGATTAGGGTGGCTTTAAATGTTTAAGGAGAGGTTCATGCCAGCCCCCGCGATGAAGGCTATTTTAAGCGGCCTATTAAACCCCTCCTGGGGCAAATTCCACAGGAGCACGATAGTTAGGCTCGCTGTTTACGGCAACCGCGTGGAGATCGGGATCGGTGAGGGAAACATGTATCAATGGGAGCTGGACGCTATAAGGAGCGCGCCAATAGAGCATGATTGGATCAATGTTAGGGCGCTGGGAACCGTGGGCATTGAGGGCATAAAGTATGTCCCAGAGAAGAAGGTTTCAGGGATGCCGAGGGGGCTCCTTCCAGTTCAAAGTGGAAGAGTGTACGTTTTTGTTAGCGATGATTTAGGGGCAATATTTCCAGCTTACAGATGCTTCGACATAAACTTCGGTGAGCGACGAATACTCTCCATAATTAGCCCGAGGACGCTCATTAGGGACATTGTTGAAGTAGTTCATCCAGCTTTTCCAAATGAGAGGTATCGCGGAAGAGTTAATAATGTGGAGGTGAAGGCTGAGGAACTGGACAGATTTTTCAAAATGAACTATGGAATAGGCGTGCTCAGAAAGAGAGGTTCTGTGAAGATTAGCGTTGAAGCATTTCCGCTTCTAGGGGGAAAAGACATAAAAATTATCGTTGAAGAAATCCATGAAAAACATGGCTGCCAGAGCGCCCTAATCGGGGGAAAGGACACTATACAGTGATGAAATCTAGAACTCTTTACCTTCAATACATTTTATGAATTCTTTTAAGGCTAGAACTGAACCGTAAGCGAATTCTCTTTCACCCTCTTTCAGCATCCTCTTAATCTCCTCTATGCTCACGAACTTACCCTCGGAGATCTCCTCAGCGTCCAATTTAAATGGACCGTTATAGCGGCATAAGTATATTGCTGAGATTTCACGCTCGATTTCGGAGAAACACTTAAACTTCCCCACCCATTTCAGTTGAGCATTTACGCCGAGCTCCTCCCTAAGCTCCCTTCTAGCAGCCTCCTCATAGCTTTCACCATACTCAACATGGCCTGAAGCGGAGCAGGCATAGAGCCCGGGGTAAAGATCCTTGCTCATCGAGCGCTTCTGCAAGAAGACCTCACCCCTATCATTCAAGACTATCACGTAAACAGACCTATGGATTAATCCCCTCTTATGGCATTCACCCCTAGAAGCCCAGCCGATAACATTATCGTTTTCATCAACAACGTAGAGATGCTCATCCTTACTCAAGATGCAGCCGTCCTTTCAGGCTAAATTAATTGGCTTAAGCGGATTAAAGATTGAGATTTAATTGAGATCACGTTTCACTTATAAATGTTTAGTGGAGAATTTTTCGCCCTCATCCAGCATCGCTAAGTAATTTTCTACAGGTATGTAGTTCGCTATAGAGTTACCTGAGCCTAAAGCATATCCTCCTCCAGGCGCGCATCTTTTGAGAACCTCCCGAACGTAACCTCTAAGAGATTTTTCAGGCATACGTGAAAGTTTATCTACGTCTACTCCACCTAAGATAGCTATTCTATCACCATATTTGCTTTTCGCCTCCCATGCTGGCTCTATCTCATCCTGAAAAGAGTGTTTAGCGTCTATGCCAACATAGTTTATTAAGTCATCCATCACACCCTTAAGGTTCCCACAGGAGTGAAGTATAAACGGCAAACCCCTTTTATGAGATATTTCCGCGCATCTCTTCTGCCATGGGAAAACATATCTACGTAAGATCTCCGGCGAAAGAAAGGTTCCCTTCTTATAACCCATATCGTCACCTATCCTCAGCGCTATAAGCTTGCCCATCTTCGATATTTCCTCGTCAACCCCAACTATTATAGAGCCTACTTTATCGAACATTTTTTCAACAAGCCTCCTATCCTTATAAACCGCTCTGCAGAGGGGAACCATTCCCATAAGCCAGCTTACATGCTCGAAAACCCCACCGCTAACCCCGCCCACTACGCCCATATCCTCCGGCAGAAGCTTCTCAAGTAGATCAAAGTAGGTTAGATCAGCCGCCTCCTCGAGGTCAGGCCACGGATACTCTTCAAAGTCTTCCATAGTCTCTATC
>JAWBZG010000026.1:0-18512 GCA_038866525.1 Bathyarchaeia archaeon
ATGATAGCTCTTTTATCGTAAATTTTTAATATACTTATCATGTATACCTTTTGTTTATGGGGCGATCTTATAGAAGCAAGTATGATATTATTGCTGATATACTTGAGGCTGCCATAAATGGCACCAAAAAGACGCGGATAATGCATATGGCTAATGTTAACTACCATAGCTTCTGCAAGTACTTTAACATGCTTTTGGAGGATGGATTAATCGCGGAAATTAAAGATGAAAACGGTGAAGTAATCTACAGGACGACGGAGGCTGGCATAGAGCACTTAAAGATGTTCTCACGCTTTTTAAGTCGTATGAAAAAGGCTTCTGAAAAAAATGACTTTTAGGCTTGATTGCCCCAAAACAATATAATCTTCAGCTAACAACCTTAAATAACGCCACAAAATTTATTTTCCTTTCCTTCACTTTAAATCGGACAGTAATTCGAAGAAATACTAAAGTGTAAAGGTAGAATAAGTTAATTTTTGTCTTTTGCTGCACTATATTTCTTGGTGATGGCCTATTGGAGGTTGATATAAGACCTACAAAGAAAATCGTTATTTTAGGCTTAGATAAGCGTGATCCGGAGAATATTGGTTTCTGTGCTATAACGTTCGGTTCGTCTCGGCTTTTTTGGGTTGATGGACACATATTATGCCTAGAGGTTTATGAAAAGGCTATTGAGCGTGAGATAGAGAAAGGCGAGTTTTACATAAGCCAATTATGTTACGCCAGTTTCCCCAAGTATACTAGGGTTCTAGAGGTTGAGAAGGGCACTCAGATACCAATAGTAAACGCATCGGACATGAGAATTTATAAGGAGATAATTAGAGCAATTTTAGGCAAAGAGCTCAACGACCATTAGGGCGCGCCTATCCCAGCCAGAGATTAAAAGTATTCCTAGTCTCAGCTCGCGTTTTCTTTTTATCTATATGTCCAATAGAACTTCCTTTTTCTGCGTAGGCGAAGAATATCCTTTACCCATTTCTTCTAAATCCGACTGTTGAGCCCTTCTGACCAGACACATATTTCACTTTTAGGGTATTTTATTGCTCCTATAGGTTCTTAAGCAAATGGTTTGATTTTTGCTGGGCATCTTCAACCAAAAAGTATTTATCTGTTTCTTGTAATTCTCAATGGCTGGTGGTACGTTGCATGCCAGCCGAGATCTTTGATGTGGAAAAATTTATAGAGTTATCCGAGAAAGCTTACCATTGCAGAGTGAAAAGACTAAAGGATGTTGTTAAGCTTAAGCTTCGCACCCCAAAAATGCTTTATACACTGAAGGTTGATCCATCTAAAGCTGAAGAGGTTCTTAAGAGAATCAAATGTGAGGTTAAAGAGGTCTAGATAAAACGCCGATTTCACCTTAATTTTTTGTGAGACATAGGACATTTAGAATTGCCTCAAAGTTTTCCCTAGAGCGCTCCTCCTTATATCTTCTCAGAGATTGAACGAGTATCTCCATATTTATTAAACCTATTTTCTCACTAAATGCTTTAGCAACAGGGCTTCTAATGAGGAGATATTGGCTTACCGAGGTCACATTTGAAGGTCTCCTTTTATCGCTTGCTGTCTCAAAGTCTAATATATGCGCTTTATCTCCCTCATCAATCACTATGTGCTTATCGGCTCGGCTGAGCTCGCCATGGTCTAAACCTATCGAATCAAGTCTCCAGCATTGCTCAAGGATATCTTTTAGCACATTTTTGAGCCTTAAAGATGTCCCCTCTCCACATGATTCTCTAATCCATTCTAAGATGGGTTTGCCATCAACGTATTCCGTTAGAAGTAGTCTATCTGTGTAGCCTAAAAGCCTAGGTCCAACCCCAACGCTGTTAGCGATATGAAGCATCCTCGCTTCATGAATTATTCTTCCTCTTTCAGAATCAATTCTACTGATCTTTAGGGCAGCTTTACTATCATCTCTGAGAATCGCGAGGACAACTATACCCGTGCATCCTTTACCCAAAACTGGTAAATTTGCAGCGGTCTTTCCGCCAGTAAAGCAGAGAGATTTTATGCCGAGCTTCTCCATCTCGCTAATTCTTTTCTCGACTTCGCCGATATCATATCTAGGGTAGCAAATAACTTGCCCATATCTGGCACTCTTAAGATCTTCTAAAGAAACGGTTATACACGTTTCTAAGTGAGCCATCTCGGTCTGCCAATCAAGTATTTAGTTAAGAACAATGCAAAACCTTTCTCAGTGGAATAGAGGTCCTTTATCTCCTCATTAACAAATATCTCCAGAGAGTCGAGGAACGCTTTGGAAACAAGGCTTGCAACACCTATGCTCCCCCCACCATCTTTAAGCTTCTCTTTTAGGAGAGCGACCGCGTCCGGATATTTTCTGCGCTTTTCAATAATCAATCTATTATTCTCAATCCTCGGACCGGAGAAAACATCCTTGGAGAATGAATGCTTATTCAAAAATCTTTCGCACTCGGCAGCCTTCTCGATTGGAGGACCTATATGTTTCTCAATGCTTGGCAAGAATCGTGTAGATAATTCGAAGAGAAATATGTTTCCAATTCTCTCGTCACTCCATATGTCGCTGCGTATAACCTCAAAGCTGAACTGCTCAAATAGCTTTGTGAGCGCTCTTTGCGATTTAAAGAGCTGCCCCCAAAGTACATCTGGAACCGCCTTTATAGGTCTAGTTTTGATGAAGATAAACGCTGAGCTCCTAGCCTTGATGGCTTGTAACATTTCTTCAACCGAATAAGGTTCTGGTTCTGTTGGGCAGAAGAACTTTATGTCAGGGTTTTTAAGGAAAAGCCTTGAAGCCATTATGAACTCACTTAATCTATCGATTCTAACCGCTGATGCAACGTTTCTGTTTCTGTCGACAGGGTCAACAACTATCAGCGGCTCGTTGCGGAAGATCTTTCTAGCTTCTTCCGGGTCATTATAATGTCCTTCGATATCTATAACTTCGCCAGTATGCCACTTTGAAGCGGCTCTTAAAACGTTTATGAACGAACCATAATGAATCGTTAGAAGCTCACATAAGTATCCGCTGAAGCCTCCAACCTTGATCTCAGCCCCATAGACACCTATACCGTGCATAAAAGCCTTTAATAAACGTATTTCACTCTTAATTTTGTCGTTTAATTTACTTTTAACATAGGATGTGTGGAATGGTGTTCTATCAACAGAAGACTTAGCTTCTCTAGCGTCGGAGACTTTAAAGCATGGGACGAAGTTCACGGTGAAACCGTCAATATAAGCCTCTAAATATGGGTGCTCAGCATAATTCTCAAGATAATTTCTGCCAGAAACCTTTTTAGCCACCTCTAAAACCTTAAAAAATATGTCTCTGCCGTAGTTAGGTGAAAGAAGCACAAATATATCTATATCCTTTTCGCTAGCAAGCCAAGTGTCCTTCGCTATTGAACCCTCAATCTGAACTTCAGCCTCTAACCCTTCTTTCAAAACCTCACTTTTAAGCTCGTTAACTAAACGCGTAGAGAAATCTATTGTTTTCTCCCGTTCAGAATAATTTGGGGTGACTCTTTGAAGAACCTCTTCGCATATTTCTCTAATTTTCACTTCATGTTTGAGGTTAATCTCTTCAATCAATCCATTTTATCCTCCATATGTAGCTCGCTGACGGCAATTTCTTTACTTACAGACCTCCCTTAACGTCGAATATTTTGGACCTTTAGATGTTAAGACGCTCTTCTTTAATCTTAGGCATTTAGCCTTTACAATGCCGAAGTCATAGTTCTCGAATTCCTTAAGGATTCTGATAAGCTCCTCCTTCTTTCTACTGGTTTTAACGCGGGCTATTGTTAAGTGTGGAGTAAAGCCTTTATCATCCGGCTTTAAGCCAAGTTTTTGGAGGTTGGTCTCAAGCTGATAATATATGCTCCTTAACTCGTTGGCGCCCTTTCTTATGCCAGCCCAAATAACATTTATATGTCTTATGCTAGGGAATGCTCCTAAACCTTTAATCTCGATATCGAACGGTGAGAAAACAATCTTGGTCATCTCACTATATACTTTGTCAATCATTGTTGGCGTTATCTCGCCAAGAAACCTCACAGTTATATGTATGTTCTCGGGCTCAACTAGCTTGATGTCCGCACCGGTCTCAAGGAGAGCTGACTGAACCCTGCCTATCTCCCTGATGACTTCTTCATTATCAATGTCGAAGGCGATAAAGCTGCGAATCATCTCCAAGTTAACCAGACTCCATCGAACAAATAAATGCTGTTCTAGAAATAAATCTTTACGTTAAGGCTTCAAGCTTTATGACCTCTTTAGGGATTAAATATCTGTTAGAGTTTCACGAGGTTAAGTGGATGCTTTAAATCTTCTAAGCCAAGCTAAAATCGGTATCTCTTTAATGCGCTCCTCAGGCATTTTATCCCATATTATGCCCCTGGGTCTTTCACCCACATTCTCTATCCTGATAACCTTTTCAGGTGTGATTATAGCGTTAACCGTTAGATCATATGCCTCTTTAGGCACAAAATCCACTATTTGAACATCGTGAACTGTTGTGAATATTGGTGTGCTCTCATCAGCAGCCCCGATCTCGCGTAATATCCCATATTCTATCTCGCTGTATCCTCCACCCTTACCAACCCGAACTCCATCTCTAGAGACCGCTACTGATCCAGCGACAATTAAATCTACATTAGGCATCTCATCAACCCTGCACGTCCTACCATACTTAAATGCGCCGCGGATAGACGACGCATCACTATATGCTTTTCTAGGAATTTTATTTGGATCAAGGATCAAGAAACCGGATTTAAGTCTAGGAGTTGGCATAAGCAAAGTTTTACCGCTTAGAAGAGTTAAGTATCTAACCATGCTTTGAGGCGCGTCAGGATTAACTTTAATGACCTCAGCCTTCTTAAACTCCTCCTGCTCAAATAATCTTCGTGCAGCAATATCCGATCCCGCGAAGTTCGGTATTCTGCCATAGACTGGTCTGGGAAACCTCGCAATATTAGACTCCTCCATGATTAACCATATTCTTCTACGAATATCCTCCTTAATTATGCGGGGGTCGCCTGCTTGCATAGGTTTCTCTACGCCAAGATTAAACTTAAGAAACCATATAAAATTATTGTATACCGGATCCTCCTCGATTGAAAGCCGCCTAAGGGATGTGGGGTTTATCGTGTCAGATAAAGAGCCTTTACTTGTCATAGGTGTAACTGGTATGCCCGGTGCTGGAAAGGATACTGTTAGGGAGATTGTCCGCGAGTATGGTTTCCCAATCGTTATTATGGGCGATGAGGTTAGGGCTGAAGCCGCCCGAAGAAACATTGAACCAACACCTGAAAATCTCGGCAAACTTATGCTGCAGATCAGAGCTGAGGAAGGTCCCGAAGCTATAGCTAAGAGATGCATTTCAAAGATCAGAGCTTTAGATGCACGCATAGTTATAGTCGATGGGCTACGAAGCCCTCACGAAGTTAGGGAGTTTAAACGCGTCTTCCCTAGGTTTAAGATTATGGCTATACATGCTTCACCGGAAACTAGATTTAAGCGTCTTCTTAAGAGGGGTAGAAGCGATGATCCTAAAGACTGGGAAACATTTTGTGCACGTGATCAAAGAGAGTTAAGCGTTGGTATAGGTGAGGTTATAGCGATGGCCGACTATATGATCGTTAATGAAGGTATGCTTGAACAATTAAAGGAGGAGATTAAACGGATAATAAGGAAGGTGATCGAAGATGAGCAAGCCAGTGGGCAGGATAGAAGTTAAAGTTGAAGCTGAAGTTAATCCGACGGAGGACGCTGATAAAGTTAAAGTTGCAATCCAGAAGGTTCTTGGAAACATAAACTTAGAACTCGTTGGAGAAGGTGAATACAGGAAGGTTGTTGGAAGAGCGGAAGGTTGGGAGGCGCTAGCAAGATTCTATGATCTGCTAAGAAGGGAGCGTATATTGGATGCTGCGAGAACAGTCCTCTTAAGAGGGGTTCAAAACAAAAAAATAATCTTTCACCTTAATAAGCAAGTTGCTTATGTGGGGCATATATCGTTTTCACAACCTTATGGTGAGTCACCGCTCGGCCCAATATGCGTGGAAATACTATGCGATGATCCGCATAATTTGATAGATTGGCTAACGCCAAAAACAGCAAAATAGCTGAAACACCAAATATGTCGTGTGTTAGCGGAGGGGGCTTGAAATATGCGCTTAGGCTTATCAATGCTCTTCTGTTTAGGAGAACCCCTCTCAACCGCTATAAAATGCTTAGACAAGATCGGTGTAGATCACATTGAGATAGTTGATGAGGGATTGCATGCGCTTAATAGTCGAAGAGTAAGCATGCTTAAAAGAACATTCTCTGGAAAGGGCATTAGCCTTTCCGTACATGCACCATTTGCTGATATAAATATTGCATCAACATCACCGACAATAAGACGTGCCGTGATGAAACGGCTTAAAAAATCAATGGAATTCTCAGCTCAACTAAACCCGGAATGCTGGGTTTTCCATCCAGGTATTCGGAGCGCTGTAAGTGATGCACTTCGAAATCTGGACTGGGAGATAAATTTAAAGTCTACCCATGAACTCCTTAGGGAGGCTGAGAAATATGGGTTGAGAATAACTGTGGAAAATGTTCCAGAACCATTCCCATTTCTGCTAAAGAAAGTTAAAGAATTTAAAAGATTCTATGAGGCTTTAGGAGAGGATGGGTTAAACTTAGGTATAACGTTCGATGTTGGGCATGCAAATATAAATGGGGAGATAAATGAATTCATAAAGAGATTTGGGAGCAAAATAGTTCACATCCACGTTCATGATAATAATGGAGATTTTGACGCGCACCTTGGCGTAGGATTTGGAAGCATAAATTGGGTTGAAGTTATAAGCGCCGTTAAAAAGATAAATTATAGGGGAGCACTAGTTGTAGAATCTAAAGGTAATATTGGGGAGAGCATCCAAACCTTAAAGAAGCTACTTAAGTAGAGTTCTTTACGCTGCAAATGTTAGGGCTAAGTGTAATGGTCGCGCATTTCTTTGCATCGCGGTAGGGATAGGATTTCATCTAGGAGTTTTCTCGCCTGTTCTTCGGATCTTGTCCATGGATCCATCATTATTAGCTGGAGTAGGAGGTCTTTGCTCCCGCGCTCATATGCTTCTAGCTCGATCTCAACTGGTGCAACCCTATCGCGGAGTATATGCGCGATCAGCGGCTTAGGCAGCCCGTGGGTCTTGATCCCCTGAACCCCCATCTTACTGACCAGCGCTGGAACCTCAACCTCAAAGTTCTCCGGCACTCCGGGAACGAAGCCGCCAGAATTCATAATGTTAACTTGAAAAACTCTTGGTATATCGCAGGCAATAGACTCGATTAAGGGAACAATTATTTCACCCGATTTTTCCGGTGGAAAAACGTTTGTAATCCTGACGGTTGGGTCCTCCGCTATCTTGAGAAGCCTCTCAACAGGATCCTCTCTAGGCGGCTCAAACACGAAACTCCACCATTTTCGCGGGTCCTCCTTCCATCTGCGCTCTGTCTCATCGTCAACATGGTACCACCAAGGCCATGATCCGCCGCCGGGCGTGCATGTGTCGCCGATTGGAAAAGCCCCGAACTTCTTATATAGATCTACGGCTTTCGGCCCTAAACCATCGCTTGGCGGACATTTCTCCCAGTATTTAGGCGCCTCCTTTTCAATCCATTCGTCTAGGATTGGGAATGCGTCTTCACCCTTATAGTGGAAGCGGGTTAACCATATGAAGTGGTTAACGCCCGGAGCCTCAAAGGTTACGTCCTCTCTCCTAAATCCTAAAACGCTTGCTAAATGATATACGCCAGTAAATCCATGGCATAGGCCCACGAGCTTCAGTTTAGGATATTTTCGCCCTAAGTATGTTGTTCCAGCTAAAACTGGGTTTGCGAGCTGTATGTACCATGCGTCGGGGCATAAATCAAATATGTCGTTCACTATGGATTCGAAGAGCCTGAATTGGTAGAAGTTTATCCAGAAACCTTCATCGTGCATAATATGGTAGCTGCCGCCAAACCTGTAACCGTGCTTAAAACCTATGCTCCACCCCTCTCTATAGCCGCTGTAGCCGACGACCAGAGCAGTATTTACCACAAAGTCAGCGTCCCTCAACGACTCCTTTCGATCCAATGTATTCTCAATATTCAACTCGATCTTCATTTCATCAGCATATCTCTTACATAGCGCATAGACGGCGTTAAGCCTCCTCTCATTTATATCCATAAGGCTAATGGTGCTCCCCCCAAGACTGGGTGTAAGGCACAAATCTTTAATAAGTGCCAGAGAGAAAGTAGCGCTGCCAGCACCGATAACACTAATCTTAACTCTAACCATATTTTAATTGTCTACTGAAAGCCAAATAAGGTTTAAGTGGAATGGATTTAATCGCCCTCTGTGGTAAACTGGCAGGCTCATAGCTGATATAAGTGGCGTGACGTAGTCGCTTATAAGCAGCCTTAATTAGCCAACATATTAAGGTATAAAATTTAATAGCTTCTCTCCTAAAAATCATAGTGGTAATACATGAGTTTAGAATCCTTTGTAATTAATCCGAGCATTAATGTTAGCCCATACTGTTACTCTATTTTCAGAATTGAGCCATATCTAAATTGCTGGCACCGGTGTCTCTACTGTTTTGGACGCTGGTATAGAGGAGAACCAGGTAATGGTAGCGAGGTGGAACCCAATGTTATCAGAGATTTTAGGAGGACGCTAATTTTCCTCAGGAAAAGAAACTTGAAAATTATACCGTTTAGGCTGTCCACTCTTGTTGATCCGTTCCAGCCAGTTGAGGAGAAGCGTCAGGTAAGTAAACAAATTATGATTATGTGTCTAAAATATAGGATACCGCTTATAATAAACAGTAAGGCGACTCTTCTTTTGAAGGACGACCTCCTCAACGTTCTAATAAATCTGGGCAGCGAGAACCTTACCATAGTGCAAATCTCGCTCTCAACTATTAGCGCTAAGATCGCAAGCGTTCTGGAGCCTAACGCACCACCTCCACTAGAGAGACTAAATATGGCTGAGAAACTCTCAGGAAAGAACATTCCGGTGATTATCCGCTTGCAGCCATTTATACCTGGAATAACGGACTGTGAGATCGAGGAGATCATTAGGGAGGCTCATTATGCTGGGGTAAAACAAGTAATCGTTGAAGCGTTAAGAGATGAAGTAGAGAATATGAGGATATATAGGGAGCTGGCTTACGAGAAGAGCATATATGATAATCTGAGCTCATGGATACTATATTCGCCATCCATCGAGGCTCCCTCAAAAATTCTTCGGCCCAGCGTTGAATGGAGACTTAAAGCCTACATGAGAACCAAAAGTTTATGCGAAAAATATAATATTGAATTTTCAACATGTAAAGAAGGCTTCTATAACTATCATACGGCGAAGAATTGCTGCGGCATGCATTATTTAAAGGACGGAAGTTATCTTCTGAGGCCGACGCTGCATGAAGTATGGATGTACCGTAAGGAACACGGTATAATCCCTAGATTTGAGGAGCTTGTAGCAAGCCTTACAGACATATATCTTTTTGGAGATAGGATAAAGCGGTATCCTAGGGCGCTAAGGAAGAAAGTACTTTCGCATGAAAAGATCTTAAGGGAGATTCTGGACGAGAAGCGAGACATTGTTAAAACGCTACTTGTAGATCCCAAGTTAATTTGAAGCATTATTTTAAGAATCATTTTGGGAGTGGTACTTCAATAGTTTCTAAATCGTTTGGTAAATATGTATTTGGAAATATTTTTTTAGCTTGCTCTAATAGAACCCTGGGATCGGCGTATCTCGCGCTTATATGCGTTAAAACCAGAAGTTTCACGTTAGCTTTTAAGGCTACTTGGGCAGCTTCGCTCGGTGTTGAGTGCCCCTCCTCCTCCGCCTTCTCGGCGAGCTCATCGCTTAAAGTTGCCTCGTGAATTAAAACGTCAGCGTTTTTCGCTAAATTAGCAATCTTTTCCGAGGGTCTTGTGTCACCGCTATAAACGATCTTCCTTCCGGGCCTAGGGGGCTCCATGACTTCCAGCGGCTTAATTGTTCTCCCGTCTGGAAGAGTAACCTCTATGCCTCTTTGAAGAGTAGACCATAAAGGACCTTTTGGAACGCCTAGTGCTAAGGCTTTTTCTGGGTGGAATCTTCCGGGTCTAGGTTTCTCGATAAAGGCGTATGCTAATGACTGTATTGAATGCTTAGCCCAAACTGCTTGGACCTCATAACCTCTTCCCTCATATATTGTTCCTTCCCGCTCCACCTCGCAGATCTCTACTGGAAAATTTAGCCAAAATTTAACGGTCTTAAAAGTAGACTCTAGGTAATCCCGGATCCCCTCGGGTCCGTAAATTTGTAGGGGTTTATCTCTGCCTAGGAGCGACATTGTTTGTATTAGTCCGGGTAAACCTAAAACATGGTCTCCGTGCATATGCGTTATAAATATGGCCATTTTGCGGTTTAACCCGATCTTAGCCTTAATCATTTGTCTCTGCGTCCCTTCACCGCAGTCGAACATCAATATGTCGCCTTCACGCCGTATTATTATTGAGGGAAGTGAGCGGTCGTTGGTTGGCACGCTTGCAGCTGTTCCCAGAAAAACAATTCTTAAGATCAAGCTTAACCGTACCCACCATACTTGAAAACAGCTATTTCACGTGTAAGCCTTCTATGAATATAAATGAAGTGCGATTCAAGATGCCTAAACCCACATCTCTGCCCAATCTCATGCACCCCAACATTTTTCGGGGCAGCGATACATATTATGCCGCCCTCCTTAATAATATCGATAGCCGAATGGAAGAAGCGTTCTATGAGATCCCTTGTTGAAAAACCAAGTGTTGAAGCGGCTGTCCCATAGGGAGGATCCGTCACAATGCGGTCTATGCTTCTAACGTGAAGCGGTGGGAAGCGTGCATCCGCAACAGCTACCGTCGACTCTATGCCGAAAAACCTAAGGTTCTTTAAGCTTCCTTCAACCATACGTCTTTTTACGTCGAAGCCTAATGTACGGCATCCAATTAAGCCGGCTTCAATCAGTATGCTTCCTGTTCCGCAGAAGGGGTCTAGAAGCAGATTCCCCGGCTTCGCTTGAGCTAAATTTACCATACACCTCGCAATTTTAGCCGTCATCGCAGATGGATGGAAGAAAACTCTTCTTCTAAGTCCACGCTCCAACAGATCCCTATGTTTTATCTCAGCTAGCCTTAACCCGAAGAAGAACATGTTGCCGGTCAATACGCCTAAAAAGGTTTTATTCGGTTTCTTAAGGTCAACTTTGGCTTTCCTGACGCCCTCAAATATCTTTTCGCCTATATTGCGCTCTAACGCTAGACAGCTGATGTGCGGAGCGCACCCCCTTACCCTTAAAACCCTGACGGCGAAAGATTCTCCCTCGCCTAGAAATTGCGTGAAGTCTATTCTTCTGGCATTAGATAGAATCTCATCAACCGCAGCCCCGCAGCTAAATATTTCTAGGCAGCATTCTTTAGCCAACGCGGATCTAAACTTGACCGCTTCCGCGCATTTAATATCGGCTTCAACTCTCAGTAGCTGGGTTAACTCGCCTAACACGCGATAATCGTATCCTTCAGCGCTGAGAATAGATTTTACTTCAGAAAAAGGTAAAGTGGGGTTTTCGCCTGAAACTAAGAAGAATAGTTTAGCCACGCTGGCGATCCTCTCTAAAGTACGCTTGGCTCTAAATGGTTGCGTCTAACCTTCCGGATGCTTTCTCCTATATTCTTCAATGAGTTCCTTCGCCCTATCCATCCTAATTTTCCTTTCTCTAACCATCTGCTCAGCTACAATATCTATTAGTTCTCCAGTCGCCCCAGCCATAATCGCTATATTCCTCGCATGCAGCTCCATATGACCTCTCTGTATGCCCTCAGAAGCTAAAGCCCTTAAGGCGGCGAGGTTCTGGGCTAAACCGACAGCAACCATAACCTCAGCCAATTCGCGGGCGGATTTAACACCTAAAATCTTTAAAGCTATTTTAGCTATCGGGTGCACCTTCGTCGCCCCACCAATTATTCCAACAGCCATAGGCATCTCTACTGAGCCGACCAGGTCGCCATCCTCATTCTTTTCCCAAACTGAAAGCGGCATATAGCGCCCGAATCTAGCAGCATACGCATGTGCGCCAGCCTCAATAGCCCTATGATCATTGCATGTCGCCAGCGCTACGGCAATTATGCCGTTCAATATGCCCTTATTATGTGTTGCAGCCCTATAGGGGTCGGCTGCGGCGAAGGCGTAAGCGTCAACTATACCGTCAACAACCTCCTCACCCCCAACAGCATTTTTGTCGACAACAGTCCACGCTCTTGCAAGTCTCTCCGTTGCGAGGTTCGAGACTATTCGGAGAAGCACTTTTCCGCCAGTTATACGCGCGATCAATGGTGCTACAGCTTCACACATAGTGTTAACAGCGTTCGCGCCCATAGCGTCCCTACAATCTACAAGCAGTTCAGTTATGACCATGGGTCCCCTGATCGTATCTATAACCTTAACCCTTAAGTCTTTTGCTCCACCACCAACGGAGACTAACATTGGATCCTGCTCGTTGGCTTTCTTCAAGATATCCTCCTTAGTCTCTAAAATAGCCATTCTGGCCCTGTAGGGATCTTTAATCTTCACAGCCTGTATCTGCCCAATCATTATCGGTTCGGTGCTGCTCGCAAATATTCCGCCTTTACTCCTAGCCATTTTAGCACCATAGCTTGCGGCCGCTATAACGGATGTCTCCTCAATAACCATCGGTATCAAGTAATCTTTCCCATTAATTAGAAAGTTTACCGCAATCCCCATCGGCATTGGAAAAACTCCTATAACATTCTCAATCATTCGATCTGCTAGATCTAGGCTTATAGCGCTTGGCGCCTTAAGCATGTTAACCTCTTCATCGGTTAAACCAGCGAAATCCTTAACCAGTTTAAGTCTCTCATCGATGCTCAGCTTATAAAATCCTGAGATCGCAGATGACTTCAATAAAAGCCCTCCATCCATTTCTCTTCTTAAAGATAGTATTTCCAATCCATAAAATATTATTATTGGAAGATTCAAGTAATTGCGTAATCCAAAAATTAACTTTGACTTCTCTTCCCATACGCCTCTAATGTTACTTCGTTTTCCTCCACCAGCCCCTTTTTCTTTAATCTAGTCAAAGCGGCCACTACTTCCCATAAGTGGCAATCAAGTCTCCTCCAAATCTCAGAGAGAGGCATAGATCCGTGCTCCATTAAGATACTATATACTTTACTCTCAATTTCGTTGAGGGATTGCTTTTTAACGAGGTAGTAATGCGGCCCCTTAACGACTCCTTCCTCATCCTCTAAGATAATCTTCTCTTCCATGTAGATACCCTTCAAGGAAGTATTCCCCAAAATAAAATTTAAGATTAGTGCTTGAGGCATCCGTTATCTTTGTTGCCTTTAAGGTTCTCTCTCGGTATTGGTAGGGACGGTGGCGTTGTAGCCATAGCCCACCCTATCCATGCTATAACAAATAGGAATAGATAAACGAATATCAGCACAGGTATAATCACCGCCCACTCACTTATAGAGTACCCTAGAAACTTAACGTTCGTCGGCGATAAAAACAGCGCCCAAAAATACACTATCATCGTTATGATGCTTAATACCATCAGCAATGTTCCCCATACTACATCGCGCATATGCTTATCCCCAAAATATTTAATAAGGTTTGCATCGCTAATAAATATAGTGGGGTTTCACTGTTTAATGGTGGTGACTAATAGTGAGCGTTAGAAAATTGCAGGGGATCGTTATAGATATTGAGCGAACTGGCGAATATGTAGCTGATGAGGAAGGCGAAAAGTGGGAGAAATGCATTTTCACTATTGAGTTAACCGGCTTCTCAAAGCGCACCCCTAATGAAGTTTTACCGGAAAACTTAAAAGGAAAACGGGTAAAAATCGTCCGGTATTGTCTATACGATTGGCACTATAAGATCGGCGTAAGAAAAACCCTCGAACCTGATGAAACAGAAGCGGTTCTCTCCGGCAAACCTACAAGTACAGTTTTTTGGTGAAGGTCCGGAATTAGTGAATTAGTGCTAGCGTTTATAATTGACTATTATAGGATGTAGAGGGAGGAAGCCCTACTTAAACTGTAAACTTTTATTTTAAATGGCTGAGGAGCGCAGAAACCAAGCAACTATTACAGCGATTACATTGTGTAAGTTTTTCTCTCGGGAGCAAGCGCCCTTGAATTATGTCATGCTCCTGTAAATAGCGGTGGCTTTTTGATTCCCTTTTGCACTCAAATGGTAAAATTGATTCTTGTAAGATATGCGCGGCTGTATTAGGCATATATATGCTTTGATATTCTAAGCGTATTAACAAATTTAAACTTCTGCCTGCTAAGCCCGTTTATTTAGCGCTGAACGGTGAAGGATATGTCATCTAGGTTCACTAAAAAGTGGGAGGAAGGTGAACAGAAAGGGCTTAAAGCCATGCTAAGACCATCTGAGCCTTTAAGGACTAAGGTTGAACTAGCTATCAAACGTGTTGAAGCACAAATACAGTATATTGAGAGCACGCTGAATCGGTTAAGCGAGAGAGATAAATACTTGTTCTCGAAGATCGTTGAAGCTTATTCTAGGCATCAAATACAACGGGCTCATGTGCTGGCAAACGAGCTTGCCGAGCTAAGGAAGATGGCTAACTTCATGATGAATGCTGAGCTAGCATTAGAGAGGGTTGCATTAAGACTTAAAACAGTAACGCAGCTCGGCAACGTTGTGTCAACGTTAGCTCCAGCTACGCAGGTTTTGCAGAGCATTCGTGTAGGGTTGAGCGGGCTGCTACCGAACGCTGAGAAAGAGATTGGCCAGATCGGAGCGATGCTAAACGATTTAATAATTGAGGCTGGTGAGGTTACTGGGGTGGCGCCTAACTTTGAGGTCGCTAGCGACGATGCTCAAAAAATCCTCAATGAAGCGGCTATTATAGCTGAGCAGAGAATGAAGGAGAGGTTTCCGGAGCTACCATCATTAAAATCAGCTGAGGGGGCTAGTGAAGACTCGAGTTTCTCAGAATAAAATAATAGTTTAGGGGGTAAGGTTTTTGCAAGCAAATGTTTTCGCAGCCTTAATTGGAAGAAGCTTAAAGGATGAAAGTGGTAGAGAAATCGGCAAAATAATATCTTTCGTAATAGATTCTTCGGGTGAAGTTAGGGAGGTTTTAGTTGAAAATAAAGGTGAGGAGCTGAGCAAATATCCTGTTGAGAGATTGAAGGCTGGGCAGGATGAGGTTTTCCTCGTTTCGGAGATTGATAGGCGGGTTGAAGAGATTTGCGAGAAACTTCCAATTCTATTAAAAAAGCGTGAGATCCTTGAATCCCTCTTTAAGAATAAGGAGATATTGCCTGAAGTCTATGAAAGTCTGAGCGCTGAATTTGATAAGTCCATAGATGATATGAGGGTTAAAGCTCAAAGTGTTTTGAGCGATATAGAGCGGCAGATTCAGATACAAGAAAATGCTATTAAAATGCTTCATTTAGCCAGAACTTTCCTTGAAATGGAGCATGGGGTAGGCAACATAAGGGATGATGTTTTCCGCCAGTCTCTTTTATCGATTCTTAGAGAAATAAAATATGCGTCTTATAGAAAAATGGGTCTATTGAAGACTAAGGAAAGGGTCTCTAATCTTTCTCTTCGAGCAGATGTTAGTATTGCTGCAGATAAATATGTTGATCAGAAGTCTGTGGTAAATGTACGTATAACTAACGAGTGATCGTTGATCTACGGAGACATATGGGTGTCCCTGATGATTAAGGAGATTTTTGGTAAGGTTAGGAAACCTTTAAACGAGATCCTACTGGAGTCGATCAGTGAACTTGGGAAGCATTATTCTAGGCTTGAGCTCACGTACCTAAAGCTATCTAAAAGAGACAAGGAACTATTTGAGGAATGCACCTCATATCTGAGTAAAGGGATGAAAAATAGAGCAATAATTTACGCAAATGAGATCGCCGAGGTGAGGAAGATGATGAGTTTTATACAGAGACTTCAATTATCCATTGAGAAAGCTATATTGAGGCTTGAGACGCTTAAAGCTGTAACGCCGACCCTAGAGGATATTAAAGGAGTGTTCAGTGAAGTTAAAAGTGCACTTGGGGATATTGCCAAAGTAATGCCGTCTCTGACGCCAGAACTAAATAACCTAATTAAATCTATAAATGACTTAATGGCGGTGACCGAGATGAGCATAAGTACTCCGGAGCCTGTGGTGATCAAGGATGAGGCTACAGAGGCTATACTTAGGGAAGCGTCAGACTTCATCAGACAAGAAATTGAAAGGAAGATTCCTGAGCCTCCTAAAGAGGTCCATATGCCTGAACCGCCCGAAGAAGTGGCCATTAAGTCTCGCATAGCTTTGACAGTTGATGGTTCAGAATTTTATGTTGGTTCAGATGGTTCGATAATTGGTGAGAGAGTCGGCTCCTCGAACGCTTTAGCCGAAGAAATAATCTTAGATTACGTTGAACGGAATAATGGTGAAATGAATATTTCAAAGTGCGCTAAAGAGCTGAACATGCCTCCCGCCAAAATAATGGCTGTTCTTGAATCTCTCAGCAGAAAAGGGAAGATAAGGATCGAGTAGGTGTAAGGGAGGTATGAGCGCAGCTCAGGAGTTAGAGCAGCTGGCGCTAAAGTACGCTGAGCAGGCGGTGATGCTTGATCGGCAAGGTAAGAAAGAGATGGCTATAGAGGCTTATCAAAAAGCCATAGATAGCCTGTTGAAAATAGCGAAGATAAACCCAAACTACGAACTAAATAAAATATATTTGCAGAGAGCTGAAGCATATAAGAGAAGAGTTGCTGCGCTCAAATCCTCCCTATACCTGAGCCCGGCGACAGCAGAAGACTCCAGCGAAGGAAAAACACGTTTCGAAGACCTCATTATAAGGGAGCCTCCTAAAGTCACCTGGGAGGATGTAGTTGGACTTGAGGATGCGAAAAGGGCGATTAGAGAAGCCATAGTTTACCCATCACTTAGACCAGACCTATTCCCGCTCGGTTGGCCCAGAGGTATCCTGCTTTTCGGTCCACCTGGATGCGGGAAGACCCTTATTGCCGCGGCTGTTGCGAACGAGATTAATGCTAAATTTATACCTGTTGATGCTGCATGTATAATGTCTAAGTGGCTTGGCGAAGCTGAACAGAACGTCGCCAGACTATTCAATCTAGCTAGAAGGGAGGCTAATGCCTCGCCAGTAATAATCTTTATCGATGAAATCGACTCGCTGATAGGGGCTCGAAGGTTTGAGGTTGGCGGTGAGATAAGGGTTAGAAATCAATTTCTTAAGGAGATGGACGGCATATTGGACAAAAAGAACCCGCTTAAAGTTTACGTTATCGGTGCAACAAATAAACCCTGGGACCTAGATCCCCCATTCATAAGGAGATTCCAGAAAAGAATTTATGTGCCTCCCCCAGACTATAAGCAGCGCCTAGAAACTTTCAAGCTCTATACAAAGCCTTTAAAATTGGCGCCTGACGTAGATTTAGAGAAGTTGGCGCGGCTCACCGAAGGCTTCTCTGGAAGCGATATTATGGATGTCTGCCAGTCCGTTCAACTCAAAGTTAACAGCGAAATATTTGAGAACTGCGCGGATTACAGTAAAGCTGAGCCCAGACCAATATCTATGAAAGACTTCTTAGACGTCTTAAAAATGAGGAAACCAAGCATATCAAAAGAGATGTTGGCTCAATACGAGAAATGGTTTAACGAATTTAAAGCCCTATAAAAAACTTTAAACGTTAAAGTTATTACCATGTTCCTAAATTTCTTATTTATGAAGCCCGGTGGTGTAGCGGACAAGCATAGCGGGCTTTGGAGGCAAGCATAACAAAAGGAATTTTACATAGCGTATAATTAGTCTTGCCGAGGAAACCCGCTGACGGGAGTTCGAATCTCCCCCGGGCTACCAAACATCCTCCTACCTTACTATGCCCTATTATGTTTCTCATCGCGTCCTCAGATGTTAGATTCGTCTCCTACCGAGAGCTAATTAAGCACAACCTTGCGAGAGAGTTTAAAGGTGATACGGCTAGTCTGCAGAGGTTTACCAGTATTAACCGTTAATAATATTTAGTTTAATGCAAAGAAAATATTTTCGAAGTCAAAAATGGAATGACAACTAGCTATTGTTGGGTGAGATGTCTTGAATTTAAACTCAGACTCCCTTAAATCATTTTCAGCATTTTTTACATATAGAGGAAGCAAAACCAAGAACATATCGTTTCCAATTGGTGGCATTGGAACTGGCTCAATAGGGTTAGCTGGCAACGGCAGACTGATAGATTGGGAAATCTTCAATAGGCCAAATAAGGGAAGCGTAAATGGCTTTTCGCATTTCGCAATTAAAGCTGAGCGTGAGGGTAAAGTTTTGGACGCGCGGGTTTTAAACAGCGATCTCCCCCCTCCATATCTGGGCGAATTTAGCCAGGAGCGTTTCCAATCCTTCGGCTTTGGTCCGCCAAGGGGATATATGGCTGGGCTACC
>JAWBZG010000027.1:0-18459 GCA_038866525.1 Bathyarchaeia archaeon
TACTTTTTCTTCAGTTATATAATGGCACCTTCTACACGCCCTTTCAACCATTTTGAACACCATCAAGGCTTAGTTTCTTTACCTTTTCCCTCTGTTTCCCCTTTCAGCTTATCTAAGTCCTCATTAATCCACTCAATTTTACCTAGGAACGGTTGCCGCGCTGTAACACCGATCTTGCCAAACCCGGCTCCTCTGCTTATCGATACGGCGGTTATTCTCACACGAACCCTATCGCCCACAGTCAGCTTTCGCTTGGTTTCTTTACCCATTAAAACACCTTGCTTCTCATCGTAGGTTATGAAGTCGTCAATTATCTGGGAAATGTGGAGTAAAGCGTCAACCGGACCTATTCTCACAAATGCTCCAAAATCCGCAACCTCAACAACCTCTCCTTCAACCACCTCTTGAATTTTAGGTAAGAAGGTTAGAAGCGAGAAAGTTACTTTATGGTGGGTTGCAGCATCCCCCGGAATTATTTTTCCAACCGGTGAAACCTTAACATCCGTGACAGCTATTAAGTAGCCTAGCTCTTCGTCAATAACGCCGACATATTTCGCTTTAAGTTGTTCTAATGCAACTTTTTCAAGGGGCTCATTAAACTTCTCAGGCGGTATGCGGACGGTATCTTCAACAATTACCAGGTTAAACGTAACACCTATTCCTCCCTTAACCCCTAATTTATAAGCGAGTAATATGATTGAGTGAGCGCTATAGATGCTATACAAAAGTTATTTAAAAACTTTTTGAAATGAAACACAATATTTAGGAAAATTCTGTGAGAAAATAAGCGGAGTGAAAAGGCTCATAGACCTCCACTTGGGTAAGTGGTGGAACCATACATTTTTAAGATCATTTCTTTCAGCTATGGGAGAATTTGGGGTTGAACATGAGATATTTACAACCTGAAAGCCTCGCCCTTTAGGGCGGGGAGGAGGTCAGATTTCTTTTCTTTCTATCCTACAAGTTTCAGAACCGGCTTCGAATAATTAAGGGAGATTTCCCTACTGGATGATGATCGCTTGGTGTTTATGCTGCCTTCTATTAGAGCGCAGAGCTGTACTTGATTAAAGACTTGAAGGGTATATCACGGAGCCTAAAGAAATGCCATTAACTTTTGAATGGGGTCTAATGTCCTTTTTTCGATAAAATGTTAACTATCCGACAACGGTTTCACTCAAACCTTCTATCAACGATATCCCACGCCTCCGGCCCGGTTCCTATAAGTGTTACCGGTATTTTTATTTCGCTCTCTATTTTTCTAATGAATTCTTTGGCTTCAGCGGATAAATCGCTGAATGATCTTGCGCCCTTACATTCTGGAAAGAGGACATCGATCTTAGTTACGGCTGCCTGCGTAGCGCTGTTGAGCATGACAGCTCTTTTAGCTAAGTCGAAGTTGAATGGTGCAGCCCTCCTCCTCCTACCGGTCACGGTAGCCACCTCAGCCCACCCCCTCTTTTCAGCCTCCTCCCATGATATCTCGCCCGGTAAGGGTCCGGCCCCAACCCTAGTTACAAAAGCTTTAAAGACAATTATTACTTCATCAACTTTTTTCGGTCCGACACCGACATCTGAGCATGCCGCTGAAGCCGTAACATCTTTAGATGTCACGTAGGGGTATGTTCCATGCCACAGAGATAGGTATGTTCCCTGAGTTCCCTCAATTAAGACGTTTTCTCCGCTGTCGATAGCGGTGTTAACTTCTAGAGGGACATCCGTTAGGAAGCGTTGGAGCTCAGGTACATCCCTAGCGAGCTTAGCTCTCCTTAATACTCTGTCAGCATTGCATGGTCCTGTTCCAGTCCCCGTCGTCCTTATTTCGGATGCTAGATGGCCGCCTCTATCAGCCTCTATATGTTTGGGCTCAATTATGGCGCATTGAGGGTCTACGCCAGCCCTATTCTCAACACTTAATTGCTTAACTTCCTCTAAAAAGATGTTTGGATCAACTAGGACGCCTGGCCCTATCAATAAGCGGCACTTTTCATATACGAATGCGCTCGGTATCATGCGAACCTTATAAGTTTTGCCACCGTATACTACAGTATGCCCCGCATTGGGACCGACGCCAGCTCGGGCGGCAACGCTAATTTTGTCTTTCAGCGCTAGATACGATATAATCTTGCCCTTCCCAGTATCTCCGAAAAAACCACAAACAACAACTGTGCATGGCATGTCAGCTAAACCTCCAGAGAGATAGATTGATTTTGAGAATTTAACCTTTTTCGTCTAATGAAAATCCCTTTATATCCGAGGCGTCTTGATTTAATGTTATGCGCATAATTAGGATAATTCCCATAACAGGGTTGCCTATAATCAAGGATGGAGACGATTTAGGTCTGCTGATATGTGAGGCTGCGGCTAAGCAGGGGACTCCGATAGAGGATGGAGACATAATTGTTGTAACGCATGTAGTCGTGTCGAGAGCTGAAGGGAATGTGGTAAACCTCGACAGCGTTGTTCCATCGGAGTTCGCTAAAACAATTGCTAGCGAGTTCGGCAAAGACCCAGCCCTAGTTGAGGTTGTTTTAAGGGAATCTAAATCGATTGTTCGCATGGGTGACGGACATATAATCTCTGAGACAAAACATGGTTTTATATGCGCGAATGCTGGTGTAGATAAATCTAATGTTCCGGGCGAGAGAAATGTTGCTCTGCTTCCTAAAGACCCTGATCTATCAGCTAGGAGGATAAGGCAGAGAATTAAAGAGGTCTCGGGGAAAGATGTTGCGGTTTTAATCTCAGATACTCATGGTAGACCGCTGCGTAGCGGTGAGATAAATGTGGCGATCGGCGTCGCTGGAATTAAGCCAATTAGAGATAGACGGGGCGAGAAGGACCTGTTCGGGTATACGCTTAGGGTTAAACAGACGGCTATAGCTGACGAGCTGACCTCCGCGGCTGAGCTGGTTATAGGACAGGCTGATGAAGGCATACCTGCAGCCATCATTAGAGGTTATATTTATGAGAAGTCTGAGGAAGCGACGGCGCGCGACCTCGTAAGGGCGCGGGAGAAGGATCTATTTATCTGAGGGAACCTACGGTTTGCCCTTAACCGCTAATTTCCTCCTAATGATTGCTTCAGCCTTCCTTAAATCTAAGGGCGTATTAATATTGAAGAAAGTGAGCATCTCCGGGTCGATTTCCCGTATGACTATCGTCGATATGTAGCGGACGCTTTTAAGCAGCGATATCATTGACCACATCCTCCTTTCACCTTTCTCAATAGCCCTTCTTGAAGCATCCAGCGCAGCCTCCGTCCTATAAACAGCTTGCAGGGGCTCTATGTAATCGTTTGGCCACCTCGGAATAACGGCGTCAACGTTGACCGCTATATTAAACAGCAAGTCTACAACTCTCCCTGAGATAAAGGGTGTGTCGCACGGTAATATGGCAGCATATTCGCTGTTAGTACTCATGAACCCGGTGATTGCCCCAGTAAGCGGGCATGGTGGAAGATCATTGATATCAGCGATCACCCTAAAATTATCAGGAAGCGCCTGTGAATATGAGGTTAACTGGTTTTCTTTTCTCACGCAGATGATTACTTCGTCCACTAGATCCCGAACCCTTTCGATAACATGCGATATCAGCGGTTTACCGGCTAACTGAACAAGCCCCTTATCAGACCCAAATCTCTGCGAACTGCCACCGGCAAGAATTATCGCTGCCCTATCCAATCCCTTATTCTCCTATCGCTTAGAAATTTTAGAAATAACGTATTTAACAATCTCCTCCGCTATATTAACGCTCGTCACCTCCTGTAGCCCCCTCCAACCCGGTTGACTGTTAACCTCAACTATAAGTGGGCCCCTCTCGCCCTCCAATATGTCTACGCCGCTTAATTCGCAGCCAACAACCTCCGCGGCTTTTATCGCTAAATCCTCGATCTCTTTCGTCGGCTTATAGGGGACTGGTTTAGCTCCAAGGCTAATGTTAGTCTTCCATAAGTTTGAGACGCGGCGCATCGCCGATAAGACTGAGTCTCCTAGAACGAGAACTCTTAAATCGTAGTTTCTGTGCGGTATATATTCCTGAACATATATTACTTGGTTGTAAAACTCGAGGGCTCTGAATATTCTCTCGGCAACGTCTGGATCAGAAACACGTGTTGAACCTATCCCACGTGAGCCAAATATTGGCTTAACAACCACGTCTCCGCCGAGCTCATAAAACGCTTTAAGGGCTTCTCTAGCGCTCTCAGCCACAATTGTTCTTGGCACAGGCAGCCCGGCTTCATCAAGGAGCGATAAAGCGTAGTATTTATCGACTGACCTTTCAATAGCATGTGGAGGGTTTAAAATATAGAGGCCTAGCCTCCTAAGCCTATGCAACAAATCCATTCTAAATATTATTTCTTCAAGCGAACCGCGTCCAATCGGCCGAACTATTATGGCTTTCAGATCCCTTAAAACGTCGATGTTTTCAAGAGAGAACTCGGGCTTAAACCCGATCCTCGCTACAAGGTCTGGAAAACTAAAGCAAACTGGCTGAAAACCACACTTAAGAATCGCTTCTCTCAACTGGGTTGAGCACCAAGAATCCTCATTCCTCGTTAAAATGCCTATTCTCTCCATATTATCCACGCATGATGATAAGCATAATCACTAATATATTCTGTACTATCCTTTTAAGGCGAATCTAGGTAGGTTTAAATGAGAGATGCTGTCTTTCATTATCTTATGAGAATCCCCTCGCTATCTTTCAGAGAGAATTATTTGAGAAGTGTTGAGTTTAGAAGCCCAGAGTATATACCGTGCCGGATAATGGTTACATGGCCCCTCTGGCTTGCGTATGGAGAGAAACTTGAGAGGATATATCAGGCGCATAGATTCGTGATTCAGCCTAAAGACCTCCACCCTTCTTGGAAAGATGTTATTAAGCCTGAGGGAAAACCGTACGGATCACATGAAGCGCAGCAAGCTATTCCGAGGGTAGAGCGCGTGCTCACGGATCCTTTCGGATGCACATGGAGCTTTAACATAGAGGGCTATCAAGGTCAGGTCGTGAAGCACCCGCTTGAAAGGTGGGAGAATTTTAAAGGCTACAGTTTTCCGGATCCGGAGGAAGGTTTGCCGTCAGAGGGCTCGGATAAACTTACCCCTTGGGGCGAGATCGCTGCGAACGTTGAGAGGATGATGTCTGAGGGAAAACTAGTTCAAGTGTCATTAATGCATGGCTTATTCTTCCAGAGGCTCTATTATCTGCGCGGCTTCACAAATTTAATGAGGGATTTCATACAGCGGCCGCCGCAGCTCTATGAGCTGATAGATGGGTTAACCAGGTACATTTTGGATCTCGTTGACAGGCTCTTAAAATGCGGTCGAATAGACATTGTATATATTGGAGACGATTTAGGAGCGCAAACAAGAATGCCCATTAGCCCATCTACGTTCAGGGAATTCATATATCCGAGCTATAGGAAAATCTTTGGAAGGATAAGGGAGAGAGGGGTCCACGTTTACTTCCACTCAGATGGGCATGTTATGGAAGTGCTAGATCAGCTGATTAAGGCCGGAGCCAGCGTCCTGAACATTCAGGACAGGGTGAATGGTCTAGAGAATATAGGAGCTTTATGCAAAGGAAGGGTGTGCGTGGACATTGATGTCGATAGGCAGTATTTAGTGCCCTTCGGAAAACCTGAGGAGATTAAATCCCACATTAAGAGAATCGTCGAATACCTCTCTCTGAAGAAGGGCGGTTTAATGATTGAGGCGGAGGTTCATCCGCCAACACCGCTAGCCAACATTGAGGCTCTCGCAGAAGCCATGGAAGAGAACATGTGGTTATAATCCTTTCCATTGCGTGGCGCTATTTTTAAGCCTATCTTCATCCACCCGCTTACCTATCAACTAGAAGGTTAGAACACCGTTGTGGGATTCATAGATTTTCATCCAGATGGATGAAATAGATTTTCATCAATGTCCACGCACACCCTTCCTTTGCATAAAGCGCGTTTCGCCTCTCCGTCTTATAGTATTCGGCAAATGCTGGTCCGCCTAGCGCTGTAACCTTATCTCCAGGCTTAATTTCTTTAACATCTTCTCCGACTTCTGCAACGATCCCTACGCCCTCATGACCCATGATTCTTCCTCCGGGAAGCTTCCCTTGAAAAACGTAGACTTCCCCCATGCGGATCCCGCAGGCCTTGGTCTTTATCAATACCTCATTTCTCCCCGGCTTCGGGGCGTCCACTTCAACTATTTTAGCGCTATCTTTATCTAAAAGTACGCCCGCATCTTCATCGTGAGGATCACCATCCTTAATTTTCGATTTAACATATTTAAAATGCTCGAACTATATTCTGTTTTATTCAGCTATTCGATGTTTGCGGTACTGCTGGTGGTTTATTGGAGATCTATGTGGGAACATCTGGATGGATGTATGATTGGAATATGGGTGGAAGCCTAGACTGGTATGTTCAAAATTCCGGCTTGAACGCTGTGGAGTTAAATGCGAGCTTCTACAGATTCCCTTCCCCGAACGCTGTAAAGGCTTGGAGGGTTAAGGGTGAAAGGCTTAGATGGGCTATTAAAGTTAACAGGCTAATAACTCACGTATTTAAGTTTAATGATAGGGCTTTCGAATCATGGTTTAGGTTCAAAGAACTGTTTGATGCCATGGATCATTTAATAGACTTTTACCTCTTCCAGCTTCCGCCATCAATTAAAGCCTCTCATGCTCAAAGGATAGAGAAGTTCTTCGCTAGAATCGGAATCGGGCAGAGATTCGCCCTAGAAGTTAGGGAACTCTCGTGGTTTAATGAGAGTACTGTTAAGTGGGCTTCTAACCTCGGCATAACTTTGGTGAGCGTTGATTCCCCAGACTTCCCGCGAGAAATTTTTAACATTAATGGTATAGTATACTTGAGGATGCATGGAAGGACATTATGGTACTCCCACAATTACAGCGATAGAGAGTTGACGGATATAAAAGAAAAAATTTTGAAATCCAAACCTGAAAAAGTCTACATATTCTTTAACAATGACACGAACATGCTGCGTAACGCTCAGCACATGTTTAAGAAGCTCGCATCTCAATGAACATGTTCATTTAAATCGTATTATTTCCGCCTCCAAATAATTTATGTGAGCCGCCGTCACCTCAACATCTACGAGTTTCCCGAGCAGATTATCTTTGCTCCTGACGACTATTGGTTTATAAGCATAGTTTCTCCCAATCCATGAATCTCCCGAACCCTTCTCATCAATGAGCACCTCACCCCTCCACCCAATCCACCTACTGTTTCTCTTTAGAGAGATCTTGCTCGCAATATCCGTCATTAAGCGGCTTCTATACGCTATTTCTTTGCTCTCAATCTGCTTCATTCTAGCGGCTGGAGTGTTAGGTCTTGGAAAGAACTTAGATATATTGACTACGTCCGGTTCAACTTCCTCCACCAGCCTTAAGGTCTTTTCAAAAGCCTCTCTGCTTTCGCCCGGGAAACCACATATAATATCTGTGGCGATCGTGATATCTGGGAAATCTTTTCTGAAGGCGTCGACTATAGCCTTAAACTCATCAACAGTGTATCTGCGGTTCATTATCTTTAAGACATCATCATCTCCGCTCTGGACTGGTAAGTGGAGAAACTTGAATATTCGCTCATCCCTATAGGCGTCTATTAAGCCGGGCAGAATCTTTATGGCGTGATTCGGATTCATCATGCCAACTCTTATGAAGAATTTGCCACGAACGCTGCAGCATTCTTTGAGTAGATCAACTAAATTTGTGCCTACATCTAATCCATACGCCCCATTATCTTGAGACGTCAACCAAATCTCCTTTACTCCCTCAGAAACAGCCTCCCTAAGCCTACCCACTATGAGCTCCTTCGGGTAAGAGAACAACTTGCCTCTAGCGAATCTAACGCAGCAAAATGAGCATGCGCCTAAGCACCCTTCAGCTATAGGGATTATCTCAATTACCTGGTTGATCCTAATCTTCGGCTGCCCGACTTTGATAATCGGTTTTTCGGAAAAGAAGATCTTCCCCCTCACGTTTTCTTCCGCGGCTCTCAATGCTAAACTGATTTTCTCAACACTATATGGATCTAAAATAGCTGAAATGTTTTGGGAGGCTTTCATAACAGCGTTAAGATTTATTTTCGGCAGGCAGCCCGCCACTATAATAGGTTTGTTAAGTCTACTCAGCGCCCTCAGCCTACTTAATATGCGATCCTCCGTAGGCTTTTTAACACCACAAGTGTTCATTAAAATCACGTCGGCTTCTTCAGGTTTATCGACCAAACTATATCCTAAGCGAAAAATATATGCGAGCATTATTTCAAGGTCCGCCTTATTTGCTGCGCAACCATAATTTTCAACATAAATAGTTTTTCCTAAATTGACGCTCTTTTCGGCGTTCAGGGCTTCTGGAATATGCTCATTATACATGTCGACCAAGTCAAATAGATTAAGTGCCAGCCATATAAACTTGAACCTATAAATAATGCTTACCGCTCTTCGGCGGAAACTAAACCTTAATCTTTTACATCGATCTAAAATTAGTATTAGGTGGAGGGAAAATTGCCTGTACACCGTTTCTGGTTGCTGGACATAAACTATGAAGTGAGAAACCATCAGCCGGAGATCTGGCTTTGGGGCGTCAGTGAAGATGGTGAGAGGATCCTAGTGATAGATAGGGGTTTCCCGACGTACTTTTACGTTTTGCCAGCGTCAGGCGAAGACCCTGAAAGAATAGCTGAGAGGATAGAGCTGGCGAGGGTTAACCTACCCCTCATTACTGGAGTGGAGGTAGTCGACCGGAGACTCTTCGGAAAACCAGTGAGAGCCGTAAAGGTTTACTGCCTGGACCCAGACCTAGTCTCAGAGTATGTGAAAAGCATTTTGAAAATTAGGGGTGTTGATAGCTGCCTGGAAGACGACATCAGATACTCTATGCGTTACATGATAGACAATAATATTGTTCCCTGCGGTTGGCATGAAGTTGAAGCCGACGAAATTTCGAACACTATAGGAGCCCAAGTGGACAGAGTGCTTCTGGCGAAGTCTAAGCCCAAGTATCTTCCAGAAATCATTAAGATGCCCAATTTGAGGATCATGGGCTTTTCAACGGTATTTTATAGTCGGAAGGGTTCTCCTAAACCAGAAATAAATCCCGTCGTCGTAATATCAGTGGCTACAAACACTGGTGAGGAAAAGCAATTCATTGCCAATTCCTCGGAGAGTGATAGCGATGTTATTGAAGCCTTCATTAAATGTGTAAGGGAGTTCGATCCGGACATAATCGTTGGATTTGAGACGAATAGGAGAGATATGCAGTATCTAGCTGTGAGGGCAAGGAAAAACGGTTTAACTCTAAGAGTTGGGAGAGCGGACGCTGAGCCCCACACAAGCGCATACGGTCACATGTCGATAACTGGTAGAGCACATATAGATCTACTTGATTATGCTGATGAGTTCCCAGAGGTTAAAATAAAAACCTTGGAGAACATTGCTGATTACCTAGGCGTCATGAAGATTGGGGAGAGAACCCTAATTGAGGATTTTGAGATAGCCCAGTATTGGGAAGATGAGGGGAAGAGACCGATCCTATTAAAGTTCTCGATGGAGAACGCCAGATGCATAATAGGGGTGATGGAGCGCATAATTGATTTCGCAGTTCAGCTCTCAAGTCTCGTCGGCTTACCATTAGACCACGTTGGCACAGCGGCGGTAGGTTTTAGGGTTGAATGGTTCCTTATACGCCACGCTTACCAGATCGGAGAATTAATTCCGAAAAGGCTTGAGAGACCCTATGCCCCATATGCTGGAGCGATAGTTCTGGAACCCAAGCCCGGGGTACACGAAAATGTTGCTGTTTTAGACTTTAAATCCATGTACCCAAGCATAATGATGGCTTTTAACATCTCACCCGACACATATATTCCGCCCGGGGAACCGGAGCCGCCGTCCGGAGCTTACGTTGCCCCGGAGATTAATCATAGATTTAGGAAGGAGCCGCACGGCTTTTACTCTGAGGTTTTATCAAAGCTTATTAAGGCTAGAGATAAGGTCCGCGAAGACCTCAAGAGAATTGATCCGAAAAGCCCTGAATACAGGCTGCTTGACGCGCGCCAGAAAGCGATTAAAGTTATAGCGAACGCAACCTATGGTTACGCTGGATGGATAGGCGCTAGGTGGTATATTAAGCCGGTTGCTGAAGCGGTTACGGCTTGGGGCAGATACATTATAATGAGCGCCATTAAGATGGCTAAAGACTTAGGGTTAGAGGTGATCTACGGCGACACCGATAGCATATTTGTGAGAAATGATCCTGAGAAAATTGAGAACCTATCTAAAATGATTTGGGAAAAATTGGGTTTAGAGATCAAGCCGGATAAAATATATGTGCGCGCCCTCTTCACTGAAGCAAAAAAGCGTTACTGCGGGTTAATGCCAGACGGTAGATTAGACATGGTTGGACTGGAAGTTGTTAGGGGCGACTGGGCTAATGTCGCTAAAAATATACAGGAGAAGGTTTTAGAGATAATACTTAAGGGGCAATCGGTTAAAAAAGCCGTAGAATACGTGCGCAACTATATAACGGACTTGAGAGAGAGAAAGATCCCGTTCAAAGACCTGATCATATGGAAGACTTTAACGAAAGACTTGGAGGAATATGAGGTTAAAGCCCCCCACGTTGAAGCCGCTAAATTGCTCCAGAAAGAGGGCTGGCTGCTAAATATCGGCGACAAGGTGGGTTTCGTCATAACTTCGGGTTCAGGCAAACTCTATGAGCGGGCTAAACCATACATTTTTGCCTCATACAGCGACATAGACATAGAATATTACGTAACTAATCAGATTATCCCAGCTGCGCTGAGAATACTATCGCTATTCAATGTCAAGGAAAATGATTTACTGCCACCTAAATCGGCTAAACCCCAAACCCTCTTTGACTTTCTGGGCAAAAAATAAATGGATGTTAGTCAAGTATATCGTCGAAGGTTAGCAGATTTACACTTAAGGGCTGTTTAACAATTTCGGATATGCGTGCCGCTATAAGATATTTAATGTTTTTCTCGCTGGCTATGTCGACAAGCCTTTGAGTTATTATGCCATCGAAAACAACAGTGTTCACCCCTTCAAACTCCTTCAATTTATCGGCTAGCTCGCTCACTGGAAGCCTACCTATCTGCTCCATCTTGTCGTTAAATAGCATAGCTTCAAAAGTGCCTTTAAGGCTTTGAGCAGCCTCAACTATCTCTCTGGGCATAAGAACCTTCTTCCTCTTCTTCCTTCGCTCAATTATCTCTCCAACTGGAACCTTATTCTGTAGGGCGACCTCAATCTCCTTTGCCGTTAAGTCTTCAACTTCTTTCCCTCTAGGGGCTCTAGCAACATACTTTATGTTTGCAACTTGTAGAAGTTCTTTAAGAATAAGGTCGCCGCCATGATCACCGTCGAGGAAGGCAGTTGCCTCCTTCTCCCTAGTTAACTTGATCACAGTCTCAGGTATCTTTACACCCTCTAAAGCTATGACGTTGTATATTCCGTGCTTCACTAGGTTTATTACGTCAGCCCTGCCCTCAACAATAATAATATCTTTAGCTGAGTCTATCTCCGGACCTGCTGGAAGTCTCTCCGGACCATACTCTTTAATCTTCGGCGCCCTAAGTATTTCCGCGACCTCACGAAATATCTCTTCTGTTTCGGGCACCATCTCTAGGCTCCATTTATGCAGTATCTCTTTAGCCCTCTCAATTATTGCCTTACGTTTAGTTTCCCTAACATCCTCAATCTTTTCCAGAGAAACGCGGGCTGCGCATGGTCCTACTCTATCTATGCTTTCAACGCTTGCAGCGATTATCGCCGTTGAAACCTTGTCTAAGCTTGTCGGTATAATTATTGTCCCAACAGTTTTATTGTCCTTTTGGGACGAGATTTCCACCTCTATTCTACCGATTCTTCCACTTTTTTGGAGCTCCCTTAAATCTAGTTCTGCTCCAAAAAGCCCCTCCGTCTGCCCGAACACGGCGCCTATAACATCCGGTTTCTCAACTATTCCATCAACCTCGAATTTTGCTCGAATCACATACTTGATGGCCGGTAACGTTGCTGTCATAAACCATCAAGCCCCACAAACATCATTTTTCTGAACAACCGTTATTGGCTCCAGTTCACTGCTAATAACGATAAAATATATTTTCGATCAAGCATATATTCTTAACTTTAATCTAACTCACGAAGCAATACGGAGCCAAATTAATTAACTCAATCATTCTCAATCTTCTTCCTAAGAGTCTCTATGTATGTGGCTAATCCCTCGATGTCTTTCACGTCATTGCTAAGTAGGCTGGAAAACGATTGCCAAAAGCTTAGCTCCACTTTAATTCTTGCCGCCTCAAGAGATTTCGCTAAAAGTTTCGTGAGCTCTTTTCCGCGCCTATCAAAATCCATAAGCAATATGATCTCCCTGCTGCCAGCAGAGATTATCTCATCCACGATATCTGCGAGCTTCTTTCCACGAGATTTTACAGCTATAATGTCGCTCATAATCCCTATTTCCCTAAGAGCTCTCGCATCTTTCTCTCCTTCAACAACAAGTAGGGCGCCCATAGAGGTCTCGCTTTTTAGTCTCTCAATTATGCAGTTGATTTTCTCAAGCTTCCGTTCAAGGCTCGACATGGCTTCTCCTCTACCGGACTATGTACTAATTAGCGTCACAATATTTTACTTTTTCTCTTGACGCCTAGGCTCATCTACCCTAACTATAATTATTGGCTTGTGCCTGAGTTTTTTAAGCATATCCCAGCTAACTTCCGTTATTTTGACATGGAACCTCTCAGCCATATCCCAAACGGTGCGCCCCGCCCCAAAGCCTCTTTTCTTCTCAGCTATCCTAGCTACTTCCAACGCTAGGTCCACGCTCATTTCAGCGCCAGCTAAGGCTAGGGGTGTGGGTCTCCGCCTAAGCTTTAAGACCCTGCCGATAATATACGCTGTGACGCCGGGAAGAGTGTAAATGCCTCTTAAGGGATTAGGTCTGTGCGTGAAATGAAATTTTCCCAGAGAATATGTCTTGTCTGTGTCAACTATCATGACGGCCACTCTTTTTTCCAGTCTTTTCCTTAAATACTCTCGAATCTCTTCGGCTACGTTTTGTGGGTTTTTTAGGGGTAGGCTAACGTAAGCGTAGGGGAGGTTGCTCCCATCGATTCCGCCTTCAGAACCCCACATAAGGGCGTGCAGCAAACCAGCATATCTTAAAGCTGTCTCTTTATGAGCAGCACCCTCATTTAATGGATACCTTCTTAATCGCTCCACATTTATCCTTTTCATGCGGCATAATTGTCCCAGAAAATATCCCCAGAAAATTCTCATCCAAATCCTAGCTAATAGGCGTGCTAGGAGACCTGGCTTAATCTTGCTCTCATCAACTATAAGACCCTTAGCCACAGATATAGCCTTCTCCGATATTACAAGTATGTCACCATCAGAAATTCTTCCATTCACGGAAGCCGCTATCTTCTCCAAATAATTGTCTCCCGGTATCCAGTAGTCTGTCTCTACAGCCTCTGCTTTAAATGTGAGCTTCCTCACTTTCCCATCCTTAATCATTATTTGCTCCCCATTCAGTTCATAGGAATAATATTGTCCGATAGGATAACGGTTATTAGCCGGAAAAACTGTTATTTTTTGGAAAGGCAAAAATATGTTTATTGGGTTGGGAAAAGACAATATAGCCTCATCTATCGAATCCTTCTTGAGAGAAGAAAATCTTAACGCTTTAGCTGCCCTAATATATGGTCCGCATGCCGGGGGCTATGCTGATGAAAAAACCTCGGTAAACGTTCTGATAATCGTGGAGTCGAGTAGACCCATTCTAAAACACCTCTCAAGAAATCTCGACTCCATGAAAATTCGGCTCCTTATAGCCGATAGGGAAAAATTTGAGAAAGATGTAGAGGATGAGAAGCTGGGCGGCATACTTGCTGAACTTTTAATGACGCCTTACGAACCAATATTCAATGAAGAATATTTGTGGAGGCGGGAAGTTAAATTTAAGAAGAGAGTTGCCGACAACATTTTGAGAAACTTAATTTTAAGCTTTCCAGAGATGTCAAGGGAACTCGTTATTAAGCCTGAGTATTTGATGTTTGAGAGTATGAGGAGGAGAGCTTCTCTATTCCCACTAATAATATTCAGATTCCTCAACATCGCTAGAAAAGATGTGAAAGAGAGAAATTATGCGTTAATGATGCGGGGCTTCACGGAAGCATTAAAGGAGCTTGCTAGTGAGGGGAAAATTCAAGTTTTTAATGATGCTTTTAGAATCTCAGAGAGTTTTATAGAATCCTTCTTAAGGGAAAAGATTGCTTGGCGCTTCACGAAACTATTTAAAAATGTGCGCATCAGCATTTTACATCAAGTTATTAGGGTTCTGCCAAGCGTTGTAAACCCGCTTCTAGATGAATTCAGAATCTATAGGAGAAATACGGCTAATTCTAGATCTGCTAAAAACTCCATCTTTAAGCTTGAGGACCCTAGAAAATACATTTTTGTGCCAACCCCCTCAGGCATGGTGCCGTTCACGGAGAAAATAACGATAGATGGATATCTCAGGAAACATATGTCCCAGAGACATGCGTTAAAACATGAAATTAAAAGGCTGGGAGGAGTCCTTAACACAGTGTACCTGCTAAAAATTTCTGGTTGTGAAAGGGAGGAAAAAATAGTTGTCAAAGTATTCAAAGACTGGTATGGGTGGAAATGGTTTCCGCTCGCATTATGGACTTTAGGGACGCGGGACTTCGCCATTTTGGGAAAAAGTAGACTTGAAAGAGAATACGCTTTAAACATTTTTCTCTCAAAAAATGGGATAAACGTCCCAAGAATAATATATGTAGCTCCAGAGGAAAGGCTGCTCTTCCAAGAGTTCGTGGAGGGAATCAGCCTATCTAAAGCAATTAAAGTTCTGTTTAGAGGCGCGGCGGGCAGCGATAGCGGAAGTGAAATACTCAAATTCATTAGGCTGGTTGGAGGAGAGATAGCGAAAATTCATAGTTTAGATGTAGCCATCGGCGACTGTAAGCCGGAAAACATACTTTTGTCTGAGGATGGAAAAATATTCTTCGTGGATCTTGAACAGGCTGAAAGAGGGGGAGATAAGTCTTGGGATATAGCCGAGTTTCTATTCTACCTTGGTCACTACGCGCCTCTCTCGTCCTTTAAATATATTGAGGAAGTTGTGAGCGAGTTTATAGGCGGGTATCTCGAGCTCGGCGGTAAAGTAGATGTTGTAAAGAGGGCTCTCTCACCTCGCTACATAAAAGTGTTTGGGCTTCTTGTTCCTCCACACGTGATATTCGCTATCTCTGATGCCTGCAGGAAAACCCTGAAGCTGAAAGAAAGGCAACGCCAAAAGCAGTATTAAGTTCTAGAGAAAACGTAATATGTAGGGTAAACCTTTATGGAGGGGGTTGAATTGGACACGAAAATAGTTTTTTATGGCGGAGTGAACGAGGTTGGCGGAAACAAGATTCTCATAAATGATGGAGATACAAGGATTCTCTTCGATTTCGGCGCATCCTTCGCGTTAAGGGATAAGTTTTACTCAACCCCCTTCCTTTCGCCTAAAAGCGGCTTAGACCTGATAAAGCTCGGGATACTGCCAGATTTAAGAGGAGCATACCTTTTTGATGAAGCGGATCCCGATATAGACGCAGTCTTCCTCTCACATTCACACATGGATCACGCAGCCCACATATCATTTCTAAAGAGGAATATACCCATATACTGCGGTGAGACGACAGCTGCAATACTTAACGCATTAAGCGATGTACGCCCAACAAGCGTAGAGTTTAACCTTGAAGGTGTCAAATTTAAAACTTTCCGCACTGGCGATAAGATCAAAGTCGGTTCTATAGAGGTTGTTCCAATACATGTTGATCATTCTGTCCCAGGCTCCTATGGATTCATAATTCATACATCCTCCGGCACAATCGTCTACACTGGGGACCTTAGGTGGCATGGCTCAAAGCCTGAGCTGACCGAAGATTTAGTGTCAGCTTCAGCCCGCGAGGGAACTGATGTCCTCATATGCGAGAACACAAACATGACTGAGATTGAGGTTTCCTCGGAGAGTGAGGTTATGTCTAAAATCAATAACTTGGTTAGCAATACCCCTCAGCTCGTTTTAACAGAGTTTGCATGCGCAGATATCGATAGGCTAAGATCATTCTATGAGGTCGCTTTAAGAAACAATAGGATGCTCACGGTCTCATTGAAGCAAGCCTACTTATTATATAAGCTTGAATCCGACCCCCACTTAAACGTTCCCAAAATCACAGATGGTTCAATACTGATATTTCAGAAGGAGAAGAAAAGGTACTTTCACTGGGAGCAGGAGATAATGAATTTAGGCGAGCCAATAAGTCCTTATGAAATCTCTAAAATGCAGGATAAGATAATATTGCATATGTCGTTTTTCGATTTGAGCTGGCTTGTTGACATTAATCCTTCGCCTGGAAGTTGCTATATTCTTTCCGCATCCGAGCCGTTTAATGAGGAGATGGAGATAGACTTTAATAGATTGCTAAACTGGCTTGAGCATTATGGTCTCCCACAATACCATGTACATGTCTCAGGGCACATAATACCGTTACACCTCAGAAAACTCTTAGAGGTTGTTAAACCTAGAAAAGTGTTCCCCATCCATGGAACATATGCTAGGCTCTTCAAAAAATTTGTTGGGGATCTACAAAGCGAAGTAATTATACCTGAGAGAGAAAAAGAGTACGAGATATAAGAGCGAACGTTTCCGGTTAACGACGCTATTTAGTGTTACTCGCTTTGATGCATAGTACGTTTCTATATTTGACAAAATTTTTAAGCCAGGTATTATCTTATTTTTTTGTGGTGTCAAATATGAGTAAAAAGGATGAGATTCTGAATAAAATTAGGGATGCGATAGTAAATCTGGACATAGACAATATTCAGAGGCTTTGTATAGAGGCGCTTGAAGCCGGTATATCAGCCTACGACATTGTGATGGAGGGGATGTCCAGGGGCATGGAGATCGTCGGCGAGAAATATGAGAGAAACGAGTACTTTCTAGCCGAGCTCATAATGGCTGGCGAAGTTATGAAGGAGGGCATGAAGGTTTTAGAGCCACATTTAAGAAGCGGCGAAGTGAAAAAGATTGGAAAGGTGGTTATTGGAACCGTTCGGGGAGACCTACATGATATTGGCAAAAATATTGTTGCTACGCTGCTAACTGCAGCTGGCTTCGAAGTCATAGATTTAGGCGTAGATGTCTCGCCTGAAAAATTTGTTGAGGCTGTTAGGGAAAACAATCCGGAGATAGTTGGTATGTCAGCCTTACTAACGACAACAATGATCGAGATGGAGAACGTTATAAAGGCGCTTAAGGACGCTGGGCTGAGGGATAAAGTGAAGATAATCATTGGCGGAGCCCCAATAACGAAGGAGTTTGCGGATAAAATTGGCGCCGACGCTGCTGCGAGAGACGCTGTTGAAGGCGTGAACATATGTAAGTTATGGGTTTCTTCAAAGTGACTCTGCATGAAGAGCGAGTTAAAGCCGCGGGAAAGAATCAAGCTAATCCTAGAGCACCGTGAGGCAGATCGTATTCCAATTCACGATAGCCCTTGGGGGGCAACAGTAGACCGCTGGAGATCTGAGGGGTTGCCTTCCGGGGTTTCACCAGCAGACTACTTTGGGTACGAGATCGCTGTTTTTAGCGCTGATACAAGCCCACGTTTCCCAGTCGAGGTTCTATACGAGAATGAGGAGTATATTGTTGAAAGAAACTCTTTTGGCGGAATAAGAAAAAACCATAAAGATTATTCTACGACGCCGATGATTATCGATTATCCATGTAAGAGCAGAGAGGACTGGGAGAAAATTAAGCCTAGGCTTGAGGCCGATGATTATAGGGTTGACTGGGTTTCGGGTCTTCAATCTTTTCATCGTGAGTATAGCCGTGGGCGCTTCATAATGTATGGGGCAGCCGTGGGATACGATAAAATACAGAGTTACGTTGCTTCAGAGAGGCTGTTGAAGGCTATTATTAGGGAGCCGGACTGGGTTATAGACATGTATTGGACTGACGCTAAACTAGTCATGGAGATGTGCGAACGCATGATGAGGGGAGGCTTCAAGTTCGATGGCGCCTTCCTCTACTGCGACCTAGGATATAGAGGAGGGTTACTTTTCTCACCTAGACACTTCGAGGAGCAGCTTCATCCAGTGTTCAAGGAGCTATGCCGCTTCTTCCATAGCCGCGGCATGTACGTGTTCCTGCATAGCTGTGGGCGCGTGAAAGACCTCATCCCATATTTTATTGAGGAAGGAATTGACTGCCTGCAACCCCTTGAGGTGAAAGCTGGAATGGATCTTGTGGAGCTGAAGGAGAAGTACGGTGACAAGATGACGTTTATGGGTGGAATAGATGTAAGGCTTATGGCTCTCGACGACCCAAAACCGATAG
>JAWBZG010000028.1:0-17830 GCA_038866525.1 Bathyarchaeia archaeon
AATTTGAATTCAGCCGGATGGGATTCGAGTTTAACCAGCCTGTTTATTGCTTCAGCCAGCTCAGAGGCTTCCTCAGTGGTCAGATCCCTTCCAGCCCTCCTATCAATTATCCGCCTACCTTCCCCCAAAGTCGCAAAATTACATCTTAACGCTAGGTCGCCATCTCTGAAGTCTAAGCCGGCTCCGTAAGCCTCAAGAGGCCCCCTCCCAGCATGATATATGTATGGGTCATAGCCTAGGATCGATATGACCGCCACATCGCTCTCCGGGGCAACACCTTTTTCAACAGTGTACATGAGCCCTAGCTTCCCGTTCTTTGCGAGGAGATCCATGTTTGGTGTATCAGCGAACTCTAGCGGTGTCTTATTGCCCAATTCCCCTATCGGAAGATCCCCCATACCATCAATAACCACATATATAAGCTTCTTACTAGACATTTAATTCACCTCAAGCGCAACCTCATTATGAAAAGTGAGCGCATCTATTAAAACTTTTTAAGATTTAACGCCCTCTTTTAGAATGCTGGAAGCTGGGCGTGAATAATTAATGAAACTTAAAGTTAAGTTACTTGACATAGAGTCTGGTGGGAAGTTCATAGTTGTCTTAAACCGGGAGGATGCTGAGGATTTAGGTGTTTCAGGCTTAAGCCGCGTAAAACTGCTGGGTAAGGGTAGAGAGATAACAGCGATAGTTAATGTGGCTTTAGAGAGCGTTGGGAGAGGCTACATAGGCGTTTACGATGAGGTTAAGAGATATATGGGTTTAAGGGAGGGAGACGAGGTTGATATTGAGGCAGCGCACTTCCCGCTTTCAGTCTACTATATTAGAAATAAGCTCGGCGGTAGAAAGCTAACCTATGAGGAGATATTTGAAATAGTTAGGGATGTTGTCAGCGGGAACCTAAGCGAGATTGAGATCGCCGCCTTCGTAACCGCCCTCCACGCCTTCGGTTTAGATCTAGACGAGGCTACCAGTCTATCAATCGCCATGGTTGAAACCGGGAATAGGCTTGAGCTCAAAAAGCCTCTAATAGTCGATAAGCATTCCATAGGCGGGGTTCCCGGGGACAAAACAACTCTCCTCGTAGTCCCCATAATCGCGGCATCAGGCTTAACGATACCTAAATCCTCCTCTAGATCCATCACCTCCGCCGCTGGGACAGCCGACAGGGCTGAGGTACTCATGCCGGTCGCGTTAGGTATAGAGGAGATGCGTGAGGTTGTCGAGAAGACTAATGGATGCATTGTTTGGGGTGGAGCGCTGGATCTGGCTCCAGCGGACGACATCTTCATCAGGGTTGAGCACCCCCTATCGATAGACCCGCTCCTACTCCCCTCGATAATGAGCAAGAAGAAGGCTGTTGGCGCAAACCTCCTAGTGATCGACATACCGACTGGAAGGGGGACAAAGATAAAGACTATTGGCGAAGCAGACCTTTTGGCTAAAGACTTCATGGAGCTTGGGCGCAGGCTTGGGATAAAGGTTCGATGCGCAGTAACCTACGGTGAGCAGCCGGTCGGCTACGCTATAGGTCCAGCCCTGGAGGCTTGGGAAGCGCTCCGCACGATAATGGGCAAGAGCCAGCCATACGACCTGATAGATAAAGCAACCCATGTAGCCGGCATACTTTTAGAAATGAGCGGGAAGGCTGATGGAAATGGCGGGGCGATGGCTTTAGAAATCCTGAGGTCTGGAAAGGCTGAAGAGAAGCTGCGTGAAATAATCGGCGCACAGGGCGGGGATCCAAACATTATGCCGAATGATATAGCGCTTGGCTCCGAGAGGTTCACCGTGTACTCGAAGAGGAGCGGTGTGGTGTTATGGATAGATAATGCGATGGTGGTGGAGGCCGCTAGACTGGCTGGCGCCCCCAGAGATAAGGGCGCAGGGGTTTTACTGCACAGGAAGATAGGTGATAAAGTCTCTGAGGGGGAGGCGCTTGCAACCATATTCGCCGATAAGGCCGGTAAGCTCGAGAGGGCAATAAGCATTTTTGAGGAGTTTCCAGTTATAGGCGTTGGTAATAGGATGGAGATGCTAATCCACGAGGTTAGGGAAAGACCCGTGGCAAAGAGAACTTTTGTTCTAGAGCGCTAAAAATAAATATCTCTCACTAATTTTATGGTTTGTTTAGGCTGGTGCGCTGATGGAGGGCTTCTTTAAGATAGCCCTTGAACTTATTGAGGCGAGCGAGAAGCATGAATTATATCGCGGTGAGGAATGCATAAACCTCATAGCGAGCGAGGGGCTGAAGTCCCCTGCTGTTAGAGAGATGCTTCAGCTCACCATGGATCTTGAGAGCAGGTACGCTGAAGGCGAAAATGACCTTGAGGGGCATGTTAAAAAGCGATATTATCAGGGGCAGAAATATATTTCCGTCATAGAGAACTGCGTAACAGACCTTATGAAGATGCTGTTTAAGTGTAGTTGGGCGGATGTCCGCCTAGTCTCCGGGACGCACGCTAACCTGGCAACATTTAAGGGCTTATCTTTAACGACTAAGAGCCGGAAGATGGTCGTTACACCGTTGAGCGCTGGGGCACACATATCGCACGATTACACCGGTTTAGCTGGAATGGTTTTAGGCTTAGAGAACATAGAGCACGCATACGATGTTGAGAGAATGAATATAGATCCGGACAAATCAGCCGAGATAATTAGGGCGGCTAAACCCGGCATAGTCACGTTCGGCGGAAGCCTATTCCTATTCCCACATCCAGTCAGAGAGCTGAGCGACGTGGCGCATGAGGTCGGCGCATACATAGTGTACGATGCAGCGCACGTGCTCGGCTTAATAGCCGGAGGGATGTTTCAGGATCCGCTTAGGGAGGGCGCGGACTTCGTTACATCCTCAACCCACAAGACTTTTCCTGGTCCTCAGGGCGGGGTAATCCTGGCTGATAAGAGAGATGAGCGAATGGAAAAAGCCATAAAGAACGTTCAGTACGCGATCTTCCCGCTAAGCACGTCTAATACGCATCTCGGTAGGCTTCCAGCGACAGGCATAGCAGCCCTAGAGCTCAAGATATTCGGCGAGGAGCTCGCAAGGCAGACTGTCAGGAACGCGCAGGCCGCTGGTCAATATCTCTATGAGAATGGCTTAAAGGTTCTGGGTGAACGCTACGGCTTCACTATGTCGCATCAGTTAGCCGTCGATGTCCGGGAGTACGGTGGCGGCAAGAGAGTTTCTGAGGCGCTTGAGGAAGCAAACATAATATTAAACAGGAATCTTCTGCCATACGATGATCAGAATAACCGCGAGAACCCATCCGGCATAAGAATAGGCTTCCAGGATGTGACTAGGAGAGGCTTTGATGAGAGCGACATAAAGTATCTATGCGACCTAATGCTAGACGTAATCAAGGGCAAACGCAAGCCAGAAGAAGTAAGGAAAGACGTTATAGCGCTAAGGAGAGAGCACAACGAAATCAAATACGGTTTCCAAAGCGTAAAAGAAGCCATAGAGTACCTGCAAAAAAGCCTAAAGGGAATTTGACGACGGATGAAGAGGAGAGTTCCTATTCCTCCTAAGCCTTAATCACCCTTGGTATTTTCCCAGCTCTTAGCGCGTGGTCTGCTATCACGAATGCTAGGCATGCTTCGACCACTGGGACCGCTCTTGGGACTATGCATGGGTCATGCCTTCCAGCAATTTGAATCTCTTCCTCGCTCATTGTCTCCAGGTTTACTGTCCTCTGCCTCCTCGATATTGATGGTGTCGGCTTGAAGGCAACCCTAACTTTTATCGGCATCCCGTTAGATATCCCGCCTACTACCCCGCCGGCATTATTCGTCAGCGTGATGACCCTCCCATTCCTAACAGCGAACTGATCGTTCGCCTCGGAGCCCCTCATGGACGCCATCTTAAAGCCTGCGCCGAACTCGACGCCTTTAACGGCTGGTATATTGAACAGCATCTTCGCTATATCCGCGTCCAGCGAGTCAAATACGGGTTCGCCCAGCCCGACTGGAACATTAAGCGCAATACCCTCAACAACTCCGCCTACGCTGTCGCCCTCCCTGGCTGCGCTCAAAACCTCCTCAATCATCCTCTCAGCTAGCTCGGGGACAGCGCACCTAACGGGGTTCGCATAAACGTTCCTCCTAACATCATCGTATGAAACTTCGCCCTCAACCTTTACTCGCCCAACCTGCACCGTGTGGGCTAGGACCTCAACCCCGATGAGACTTAGAAGCTTCTTTGCAACCGCTCCAGCCATAACGTAGGCGGCGGTTATCCTCCCAGAGAACCTGCCGCCCCCGCGTGGATCATTATACCCGCCATACTTGACCCTAGCCGTGTAATCTGCGTGTCCAGGTCTGGGCTTAAACATGATGCTTTCATAGGGACTTGAGTCAACATCCCTATTCCTAACGATCATGCATATCGGCGCGCCGGTTGTATAGCCCCTATAGACGCCAGACATTATCTCGACCTTGTCCTCCTCCTTCCTAGATGTACTTATGTCGCTGAACCCTGGGCGCCTCTTATCCAGCTCAACCTGAACATCCGATTCGCTTAGGGGTAGGCCGGCTGGGCACCCGTCTAAAATTACACCTATGCAGGCTCCGTGGCTCTCCCCGAAGCATGTGAGGACGAGAGATTTACCGATGGAGTTACCGTTCAAGGATTTCTACTCCCAGCAGGCGCATATCTCTAATAAAATCTGGGTAGGATTTATTTATGCATTCGGCATCATGTATGACTGTTTCCCCCTTAGCAGCCAGAGCCGCAACAGCGCAAGCCATGGCTATGCGGTGGTCCCCATGAGGATCTATCTCAGCACCTTTCAATTCCCTTACACCATAAACAATTATCTTGTCGTCTAAAACCTTTATCTCGGCTTTCATTTTTGAAAGCTCGGTTAGCAGGGCTTCAACCCTATCAGATTCCTTAAATCTAAGCCTCCCAACGCCGCTAATAACGGACTTTCCCTCAGCCATGCACGCTAACACCGCGCATACTGGGACAAGGTCTGGATTATCTCTCATATCGACGCTAATCGGGTTTAACGGTTTCACCGACCCCTCAACCTCAACAAAGTTCTCGTAGATGTTTACCTCAGCCCCCGCCTCGCTGAGTATCTTGACTATGAGCCGATCGCCCTGAAGAGAATTCTTAAAGAGGTTCTCAACCCTTATCCGAGAGCCCGTTACGACTGCCGCGGCTAGGAGGAAGGCTGCTGAAGAATAGTCTCCCTCAATAAAATGGTTACAGGGCTTATATCTCTGACCGGAAGGTATGTGAAATGCCGTTTGCTCCTCCTTAACCAGTACGCCGTGTTTTCTAATCACGTCTAAAGTCACGTCAACGTATGGCTTAGATTCCAGGGGGGTTGAGAGCGCTATGCTCGTATCCCCCTCAGCCATGGGCGACGCGAACAAAAGCCCCGTGATAAACTGCGAGCTTACATCACCCCTAATAATTGCTCTGCCACCCCTTATACCGCCGCCAAAAACCACTATAGGCGGCCTACCATCCCCGCGCGTTGAATAACATTTAACGCCTAGCTGGTTTAAGGCTTCAAGCAGCGGCCCCATCGGCCTATTCCTGAGGCTTCTCCCGCCGGTGAGCACCGAGATCCCGTCGGCTAAAGCGCATATCGGCATTATAAACCTCATGGTTGAGCCGGAGTCCCTGCAGTTTATCACGTCGTCTGGTGTTTTAGGTTTAGGTGAACCGAGGATTCTGAACGCTCCATTAGGGGTTCCGCTTATCTCCGCCCCGAGCTTCCGGCATGCCTCTATCGTCGCTAGGGTGTCGTCGCATATCAGGGCGTTCCGGATCTCGGATAAGCCGTTTGAGAGGGAAGCTGCCACTATGGCTCTGTGGGTGTAGGACTTTGATGGAGGCGCCTTAACTGAGCCGGAGAGAACCGCTCCACCCCTAATGATTAGATCCGTCAACTAGATCACCTTGCATCCGTCTATAGTACATGTGCTTTCTCACGGTTTATTCTCGCGTGAATTATCTCCCCACTATACTTCTCCCAAGCGCTATATACTTCGTCAACCCTATCCCTATGAACGATGGCGGCGACCGCCGGGCCCTTACCTGAGAGACCTGCGGCAACGGCTCCCGCAGCTAACGCGTCTATAGCGATCTTGGCGTCATAGCCTAAGATAGCGGAGTAAATAAGCCCGTTAAGAGTCATGGCGTGCCAGTAGTTGCCTTCAAGGGCCATTCTATGCAGTGATTTGACCTCGCCGGATATTATCCTCATCTTGTCAGCATCCACCTTCGATGTGTAGGCTTTTAATGGAGGTACATGGATTAAAACCTCGTAATCCTCCTCTGGCTGAAAAACTTTTAAAATCCTCCTGCTATAATTGTCCGTTATTACTATGTTTCCAAAGTAGGATGCGCATGCGTCGTCAAAGGCTCCTGTCACAGTTACCCTAGCGTCTATAGAGGCATCGACGCCCATATTGATTATCGTTAAATCGTCAACCTCCTCGCCTATAGCTGATACTGTGGCGAGCGTTATGGCGTTGGCTGCTGCGCTACTGCTTTTTAATCCGCGCGCAATCGGGATGTTGGATCGGGTCTCAACGTACGCGCCGTACTGGTCCTCGAGGTTAAAGTATCTTAGAACTCTCCTTACGACGCTCTCGATCAGCGTTGGCTTTTCAGAGGGGTCTGAGAGCACCTTGCCCTCTATAACCCCGGGATTATCTACGAGCTTAACCGTAGCCTCAGTCCTCAGATCTATGCCAAGCGCGGCTCCAAGACCACATGATATGGCGTTTATAACCGTTACGGCGCCGTAAGCCACAGCCCGACCTATCGAGACCAAATCCCTCACCCTTTAAACTGTTGGGGGGCGCTAACCTCATGAGTTTCTCTTATCTTCTTCAGGGCAGCCTCCCTCATAACCTCTATGGGAGCTTTTACGCCGGTCCATATCTCGAAGGATGCAGCCCCCTGATGTATGAGCATGGATAAGCCATCTATGGTTTTAGCGCCCGCAAGCTTCGCCTCTCTGAGAAGCCTTGTCTCTAAGGGTTCATAAACAATGTCAAATACTGTTAAACCGCTGTGCAGGAGCTCGCGTTTAATTGGTGTTTCCTCATCGTTCGGCTTCATCCCAACAGACGTAGCGTTTATCACTATGTCAGCGTCTTTAAGCTCGGTCTCAAGATGACTATAATCCAGTTTACCAAACCTAACAGTATCCGCTCTTATGCCTAGGGAGCAAGCTATATCCTTAGCTAACCCCTCTGCTTTATCAACAGTTCTATTCAGGATTACGAGTTCACGAGCATATTTGGCGAGCGAGAAAGATATCGACCTAGAAGCCCCGCCAGCCCCTAAAACAATTATCTTTTTGTTTGCGGGGTCTTCACCCGCATACTTTAGGGCGTTTAATACGCCAATGCCGTCGGTCGTATAACCTATAAGCCTCCCATTACTGTTCAAAATAGTGTTGACTGAACCTATAAGCCTAGCATCCCCATCCAGCTCATCTAGATAGCGGATTACTTCAACTTTATGGGGCATTGTCACGTTTAATCCATGTATTCCGAGGCTTTTGGCGCCGAGAACAGCGTAGCCGAGGTCTTCTGGCTTAACATTGAATGCGACGTAAACGTAGTCTAAGCCCAGATGCTGGAAGGCGGCATTCTGAATTATTGGGCTCAGCGAATGCTCAACGGGATGTCCTATCAGGGCGCAAACCTTAGTCCTAGCGGATAAATTCATCGCCACACACCTAGCCTTCCATAAATCTCTTTAATCTCCTCCACCGTTATCTGCCCCGGGGCGGTCTCTAGGCTTTTCTCAAGCGAAGCGTAAGTGAATTGGGCGCCGAAGAGTGGTGAAAGAACCCTTGAAAGCAAACCTTTTTCACCCATAGCAAAACAGACAATATTCGTCTTCCTGCTCATTTCATATGTGAATATTAAGCAGTTAACGCTGTCCGTGATGCTATTTGCCATAGTTACCACCTTACATACGTCGGCTCCGGCTTCAATCTGGGAGTTTACTATCTCCTCCATCTCTTGGAGTTGAGGAGTACACCTAAAGTTGTGGTAAGATACTATCACTTTGGCACCGTATGCCTTAATGGCATCGATAACCCTATTTAAACCTCTTGTGGAGAGCTCAACGTCAACGTATTTGAAGCCAGCCCTGGCGGCGCTGACGAGAGTTTCTAGCCTCCTCTCCTCGTCTAGAGGGCTCCTTCCACCCTGCTCAACGAGTCTGTTAGTTGCTATTAAAGGGGTTTTCGAGAATTCAACTATCTCCCCTAAACGGTCTATGTAGTCCATTATGCTAGATCCAAGATAATCTAAACGCACCTCAATTATATCCGCGCCGTGCCTCTCGGCTTGACTAATCATAGTAAAAATATCGCTGAATTTTTCAGCTGGCACGGGGACGCAAACCTTTACCTTCAATCTCCAGCCGCCTAATCATTTAGATGTATGGAAAATACTAAAGAAAGTCTGTCTTCTCAACCATATAAATTTAATTTTGATGGAAAGAAAAGGCTTTAAGGAGTATCTAGGTTGTCTTGAGACTTTAAGTAAAAATCAGCCGCCATATATTGTGTTGGATGAAGGAGAGATCTTTAAATTGCGTCTTCTCTCTCCAGCCGCCGAGAGTAGACATCTTATCTTGTCGAGGCTTTCTAAAATTTCCCTCCCGTTTTCCGTCAATTTATAGAGTCTCCTATTATTATTGTCTACGGATGTGATGAGACCTTGTTCCGTGAGAAATTCTAAGATTTCCTTACAGTTCATCCATGAGAGATTACATTATTGTTGGCTTACTAACCGTTTCTCGGTGGATGGCTGTTCATAGGCTTTCATGCTCTTTTATGTTCAGTCTCCTAGCCATCTACCTCTCAACGGCTTGTTCTTCCTCTGCCCCGCCTGCGGGAGCGTGTCTCCAGCGGTTGCCCGTGGTTCATCCAGCTCCCTGTGGCGAAGCAGTGTGCACAAGGTGTCCCCCTCGCCGGGCTCACAGAGCTCATCCCTACTTCGAGGTTATCTTCCACGTAAGAGTTTATAGGCTTTTCTGGACAAGCATACAGCGCTCAAGCGCATTCAAGACGAAAAAGAACATTTACAACCCCAGAGCATACAAACAACCCGAGCGAACATCAAAAAGAAAACAGCTCTCTACCTATTACCCTTAAAACCTCCAAGTATAGCTCTAGCCTAGGTCTCTTACCAATCATAGCGGTCACCGAAGAAACGTTTTACAGATCCCTAATGAGGTTTTGTGTAACCATTTTATGGGGCTTGCCGGTTACAGGATGGGGCAGAAATCCGATCTGTTTAATAGATGGAGAGAAAAAATAAAAGAAGAGAATTTAGATTGCTGATAAGGGTTCTTCCTTAATTGCGGCGGAGATAAAGTATGGGAATGAGGTGCAAAAGGTGCGGGGTAAAGAACTCTGAAGTCTACTTGGCTTACTCTAACCTTAGGCTGTGCCCAGAATGTTTTATGCTTCTAACTGAGAGAAAGGTTAGGCATACTATTGAAAAATATAAGATGCTCTCTAAGGACGATAACATAGGTATAGCTGTATCAGGTGGAAAGGATAGTTCAAGCTTAGCATATATTCTCAGCAAGTCTTTCGAGAAGATCCCCATGACCCTAATATACATAGATCTAGGTATACCGGAGTATTCTCAGCACTGCTTAGAGAAGGTTAAGGAGCTCTCCAGAATAATCGATAGAGAACTGGTGGTTTACAGTCTAGAGAAAGAGCTTGGGTTTAGAATACCGGACTTCAAGTCCACGATTTATAGGAGAAAAATGTGCTCCGCCTGCGGCACGATTAAACGGTATCTATTCAATAAAATCACGTATGATTTAGGCTTAACTAAGATTGCGACAGGGCATAACCTTGACGACACGGTTGAAGCCATATTTAACTCGTATATTGAGGGTAATGTCGGAGCCTTGATTAGATTGAAGCCTTTCCTGCCTAAAACTCACCCGAAAATGATGCCTAAAATAAAGCCTCTAATAGGTTTAACGGATATGGAATGCCTACTTTACGCCGAATATAGGGGTTTGCCCATAAGAACGCTCGGATGCCGGTTTTCAGAGCGCTCCAGAACAATAAGGAGGAAGGAGATATTAAACCTGCTGGCTGAAAAGATGCCGAGCTTTAAACACACATTCATAAGCTCGCATTTCAGAAGGCTGCTGCCATGCTTAGAGGCAGCATTAAAAGACCATGAGACCAAAATATATGAGTGCCCTATCTGCGGTATGCCAACCTCCCTGGAGGGAGCACCCTGCCACTTCTGCAAGGTGGTAAGCACCGTACTGAAGAGGAAGGAGAAAAGTGCGATGGAATCCGGCTGAACGCGCTGAAGCTACCCGCGTTCCATCTCCCTCAGCCTGTTATGGAAGCATGTTTCCTCGCCAAGATGGCATGCTGGACCTTTAGGCTTCACAACGTATAGCAGCGCGTCATTGTCGCAATCAACAAGTATGTCCACTATTTCCTGAACGTTCCCCGAGGTCTCCCCCTTCATCATAACTCTTCTATGAGAGCGCCTATAATAGTGAGCGTAGCCGGTTGCGATAGTCTTCTCCAGAGCCTCCCTATTCACGTATGCGAGCGTTAAAACTTTTCCAGAATCCTTGTCCTGAACCACGACTGGCAGTATGCCGCCGCCCTTCTCGAAGTTCAGCTCATCTAAGCTGACTTTCCTTAACGCCTTCATAATCTAACTGGAACGCCCCTCTCATATAGGTAACGTTTAACAACCGGTATAGGATATTTACTGTAATGGAATACTGAGGCTGCAAGGGCGGCGTCGGCTTTACCGGATACAAATACCTCCCAGAAGTGTTCGGGTTTACCTGCTCCCCCGCTAGCGATAACTGGTATGTTAACCCTCTCAGCCACGCTTCTAGTAAGCTCAGTGTCGTATCCGTTCTCCGTTCCATCTCTATCTATCGAGGTCAGCAGAATCTCGCCTGCACCTAAATCAGCTCCCTTAATAGCCCACTCAATAGCATCTATGCCTGTAGGTTTCCGCCCACCATAGGTGTAAACCTCAAACCAGCAGTAGCCTTCGCTCGTTTCGACAAGGATTTTGTCCGCTCTCCGCTCATATCTCCTCTTCGCATCTATAGCTAGAACAACGCATTGGGAGCCGAATGTTTCAGCGAGTTCCTTGATGAATGCGGGTCTCTCCACAGCTGCCGTGTTAACTGATACTTTGTCAGCCCCGTTGCATAAAACTATCCGTGCATCTTCAAGCGTTCTTATACCGCCGCCAACGGTGAACGGTATATTTATTTCGGAGGCAACAGCCCTAACAACATCCTTCAGTATGCTCCTCTTCTCCGCGGACGCAGTTATATCTAAGAAAACTAATTCGTCCGCTCCGTCGTCACAGTAGCGTCTTGCAAGCTCAACCGGGTCGCCGGCATCCCTCAACCCAACGAAATTTATCCCCTTAACAACCTTGCCATGATCGACGTCTAGGCACGGTATTATCCTTTTCACTAGAGCCAATTTAACCCCATCCACCGATCTATCTAATGTTTTAACGCCACTTTTAAAGCTTCACTTAAACTAAAAAGCCCCTCATAGAGCGCTCTACCAACTATAACCCCGTAAACCCCAATATCCCTTAAAGCCGCTATGTCATCTAGACTCCTAACCCCTCCCGACGCGATGATGTTAGCCCCTAAATCTAAAACTTGGAATAAGTTTTCAATGTCTGGACCGCTCATAACTCCATCACGCTGTATCGATGTAACCAGAAAGAACTTTACTCCCATATCTGTGAAGAATTTTGCCGCTTCCCTAAGCCTAAAAGATGTAGACTCCCTCCAACCCCCAACCCTAATCATGCCGTTTAAATGGTCTAGGGCAACGGCGATTCTATCATCCCCAAACTCATTGAGCAGCATTTCAATGGCGCCAGGGTTCTTGAAGGCGAGGGATCCGATAACTATTCTAGCCGCGCCAGTAGCGATGAGCCGGCGTGCCCGCTCAAGGCTTCTTATACCGCCGCCCACCTGAGCCTGAATCCTTAAGGATTGAATTATGCTACTTATAACGCTGATATTGTCACCGATACCTAGGGCAGCATCCAAATCCACTATGTGAACCCAGCTCGCCCCCTCAGACTCCCATCTCTTAGCCACGCTGACCGGCTCCCCAAAATGCTCATAGTATTTAGCACTTCGGGGGTCCCCCATAAGCAACCTAACAACCTTTCCGCTCATTAAGTCGACGGCTGGCATGATAAGCATTATTCCATCACCCTAAGGGACGTTTTATACTGAAAAGGTTTCCAACACCGTAATCCAGTATTAAGGCTTGCAACATTATAGGGTTCCCTTCGAGCTAGGTGCACCGCTCCTCTCAGGATCTATGGATGAAGCCTGCCTAAGTGAGAGGGCTAATGCTTTAAAGGCGGCTTCAACTTTATGATGGTCGTTTACACCATATTGAATCCAGATATGTATATTTGCTCTTAGAGAGTTTGCTAGGGTCTCTAGAAAGTGATATATGTCTTCGGTCGGCATGTCTTCAATCTGCTTTCCTTCAAGGTTTAAGTCAATTTTCGGGTATGGTCTATTCGATAAATCCACTGCTGCAAAGGCGAGGGAACAGTCCATTGGGACAATAGCGTAACCAAACCTCCTTATGCCAATATTGTCGCCAAGAGCCTTCTTTATCGCTTCGCCAAGACAGATAGCCACATCCTCAACGATATGGTGCCTTAAATCCCCTGAAGCCTCCACATATATGTCGAAGAGGCTGTGAGCCGCTAAAGATTTAATCATGTGATCTAGGAAGGATATGCCCGTGTTGACGTTCGCTGATCCAGCACCATCCAGCCTAACCCTGACTTTAACCTCTGTTTCAGAAGTCTTCCTATAATGCTCCGCCCCCCTCATATCTTCCCACCTTTAATCCGCTCAATAACGTATGGGACCTCATTTACAGATGGCAGAATAAGGTCGCATTTGAAATTAAGGAACTCCCTCTTCGCCTCCTCCCCTAAATTAGTGTATTTGTACACCCCGGCGAAAATGAATCTTGAATCTAACATCTTGGCTTTTTTAACAGCCATAGCATCCTCTATAGAATCCCCAATAAATAAGGCAAGCCTAAAAGGCTCTAGGCTCCAAGATGACTTAAAAAGCGAATATGGATTCGGTTTCTTAAAGTTCACCTTTAGGAAACCCCTCTTAGAATACTCTTCCTCAATACTTTCAATATCGTCTAAGAATACCCGCGCCTCTGGGTTAAAATAATCTAAGATGCCCTGTAAAACATACCTTGCGGACTTAAATCTGCTTCCCGAAGCTACCCCAAGCTTCGATTTACCAACAATAGATGATAAATGTTCCAGTGTTTCCCAGCTGATTATCGGCTTACCATTACATATCATTCCACGACCAAAGAAGATTTCAGGCTTAATCCCATAAATCTCCTCGAAAAGATCTGGCCCGCAGAATATTTCCTCAAAGACTGTTGCAATTATGCTCTCACCGACCCTTCCAGAGCTCTCAATAAACATCTTCAGAAGACTATAAAAGCTCTTTCTGACAGCTCCGGAAGAAAGTATTGCTCTGTCGACTGATATAACCCCTGCCTCATCAAGCGTCATCGTGAAGCCCTTAAGGTTCTCTCTCAGCTTCTCCAGTTCAGCGCAGCTAACATTAAATGCGCTTTCGCCCACCTCCTCTTTTATCGCTAGGAAGCGCCTAGCCGCCCCCTTTAAATGCATGAGCCGCGCCATTAACTCAGCGAGTTCCCCCCGAACTTTCTCCGGCAGACTGGATAGCAGAAACATTAAAGATCCATAAACTATATCCCAATCATTATTGAAACCCCCGCTCCTCCTAAAAAGAAATATTATTTCATCGGATACGAAGTCCTCCGGGATTTTAAGGCCGGTGAGCCCCTCAAATATTAATGCGACTGACTTCGATATGGTCTTATCGTAAGAGCCTCTTATATCTATTAAAACCCCATCGCAATCAAATATTATCGCGTCAATAGATTTCATGCTCTCTATAATGTCTTTTCTTAGAAAAGCCTCCCCTGCCTCGAGTTTAAGCGTAATATATTCGTTAAATTCGTTAAGCACCCTCCCATAACACCTCCTCAAGATCTTTCGTGAAGCGATCCATATAATGCCTTGGAGCAACTGTCACCCTTAGGCAATTCTCAAATTTCAGCACTCGACCAATATTCCTTATAATAATTCCCCTGTTTAGAAGGCTCCTATAAACAATCAGTGAGCTCTTATTAACCTGAAATAACACGAAATTTGTCTCTGAGGGGAAAGCCCTTACACCACTTATTTCATTCAGTTTTCTAATTAGTCTCTCCCTCTCAGACTTAATGGCGTTGATCGTCTCCCTTATGTAATCCATGTTTTCTAGCATTTTAACCGCAGCCCTAAGCGCAGTTATAGATACAGAGTACGGCATCTGAAACCTCTCATTAATCATACTGGATAGTCTCCTATTCGCCACCGCGTATCCAACCCTTAAACCAGCTAGCCCGAAAACCTTAGAGAAAGTCCTGAAAACTATGAGATTCTCTAAGCTATCAGCTACATTAATCAGGGATGACGATGAAAAGTCAGCGTAGGCTTCGTCTACCGCGATCAAGCCATCAAAGTTTTCAGCGATCCTTAAAATATCCTTATGGTTCAGCTGGTTCGCCGTCGGGTTATTTGGCGAGCATAGGAAAATAACTTTGGTTTTCGGGGTTATCGATGCGAGTATCGCATCAGCGTCCAGCGAGAAATCGTTTTTCAGCGGCACAGCTCTATACTCCGCATTCTGAATTCTAACACACCGCTCATAAATCGGGAAAGTAGGCTCAATAGATATTGCTTCATCCCCCTCCTTAAGAAAAATTCTGGAGACTAAATCTATGAGCTGGTCGCTTCCAGTCCCAATTATAATGTTCTCCGGAGCTACACCAGTATTCCTGCTTATCGCTTCCCTGAGCTCTCTAAACTCGTCACGGGGATATATTCTTGGATCAACCTCCTCTATAACTTGCCTTAAAATGCTTCTAACGAATTCCAGCGATATGAAAAAATTCTCGTTCGAATTCAGCTTTAATATTTCCGATGTTTTCCTCCCAATCCTTGATGCCAAGCCCTCAATGGTTTCGCCGACATCATATATGCTGAGGCTACATGCCCTTGAGATAACTTCTTCAATAATCTTCTTTCCATTCAACCCTTCACCCTCTCCCTTAAAGCCAAAGCATGGTTCAGTAACCCTTCACCCTCAGCTAAAACCATGGCGCTAGCAGACAGCTTTCTCATGGCTTTCTCCGAGCACTCAGCAATGTTCACGCATTTAATGAAATCTAAGACCGATAAAGCCTGATATACGAGCCCATAGCCGCCCGTTGGTAAAACATGATTTGTCCCAAGGGAGTAGTCGCTTAAGGATACAGGCGTCGCGTCACCGATCAATATCAAGCCCGCGGAGCGTATTCTCTTCGAGATTTCACGCGCTTCTTCCGCTATTATCTCCAAATGCTCTGGGGCGAAATCATTCACAAAATTTATCGCTTCGCCCATGCTGTCAGCAACTAGTATTAAACCGTTCTTCTCGAGAGATTCCTTAACCACATCCCTGTTAGGTACTCTATCAATCAAATACGCTAAGTTTTTGAGAGATTCTTCAGCGATCCTAGCGGATACCGTAACCAGAATCGCCACGCTATCCGGCCCATGCTCAGCCTGAGACACCATATCTAACGCGACGTGATACGGGTTGGCTGATTCATCGGCTAAAATCATTATCTCGCTCGGGCCAGCCGGATGATCAATGGGAATGTCCCGTGAGACAATGCTCTTAGCCGCCAAAACATATTTGTTGCCGGGGCCAACAATCTTATCGACGGGCTTTATTGTCTCGGTGCCGTACGCTAGGGCAGCTATCGCCTGTGCTCCGCCAACCCTATAGATCTCGTCGACCCCACATATGTCTGCGGCGACGAGCGTAAGCGGGTGGATTGAACCATCCCTCCTCGGCGGCGAGCAAACAACAACCCTCGGCACTCCAGCGACCTTAGCTGGCACAACCGTCATTATCACAGTGCTTGGGTATGCTGCTCCCCCGCCTGGCACATAGCATCCAACGCTTCTAATCGGCCTATATTCCCTACGTATCCTTAAGCCGCACTCATCATCATACTTAAACTCAATCCTCGATAAAATCTCACGCTCAAACCCCTCAACCATGTTCTTCGCAGCTTTTATCGCTGATATCTGTTCTTCGCTGACCCTGCTGTACGCTTCCTCAATCTCCTCACGGCTAACGCTTATGCTTTCAGCCGTGATTTTAACACCATCAAATCTCGCTGTCAAATCTATTAGGGCGGTGTCACCCCGTCTCTTAACGTCCTCAATTATGCCCTCAACGTACTTAATTAGGCTTTGATCTAAAGTCCTCCTTCTAGGCCACCTGCCCTCTAAAACTAGGTTATATGCGTCACGTAACCTTGTGATTTTCACCGGCATCATTTACTCTCCTCTTGAAGAGCTCTCGCTTGAAGTTATCTCCTCTAAGGGGAGCACTTGTCTAGGCTCATAGACAACCAATCCCTGAGCCAGCCTCCTTAACATTGGAAGTATCTCTAGGAACTGCTCTTTATCTATAACAGTGTTCACCGAAAACCAGTTTTCATCTGAGAGCGGAGATATAGTTGGCTTTTTAAGGGCTGGCAGTTTCTCCAGCAGCTTTTGGAGATTATCTTTATGCACGTTCACAAATATATGCAGTTTCTTTCTCCCATCGATTACCCCGCGGATAAGGGTTAAAATATCGTATATTTTCTCGCGCTTCTCAGGGTCCTTAAGCGAATTTTTATTGGCGATCAACACGGCTGTAGACTCCATTATGGTTTCAATAGGCTTAAGATTATTCTGCTCCAGCGACTCACCCGTCTCCATAACATCAATTATGGCATCGGCGTTTTCAGGAGGCTTAGCTTCTGTTGCGCCGAAAGATAGATAGATCACGACCCTATCGTTCTCACCCTTCTTCCACCAGGGCGTAACTACTAGGGGCTCCTTCCCTCCATAAAGCCTTTTATATGCCGCATTATTCATCAAGTAGTCGGCTGAAATGTTTAAATACTCTGTGGATATTCTGAGCACCATGTTTTCGCTGTGAAATTTCTCCAGCAGGCTTGATAGGCTGTCTATATTGTTCCACGATTTCGGCACAGCTAGAACTATTTTAACCTTCGCGTACTCTAAGTTGAGCAGAACCTCCACATCGGCGCGGGTTTCATAAAGCCAGTCAAGGCCAGTTATACCTATGTCATGTAGACCATCGCTTACAAATATCGGTATCTCCTGGGGCCTAAGGACCTTCAGCTCTATTTTAGGGTCGTTTATAGTCGGCCTATATGTGCGTTCTCCGCCTACTATGGAGTAGCCCGCCCGCTCAAGGATCTTAAATGCCCCATCTGCCAAATGCCCTTTCGGTATAACGAAGCTGACTTTACCCATATGGTTCGCCACCACGCGGCCACATATTCAAGTCGGGAGACCCGCTAAATGGAATACACGTGAATTTAAACTCGGCTGTTTAAGAGGATTATGTGAAAAATACGAGCTATTCGTTGTGGAGTAAAGTATGCGCATGTTTAGGGAACAAACGCGATTCATTCCCGTTATGAACGTAGCCACCTAGCAAACCGTTCACCAAAAATAGGCTACTTTCTCACAATATAAATCTTTCCATTTTCACTCTAAGGTTTGGATAACTACTTCAACTTTCCCGTCAACTATTGATCCAGTCAGCAATTGCCCGCTCCTCAGGGGCTGCCAATTCTCTCTAACATTCGTT
>JAWBZG010000029.1:0-17263 GCA_038866525.1 Bathyarchaeia archaeon
CCGCGAGAATTTTACCCAGCGTGGATATGTCCGGCGTCACACCGTAACGCTCCTGCGCACCGCCAGGAGAATCTCTAAATCCTGTGACAACCTCATCGAAAATCAATACAACACCATTATCCTTAGTTACTTTCCTCAGTTCTCTGAGAAACTTTTCATTGGTCGGTATAAGCCCCATCGACGCCCCTCCGGGCTCAAGTATAACGCATGATACGTCTCCACCCTCAATTGTTTTCTCAACAGCCTCAATATCGTTCGGTGGTAAGGCAACGGTGTACTTGCATATCTCCGGTGGAATCCCAGCTGGGTAGCTGCCTGAGAGAAGAGGCGAATAATCCGGGTTATAGTCAACTATGGTGTAGTCAAACCAGCCGTGGAAGTGAGACAAAAATTTTATGATTTTAGATCTGCCCGTATATGCCCTCGCTATCCTTACAGCCATCATAGTTGCCTCAGTGCCCGAACTAGTGAACTCAACAAGCCCGCCGCGTGCACAGGGGATTAGCCGCGTGACTTTCTCAGCCCATTCTATCTCGAGCTCATGGGAAGCGCCTAAATGCGTTCCCTTACGAGCCTGCTCTATAACCGCCTTGGTCACGGCTGGATGGGCGTGGCCTAATATGAGGGCTCCGTGACCCATCCAGTAATCAATGTATTCGTTTCCGTCAACATCCCATTTCCTAGAACCTTTAGCTTTATGGCAGTATATTGGCATCGGCTCAAAGTATCTGGCGTCATGTGTTACGCCTCTAGCGAAAACGGCTTTCGCCCTACTATATAAGTCCTTTGATCTCTGGTGTTTTTCCAGATACATTAAATCTATCCTACTTTCAGAGAACATTTCTAACCACTTAGCTATACTTATCCACAATATCACCATGTTATGTAACTTTTTAAGGCTTACTTAAAGTCTCAAAAATATTGGTGAGAATGACAGCGTATAAGAAGCGTTGTTCAGAAACTAGGAATTATGTGGGATTATAGAGTATGATTGACGGCATATTCTTCGTGGGCCACGTCTCAGTAGATAGGGTCCAGAACATTAATGGATCGAATATACAGCCGGGTGGAGCCGCGCTATACGCCGCCATAGCTGCTAAAACTTTGCTGGAAAACGTCTATTTAATCTCCGTTGTGGGTAGAGACTACCCCTTCCTAAACATACTAGATATGTTTTCAAGGCGCTACCTAAAAATCTCTAAAACACCATCGACGAGGTTCAGCATCAAGTATAATGAGGCTTGGGAGGCAAAGTATTTGGAAGCAAAGTATGGATCTGGGCTCAATATATCTCCCTCACTAATACCGGTAGAATCGCTTAGCCCGGAGAGCATACTACATATTTCACCCATATCGCCGCCTAAAGTAAAGAGAATTGTGGAGTTAGTTAGGGAGAAAAAGCCTAAAACAAAGATATCCGTCAATGCTTGGATAGGATATATTAGGGGAGAAAATAAGAGGATCCTTAAAGAAGTCGCCCAAGAAGTCGACTTCTTCATACTAAACGACTCGGAGGCAAAGGCTCTCACGGATACAAGGAGCCTCTCAGCGGCCCTGAAAACCCTAAAATCAAGGATGCTTGTTGTGACGCTAGGTGAGCTTGGCGCAATAGTGAGCAGAGATGGGGAGATTCAAGTCGTGCCGGCCTTAAGGATGCCCATTGAAAAGATAGTGGATACTACCGGCGCCGGAGATACGTGGTGCGGCTCCTTCCTAGCCGCCTACAAGCAAACCAACGATTTAATGAAGTCCGTTATAGCAGCCTCCATAATCTCGAGCATAAAGTGCACTGGCTGGGGTTTCAGCAAGCTACTGAGTCTAAGGTTTAGGAAGGTTGACGACATAATAGAATACGTTATTGGGTTGAAGGAAGGTGGAATGCAGAAGAAAATCTTAGACTATATAGCTAAGTGAACCCCTACTTTAAAATTTTCGATTTCAAGTTCTCCTCAATCCTTCCGGTATGCTCATAAAAATGGGAACTAGGATTAAAAGGTCCGTTAAAAGCGGTAGGATGAGGACTATCTCCATGTAACCCATGCTCCAGAGGAAGCCTCCGAGCAGTGAGGCTAGGGAACCTATGAAATCTAGTAGTCCACTTATTCCCTGAACCATACCCCTTTTCTCGGCTGGAAAGCTCTCCCAGTACATGGTTATGAATGGTATGAAACTTATGCCGCCTATTCCGCTTAACCCGCCCGGTCCCATAAGCCCTATCGCCCCAAATATTCCAGCTAAAGCTAGAACCGCGTGGTTTGGAGCCCATATTAGCATTAGCGTTCCGGCGTAGAGCATAGGGCGAAGAATTAAGAAGACCTTTTTCCGCCCAATTCTGTCAGCTAAACTGCCCACTGGGATCTGTAGAAGGATCTGAGCTAACACGCTTAAGGTTCCCATGAGCCCCAGAAGCTGCTGGTCGGCGCCCTTCACCTGAACAATCCATAATGGAATAAATGGCGCTGATATGCCTCCTAAACGCATAACTGCTAGAGCCACTAACCAGTGCTTAAGCCACCTCTCGCTCCTCAGAAGATCCCTATAGCCCCTAATTAAACCGGACGTTAATGACGTATGGTGTGAGAAAGTTTTTTGGATAGGTAGAGGCTCAAGCATCACTAAGACTAGTATTGACGCTACTAGAGACGCAGCCAGCTGTATGAAGTAAAGCGGTCTTATACCCTCAACGCTTATTCCGCCGAAAATGGAGACCACTGTTGCCGCAAAGTATGGGGCGAATAGGGCCGGTATAGCCCATATCACGCGTGAGAAGCTCATCGCTAAAGCTCTTCTCCCAGAGGAGGTTACCCCAATTATTATTATGTCGGTTAACGGCATTATGAGAAGCATACTTATCCTAGTCAAAATTATAGCTGGGATCAGCATCCACCAGTTTAACGCGCAACCATATATGAGGGCGACGAGCGCAGAGAAAAATAGTCCAAGAAGAAGCATTTGCTTAACGCCAAACCTATCTATGAAATAGCCTGCCGGAGCCGAGAAAGCTGAGCTGACCACTCCGCCTACGCTCTCAAGCGAGCCTAGCTCCACGGGGTTTGCCCCCAGAGCCGTAGCGTAAAGCTGATTGTACTGAGCTGAGAGGCCTGACGACCACGTCTGCAGACCTATAGAGAAGAGTAGAACCTTAAACCTTCTATCCAAACGTTTAAATAAATCCGAGATCATCGCCGATATTCCTCGCAGCACCCTTATTACCGGCTTCTCTTCCAGCCTAACGTATTTTAAACCTTAACTATTTGGTTTAGATTAAAAAATCTTGTGAAACAATGCGGCTGCATTAAGCGATAAAAAGGTGGAAGCCTTATTTACCCGGGAGACTTAAAGCGCGCGTTCAGTTGTCATATCAACCATTCTCTGAATCTCTTTTTCAAGGTCTCTCGGCAGCCCGAATATGCTCACATCCATGAACCCCCTCACAATTAGGGCTTCAGCCTCACTTTTTGAGAAGCCTCTAGCCATAAGGTATTGAACCTGCTCTTCAGATATTTTTCCAACGGCAGCTTCATGTGAAAGCTCCGCGCCTTTAGCCTTAGCCACAATCTCCGGAATAGCGTAGATCACGGCTTCATCCGATAGGAGGAGACCTCTACATTCTAAATGGGCTTTTGTGTCACTATGCTCCCCTTGAAGCAAGCCTCTAGCGTATATTTGCGCTCTATCAGTCGCTATGGTTCTAGATATAACCTCACCCCTGCAGCCCTCGTTCTGTAAAACTATTTTTGAACCCACATCGATGTATGAGCTGCCCACCCCGTAAATTATCGTATTAAATCTGGCGCGCGCATTAACACCCCTACAATATGCCACCGGATACATTTGCAGGCTCTTAAGAGGCTTAAAACACATGTAATTGCTCACAAACAAACCATTATCCTCTATTATAGCGCCGGATCTAGGCCTGGAATCAAAGTTTTGGGCCCAATTATGAATCATGGTGAACGTTAGTTTCGCATCCTCCTTAATGTAGAACTCCGTTACGCCAACGTGGAGACCGCGTTGAACGCTGGAGTGTAGGGTGCATCCTGTTATTATTTGCGCTTCTGAACCGGGCTCCGCGATTATTATGTTATGGACGTTCTGGTTTAAATTATCGGTTGAGATGAATAGGCATGCTTGCAGCGGTATTATAACCTTCTGGTCTTCAAGTATTCTAATGAAGTATCCTTGATCCCAGTAGAGCTCCGCTAAGGCTGTATATTTATCAGTGTCAACGCTCACGATCCTCCACCAGTAGTCTTTTAGCCAATCATATTTTTTAAGAGCCTCTTTAGCGCTCATAATTTCGATTTTATCCTCAAAGATCTTCTGAACCGCTTTAAAGATAACCGAGTGATCTATTTGGAAGAAGGTTGCAGACCTACTCTCCTGTTCCGGTAAAACGCCAACTTCAACAGCTTTTTCCAGAATATCCTTTGGAAGGCTAGATATTGGGCAAGGCTCCCAGTTTTTAGGCTGCCTAGAGTACTGGCTTATATCTAAATCCGGGCCGAACTCGGACGGTTTATTTAAAGCTCGCAGCGCAGCGTTTTTACCTTCGGACATTTCTCACACCACGCATAACCCTCATTCAATATTTGACCCAAAATCCTCGTTGGGTTACCTGAGCAAACTATTGTGCCGTTCATTAAAACATGCGCGATATTAGCGTTAATATACTGTAATATGACGCCTAGGTGCGTGATTATTAGGGCGGAACGCCCCTGTAGCGCCTCATTAATTACCGTACCTAAAACCCTCAAGTTCTCAACATCGACCCCCGAATCCGGCTCATCGAGTATTAAAAAGTCGCTGTTCTGGGCTAAAACCTGAAGCACCTCAGACTTCTTAATTTCCCCGCCGGAAAAGCCTAAATTCACGTCTCTTTCAAGAAAACTGCTTGGAATCTTAACCTTCCTAAGGAGCTCGTTTATTTTTTCCTCGTTCGGTGTTAGGCGACTTAAGATACCGCCGAGCTTTACACCTCTTATTGCTGGCGGGTTCTGGAAGGCTACGCCTATACCCATCTTAACCCGCTCATTCGTTGGAAGGCTGGTTATATCTCTGCCCTTAAACAGTATCTTTCCTGAAACAACCTTGTATGCTGGAAAACCTAGGATAGCCATTATTAATGAGCTTTTCCCAGATCCATTCGGCCCAAACAGAACGTGAACTTCGCCCTCACAGATCTGAAGGTTCACATCATTTAGTATCCTTTTTCCAGAAACCTCGACGCTTAGATCCTGGATCTCAAGTATAGGTTTCCCCATGAAACACCATCCTTAAATAGTTTGATCCCGCGGCTAATTAACGTTTCCTTAGGAACCCTCTATACGGGCTTTCTGCCTATTAATGCTCCATATTACCTTTGGATTCACCTTCGGCTTCCTATCAAAGGTGTATAGTCCATTTGTCTCCTGCTCTATATCGTACAGCTGCGTATAGCAGAAGCCCGATACATCTCCATTGGAGAGCAAGCTCTCAGTTAAAGCCTTATACCGCGCAATGTATTCCTCAATAGTTTTAGGTCTTTCACCGTAACCCCAGCTCTCACCGGGCTTCACTTCAAACGGGTTCCACCATATTCCACCATACTCGCTCACAATAAATGGTTGTCCTCTATAGGGCATGTTCCTCAGAAAGTTTGTGTGGGGTCTGAGGTCAAGTTGTTCCGACACCTTTTTAGATAGATCCACGTAACGCTCCCTAAACACTTCGGGGTTCTGCTCATAATCGTGAACATCATATATGTCTATTTCTTTGCTGACATGCGTCCAACCGCTGCAATCAATAACCAGCCTAGTTGGATCAATAATCTTAGTTATATGTACAACTCTTCGAATGAACTCGACGCATTCCTGATCGTTAAAGTCGATAGATCTCTCATTAAATGGCGTCCATATAATGATGGATGGATGATTAAAATCCCTCCTCACAACGCTAATCCACTCGTCTAATAGGGCGTCTCTAGCGGACGCATTGGATAAATCAGCGCCCCAATCTGGAAACTCTCCGGCCACAAGATAGCCGAGCCTATCAGCCCAGTAGAGGAAACGCGGCTCAAAAACCTTCTGATGGAGCCTGGCGCCATCGAAACCCATATCCTTAGCGATCTCTATGTCGCGCCTCAAAGCATCATCAGACGGCGCGGTATAAACTCCATCAGGATAGTATCCTTGATCTAGAACTAGTCTCAGGAAGCGTACCTGATTGTTAAGCAGAATCTTGTTCTTCGATCTACGTATTTCCCGAAAACCGATGTAGGAGTGGACTTCATCGGTTGAGCCTTCTTTTGGGGTAAGTTTGAGAAGTAGCCTATAGAGGTAGGGGTCTTCCGGGGACCATAAATGTACATCTGGAACCCTCATGTAAATGCGCCCTACCGGCTTGGATAAAGATGCTTGTGTCTCAGCCACTAATCCGCCCCCGTCGTAGATTTCAGCTGAAATAGTGTATCCGCCCTCATCTCCGCCAATATGAAACTCTATGAAGACGCTTCCATTATTAGGCTCCGCTATGATCTTAAAGTGCTCTATATACTGGCTTGGAACTGCTTCCAGCCAAACGGTCTGCCAGATGCCCGTAACCCGCGTATATAGGCATCCATAGGATTTTAGGCGGTGGCTTTGTTTACCAGTTGGCTGGAGGCGGCTTCTACATTCATCCAGAGCCCAAACAATCAGCTCGTTATCGCCGGAATTCACCATACTCGTTATGTCAAATGAGAAGGGTGAGAAGCCGCCCCTGTGGGAGCCAGTAAGGCGGCCGTTAACCCAAACAGTTGCCCTATAATCTACCGCGCCGAAGTGGAGCAGAACCCGTCCATCGAGCCACGCATCCGGAATCCTAAAGAACCGCCTATACCAGACAGACTCCATAAAGTCTTTTTCTCCAATGCCGGATAGAACGCTTTCAGGCGGGAAAGGCACAATTATTCTCCTTGAGAAGTCTTTCCCATGGTTCCAGCCCTTTTCGAGGCCGCTCTTGGCGCTATCTATCTCAAACTGCCATTCACCATTAAGGTTAACCCACTTCTTTCTCTCGAAGTCTGGTCTGGGATGCTCTGGTCTCGGTATGCTCAATCTAACCAACCTACCTCAAGCCTAATCTATATAGGTGTGAGAGGACTTCAAATATAATTTTAGCAGCCTGTATAGCTGTTATGCCGGAGTCGTAGTGCGGCGTCACCTCAACTATATCGAAAGCAACTAGGCGCTGGTCGCATACCCCAAGTAAAATATCGAGAAGCATGCTTGTCGATAACCCTTCCGGCTCCGGATTCTGAACCGCTGGCGCGAAAGCCGGGTCTAAGACATCCATATCAAGTGTAACGTAGATTCTACTATAATCAGAGAGGGCGTTTTTAACCTCCCGCAAAACACTCTCTAAATTACCTCGAAGTATCCTTTGTGAGGGTATATATTTAATGTTGCCGGCGCTAGATAGGTAATTAAGCTCCTCTCTACAGGCGGCTCTCGTTCCAATCTCAACGATTATTTTGGGTTTAACTTCCTCATTTATCCTGCGCATGAATGTGGCGTGGCACACTTTCTCATCCATATACTTGTCTCTTAAATCCAAGTGCGCGTCGAAGCTTATCAACGCGAAGTCCCCATTAATGCTCTTAGATGCTCCAAGGGTTATGGTGTGCTCGCCGCCGATAATTATAGGAATCTTATTCATCCCTATTATGTCCCTGCAGACAAGACTTAGTCTCCTCAATGTTTCCCCAACATCCCCGCTTACATGCAGATCCCCCGCGTCGTGCACCCCTAAATCCTCAATGTCGACATTAGATCTGAAACTGTATGTCTCTATATTGAGCGAAGCCTCCCTAATCGCGGCAGGCGCAAATCTGGCTCCCGGACGATATGTGCTTGTTGCATCAAAGGGTACGCCAAGAACAACGTACCTTGCTTTCTCAAGATCACTTTGATACCCGCTGAAAAACGTGGTTGTTGAGGTGAACAGATTCAGGTAGCTCATGGCTCACATCTCCATTCGCTAAATATTTATAAGCCATTTAGCGAACCCATAAATTATCTATTTCCTGTAAAACGTGGGATAGTGATTTAGGTTGAATGGGAGAGGCGAAAGCGCAGCTGTATCAAAGCGCCTATATATAATGTCGATTTCATGCTTCATCGCGGGCATAGCTTTATTGATCGTGACGGCGCAATCAAAATACGTACCATATCATTTAGCGTTTATTGGAGCCCTAAATATACTCGCGTCCTACGGGATAACCGTCATGAGGAAATGGGCTTTTTACTTAACACTCTTTACGTCGCTAGTAAGCCTCGTATTTGGCTCCGTCACGCTAGCCGCAACCCTAATGCTCTTCAATCTAAGAAGCTTAAATCTTACGAACATACTGATGCTATTAGCCATGACCCTATACGTAGCCTTTTTTGCGCTAATGCTGGCGTATATTATCTTTAACAGGAGCAGGTTTTTATAACATCCTGCACCAAAACCAATTTATTCTCGAAGAAAAATAAGATTTTTGAGCGTAATGCGCTTGTATTCTATGGGGCTTCCATCTAGGATCCATAAAACCGTTAAAGTGCCAGCCAACTGGCTCCACGAGACCATATTGCAGATTATTCCCGGGGTCACCGCGGAGGAAGAAGATGGAAGAAAAACATTTAAGTCTACTATTGGTTGGAAGGTTGGTGTCACGCTTAAGATATGGGTTATCCCTGAGGGAGAAGTTAGCTCACTTGAATTCGACTTTAGCTACCGCAGGCTTACGTTCACCATACTAATCGCACTCATAGCCTTCACAGCGCTAAGCTTAATTCTATCATCATTTGTACCATTCCTCTTGATACTCGCAGCGACGCCCCTCCTCATCTATAGGATAAGCCTAGAGGTAAATGAGTTTTTAAGGAAAATTAGCGACACCTTCTCAGGGCTGGAGGTCGAGTATTATAGGAGGAAGCTCATGGAGGATAGAGCCAGATGGCGGAGCGATAAGAGGGATATAGTGGCTCTTTACAGAAGATTATGTGAGAAGCATATTAAAATGTGGGGGAGCACTTTCACCCTAGAATATAAGATAAGGGAATACGAGAGGCAGGGGTTAACTAGGGATGAAGCCATAAGAAAGATTGCTGAGGAAGAAGGAATATTCTAAAATTCATTTTCTAGGGGTTTTAGAGCGATATCTGACATATATCAGCACCACTGTCGACGTCAGCCAGGCGGCGATGTTTTGGCATAGCAAATATTTCCACACCACATCAATATTCATCAGCGCCTCAATTAGGGGCTGAAGGTATCTTCTAAAAGATATGGCGGATGAGCCCATAAAGCCTATTAGAAAAGCGTTTATCGACCCAAAATGCTTAATTAAGCCCCTAAATAGACCGCTGCTTAAATAGAGGTTTACCGTGGAATTATAGAGGGCTGAGGGGCTAAGCGCTATGACCGATGCCATTAAAGAGAGGTGAAATAGGGATGCGGCAATAAAGGCGCTTTCAAAATCCTTCCGGGAAACAAGGGCGAGAACTCTATTAGTCAGAGACTTCGCTACACTGCGACCACGCATATCCATCGACAATGTCCTGGACGATGGGGGTAAGCTCCTCATTAAATAGATCAGGTCGAGTAAAAGTATAAGTGCAACATTTATTGGAATTAAGTGGAACAATATGCTTATATGCATCCCGTTGAAGGGTATTAAATATATTGGGTCAGATAGACCTTCAGAAATGAAATGGGTTACTAGTAGATATTGGGATGCAGCGACGATCACCACGTATAGAATATGGATGATGAGGTTTTTCAGGCTTAAGCCCAAGGATTTATGAAGCAAAACATCTCACCCACATTTACTTCAATATTTAAGAGCGGTGATCGTCAATAAGTGTTTTGGTGCCCTAGAAGAATCGCTCCAACGTCGCGGCTAACTTGTTAACTTACGTGTCAGGTTTCCTCTAGAATCATATATTTCGATGGTTAAGGTCATGGGCTTCCATGCATGCGTAGCGCAGCTCAGACATGGGTCGAAGGCTCGTATCACCGCCTCAACCCTATTCAGTAAGCCTTCGCTCAGCTTACCTCCACTTATATATTTTTTTGCTACCTGCGTTATAGCCATATTATATGCCAGGTTGTTATGCTCAGTTGCAATTATTAGATTAGCCCACTCCACTAAACCATACTTATTGACCCTATAATGATGTATGAGCGTGCCCCTAGGCGCCTCAGCCACCCCAACGCCCTCATACCTATTAACAGAGGCTTTAGCCCGAATATTATCGGAGTATGTTTCCGGGTCCTCCAGAATCTCTTTAACCTTCTCTAGGCAGAATAGTATCTCGATTAGGCGCGCATAATGATATAGCATAGTGTTTTGGACAACGCCGTTTCTACCCCATTTCCTGAACTCTTTCAGTTCCTCATCGGCTAGATATGTGCCGCACCGTGAGATAATGTTAAGCCTAGCTAACGGTCCAACTCTATAAACACCTTTCGGGTACCCCAGCGGCTTATAGTATGGGAACTTCATATATGACCAGGGTTCAGCAGCCTCCCCAATATATTCATGGTATCTTTTCGGGTTAAGCTGATCATTGATTACCTGCCCTCTATCATTAACGATTCTTATCAGCCCATCGTAATGTTCTAATTCGCCTTTCGGCGTCACTAATCCCATATAATACGTTTGGAAGTCCCCGAAGCTCTCAATCTCATCACCCATCTTTTCTAAGATTTCTCTGAATCTGGATAAGTTCTCAAGGGTTATTCTTAAGGCGTCATCATATCCGCTCATAATCTTCTCCGACGTATCCTTTGAGAGAGGCGCTGCAACCCCTCCTGGGACAACCCAATCGCTTGAATGTATCCTCTTTCCAGCTAAATACTCAATTATCTTTTGTCCAAAGGCTCTGAGCTTTATGCCTTGCTTAGCTATCTCCGGATACTTTTCCATTAATCCGAAAATGTTTCTTTTCGATGGCTCGGAATCCATTCCTAGTAGGAAATCCGGCGAGGAGAGAAAGAAGAAGCTGAGCGCATGCGACTGGATTATCTGCCCCATGTGCATTAAGCGCCTCAGAAGCTCAGCGGTTCTAGGTATGCTCACAGCTAATATATCATCGCACGCCTTTACTGAGGCCAAAAGATGGCTTACAGGGCATATTCCGCACACCCTGGACATTATGCTCGGCATCTCATAGAAGGGACGCCCCTCACAGAATTTTTCAAAGCCGCGAAAGTCCGTTACATGCAGCCTAGCTTCCTTAACACTTCCATCCTCAGATAGGTGGATTGTTACCTTAGCGTGTCCCTCAATTCTAGTGATAGGGCTTATCTCAATCATACCGCTTTTCTCCTCAACCATATTTTGCTTTACCCTCCATATTCGGTGCTCTACCCGCCAATATCTCGGTTAGAACATAATTTATTAGGTCTGCTGACGGCGGGCATCCCGGAATAAAATAGTCAACCTTAACAACCTCATTTAATGGACATGCGCGCCTCAATAGTTTTGGGACATCGTTCGGTATCAGCGGGTTCACGTCGACCAGCTCAACATAGGCTTTTTGAAGAACCTCCATAGAACCATTATCCAGGGTGTTTCTTAATGCGGTTACATTTCCAGTCACGGCGCAGTCGCCTATAGCGATAAGCATCTTTGTTCTCTCCCTAACTTTCTTAAGGAAATGCAATTGCTCTTCGTTCCCTACAGCTCCCTCAACAATCGTCACGTCAACATTATCTGGGAAATCCTTAACATCCATTAGTGGGCTGTAAACGAGATTTATCTTTTCAGCAAAGTCTATTAGGCGCTCATCCTGATCTAGAAATGACATATGGCATCCCGAGCAGCCGCTAAGCCAGACTGTTGCAAAACTAACTTTATTAGTTTGGCTCATCTATCTCTGCCTCCTTAAAACTATGAATTGAGCTATATTCTTGTCCTTCGTTTCAGAGATGGATTTGTCCCTAACATATATTGCTCCGACGGGACATACCCTAGCGCATTTACGGCATGATGTGCATGATTTTGATGAGCCCCAATCATCATCTAAATCTATAATTATCTGCGAGTCTTTACCCCTAGCCTTTATATCTAAGACGTGGACACCTTCAATTTCATCACATACCCTAACGCAGCGAGTGCATAGAATGCACCTATTATTATCTACGACTAGAAAGTCATGTGTCAAGTCTATTTTCTGCCTAGTCCACTCGCGCTCAATCCTTAAATGGTCAACACCGAATTCTTTCGCCAAATCTTGCAATTCACAGTTGCCATTAGCGACGCAAACGGCGCATACATGAGGCTTCTCTGAAAGCAGAAGCTCTATCGTCATCTTCCTATATTTCCTCAGCCTATCGGAATCCGTGATAACCTCCATACCGTTGCTGACAGGGGTTGTGCACGCTGGGAAAAGTTTGGGCGAGCCTTTAACCTCAACTATGCAGAGGCGGCAGCTACCGTAGCTGCTTAATCCCTCCAGGTAGCATAGTGTTGGGATTCTTATGCCAGCCCTTTTAGCGGCGTCGAGAATAGTTTCTCCTTCATAAGCGGTAACCTCAATACCGTTAATCTTTAACTTAACTGTTCCAGCGCCGCTCATCCCACCCTAGCCTCCTTCACAACCTCCTGGGATTTGAAACATTTTCCAGCCGGGCACCTTCTATCAACTATATGAGCAATATATTCGTCTTTAAAGTAGCGTAGGGTTGTTAAAACAGGGTTTGGAGCCGTTTGACCCAAGCCACATAGGCTTACATCCCTCACATATTCGCCTAGCTCGAATAGGATATCCAAGTCCTCTAAGCGCCCCTCGCCCTTCCTAATCCTCTCCAAAATATTTCTCATCTTTAATAATCCAACCCTACAGGGAACACATTTACCGCACGATTCATCGACGCAGAAGTCCGTGAAGAACCACGCCGTATTAACCATACATGATTCATCGTCTATCACAACTATGCCGCCAGAGCCCATTATAGCCCCAGCCTTAGTCAGCGACTCGTAGTCGATTGGAAGGTCAAGTAGGCTTTCAGGCAAACACCCACCTGAGGGGCCGCCGACGAGAACAGCCTTGAATTTCCTTCCAGATGGAACCCCGCCACCTATCTCGAAAACAACCTCCCTAAGAGTTATCCCCATTGGAACCTCGATGAGCCCTGGATTATTAACTTTGCCAGTAAGCGAGAAGCATTTTGTTCCAGTGCATTTCGGCGTTCCAATCTTGGCAAACCATCTTCCACCGTTAAGTATTATAAGTGGAATATTTGCCAGCGTCTCAACATTTTGTATAAGCGTCGGCTTACCCCACAATCCCGATGTAGCCGGATATGGTGGGCGCGGTCTAGGCATCGCTCTCCTTCCCTCAATAGACGCAAGTATACCGGTTTCCTCACCAGCAACGAATGCTCCCGCACCCAGCCTCAACTCGACATCAAAGCTGAATTGGGTCTCAAGAATATTACTCCCTATGAGATTCATTGATTTGGCTTGCTTAAGGGCTTCCTTTAACGTTTGAACCGCCAGAGGATATTCAGCCCTAACATAAATATATCCTTTCTCAGCCCCGACAGCGTAGGCAGCTATAGCCATGCCTTCGATTATCGCATGCGGGTCCGCTTCAGCCAGCGTTCTGTTAGCGAATACCCCTGGATCGCCCTCATCCAGGTTCGCCACAACATATTTTGGCGTATTCTTCTCCCTAGCCACAAAATTCCACTTCTGCCCCGTTGGGAAGCCTGCGCCCCCGCGCCCCCTCAACCCGCTTGCGATAACCTCATCTATAACCTCTCTTGGAGTCATCTTTGTTAAACATTTTATTAGCGCTGAGTACCCGCCGACCGCTATATAATCCTCTATTCTAAACGGATCTATTCTACCAGCATTCCTTAAGACGAGTCTGAGCTGCTTCTTAAAGAAGGATTCATTCGCATAAAGCAGCTCCCTAACTGGTTCTCCAGAAACTATGTGGCTTCTCACTATTTCCCTAGCGTTCTTCGGCGTGACATTCTGGTACAAGTAGCCGCCGGGCTCAATTAAGACTACTGGTCCAACCGAGCATGTTCCAACGCAGCCGGTTCTTGAAACCTTACATTCTCTCTGAAGACCAAACTCTTTAATGGCGCCTTCAAACGCTTTAAGGACTTGTAGTGCGCCGAATGGTATGCATCCGCTTGAGCAGCAGACATTTATCCTGTACCTGTAGGCCTTCTGCCTCTCAGCCTCTTCTCCGGCGATTCTTAAAATGTCTTCCGACTTCAAAACTTACCCTCCAAGAACCCTCCTTATTCTATCTAAAACAACCTCTTTGGTTGCTTTACCAATAACTTCATTATCAACTGTTATATTCGGAGCCATAGCGCATGCACCGATACAGCGCGTAACGAAGAGCGATAGACGGCCGTCCGGCGTTGAGCCGCCACGCTTAACATTGAATTCCCTCTCAATCGCCGATATTATCTCTTCAACGCCTTTCACGTAGCATGCTGTCCCCATGCATGCTGAGATAATATGCTCGCCGGGCTTCCTGAACTTGAATAAGTGGTAAAACGATGCTACACCATAAACATGGCTAAGCGGTAGATTGAGGCGCTCAGCTATATGCGCTAGAAGATGTTTATCGAAGTATCCGTAAAGTTCATGTGCAGCATGCAGAATCTCGAGGAGGGCGCTTTTCTGATAGTTATGCTCCCTCATAATTCTTTCAAGAATCTGTAAGCGCCTATCTTCCCCTAACAAAGTTTTTCGCCCCAAATAATTATTTTGGCGCCGCTTTCTACTTCTTAAATGAGGAGTAACGTGAAGTATTTAAGAGTTTATTCGTCAAGCTTACTTCAAAAATGGTTTAAGCATTCGCCACCAGATCATGGAACGTGGGGTTTAACCGCAACTCTGATCTGCCCATCCGAACTTATAGTGATTAAGCCTATGGGTAGATTTATTGAACTTAAAATCTTCTCTAATTTATTTAGATATGGGTAATCCTCTGGAACCGCCATATATGTTGGGATAAACCCATTCTCGATGCAGTAAACTATACATTGACCCAGACTCCTATAACAATCAGATAGATCAAAACCGCATTTAGTCATCACGCAGTATGCCATCCTATACCCTATGCTGTATCCGTCCTCAACCTCATAGACTTCAACCCTATCCTCCTCGGAGCGGATAATGCTCGTCGGAAACAACGAGGACAACCATTTAGATAAAACCTCAGAGATGTTTCCACTAACCATGCTAGCTCTCCCTCAAATATGAATTCAAGGAATTTTGTCACCATAATTTATTTTCATGCACTTATATAATACTTACTTCCCCTAAGATTTCACGGCTCCACGCATAGAAAGCAAGATTATCAGCGAAGCCAGCGTGAAAAGCGCTGAAAATATAATTATCTGCGAGAAAACTGTCAGGGCGGACATCTCATAAAGGCTGGAGATCAATTTTGCCATAACACTTAAGGAAATAAAGCCTAGACATAGACCAAATGCCATTTTAAAGCTCTTCTCCTTTACGCGTTTAGTCGCTGAAGCGCCGATCTGCACGCCGATTGATGAGCCAGTAAAAATTAAGATTGCTGAAATTAGGTCGACGTTCCCCTTAAGTGCATGTGTTAAAGACGCGTATACGCAGCTTATCAGTATTCCGAAGATGCATGTTCCGGCGGCAACTGAAGGAGCGTAACCAACGGCATAAATCAAGAGGGGGACTAGTATAAAGCCTCCGCCGGCGCCTAGAAAGCCAGCTGACAAGCCGCCAATAAAACCGATTGCCACCAACATCCATAGGGATATTGGTTTCGCATCCTGCCGTGACACCGCGATCAGCGGCGGTATTTTTAGTCTATTAATCCTAAACCGTAGGGTCTTCTTCTCAAGACTTTTCTCTCGATTAGAGATTAAGCTTTCACGAATCATATACATGGAGATTAACACTAAAATTAGGATGTAAGATAGGCTTACTGCGAAATTTACGCGCTGAATATTGGTCTTAAGATGCTCAATTATTTGCGCCCCAAACTCGGTTCCTGGAATAGAGGAAAGAGCGACGATTAAGCCCGCCTTCGCATCCAGGTTGCCTAAGCGCTTATGCTTTAACGACGCAATAATGGATGACATAAATATCTCAGTAACGCTTGTTCCAACAGCTACGTTGGCTGGAAAACCTAGGCTAATTAGGAGCGGAGTGAGAATAAAACCTCCACCAAAACCGAAGAAACCTGATAAAACCCCGACAAAAAAGCCCATGATGATTAAGCAGAGACTTATACTTAAATCCAGCACCAGCACTATTATTTCTCCCGCTATAAATTATTGAACTTATAAGATAAAATAAAAAAGGTTTGGAAATATCTTGAATCCATGATAAGTCTCTTTTCACTCACGTAGTCTTCCTTCTAACTTGCTCACCCACTTATTGTATTCTCTAGCGCCTAATAAATCGTTCAGCTCCTCTTCAAGAACCACAGAGTTCTTTGGTTTAATTTCGAGTATCCAACCCTTACCGTATGGATCCTCGTTTATTAAGTGTGGTTCATTCTTTAGGTCCTCGTTAACCTTAACTATTTTGCCGCTAACTGGCGCGTAAATATCGAACATAAACATCCATGTTTCAACAACGCCTACAGGCTCCATTTTATTAACCTCTTTCCCAACCGGCTCAGTCATAACGTGAGCTATGCCCTTTAAGTGCCTGGCAGCGTAATCAGATAGCCCAACGCGTATATTTCCCTCAGGGGTTATTTGAGCCCACGTATGCTTCGGAGTATATAGCAGTTGCTCTTTGACTGTCGCTAGGACTTCTCTCCTCTTCTCTGCTGGAACCCCTTTAGCGCGCATTATCTCCTCTAAGCGTAGCCTTATAGCCTCCGAAACGAACTCCGATATGCTCCTATATTTTCCGGTTTTAACGGCTTTTTCAACCTCCTCTATTAACTCTTCCCTTATACTCACGGTCTTCCATTTAGGCACATACTTCACCTCCTTTACACTTGAGTGATATATAATACAAGCGAAAAATATATATTTGATGCAAATAAAGTAATTATTGGTAAATACCATATATTTCATGGTGGAGATATATGGAGAGCAGAAAGCTGCAGAAAGTTGGCCGCTCAACGATAACTGTTTCGCTTCCAAATAAGTGGATAAAAGAGAACGGCATTAAACCCGGCGACCTAGTCTTTATTCTACCAGAGAAAGATGGCACATTAAAAATAGTTCCAAGCCAGTCTATGCGGCAAGAAGAGATTGAGGAAGAATACGTGATTAATGCTGA
>JAWBZG010000030.1:0-15255 GCA_038866525.1 Bathyarchaeia archaeon
ATTTAGAGTGGAGGTTATTTTGGAGAGAGAGCCCTAATCCGTTAGATGCGATAATGCGCCAATAATATATTATAGTTAACGCATATTTCTTATGATGGTTGGTTAAAATGCCAATAGACCCGGACTTCAATAAAAAGAGGAGGATCGTTGAGAATCATAGGGGGCATGCGGTCTGGGGACCAATTGAGCCGCCGACAAGGCTCGGGATACATGGAACAAGCGTCGCCGTCGATTGGGATATATGTGAGGGATGCGGAACATGCATTGACGTCTGCCCGGTAAACGTGTATGAGTGGGCTGAGACGCCGGACCATCCGGTTTCGGAGAGGAAATCTGATCCTGTTAGGGAGTCTGAGTGCATACAGTGCTTAGCGTGTGAAACCCAATGTCCAACACAAGCGATAAAAATCACCCCGCCCTAACTCTTTTTTAAGCCATCTAACCCTATATTGGCTGTATTGCGATTAAGTCCGCCCTCACGGTAGTGTAGGAGCGGGATAATGGAAGACATCAAGAGGATAATGTTGACTGCTCAGAAAAACGAGATCACTGAGCATCACGTTTATAGAAGGCTAGCTCAATCCATGAAGGATCCTGGCAACAGCTGTGTTTTAAAGAACATTTCAGACGAGGAGCTTAAGCATTATGATCTTTGGAGGAAATATACGCGTAAAGATATTGAGCCCAGCAGGTTTACAATTTTGAGGCACTTCTTAATCTCTAAGATTTTTGGGATAACTTTTGGAATAAAGCTCATGGAGAGGGGCGAAAGGAAAGCTCGCACCGCATACGAGAAGATAGCTGAATTTATCCCGGAAGCTTCCAGCATAATTGAAGATGAACATGAGAGGGAGCTCATGCGCCTGATCGACGAGGAGAAACTTAGATACGTTAGCTCCATAGTTTTGGGATTGAATGATGCGCTTATCGAGCTTACGGGGGCGCTCGCTGGCTTCACGCTGGCCCTGCAGGAGGCGCGTTTAGTTGCGATGACGGGGTTAATAACTGGGATTGCAGGGGCTCTCTCCATGGCTACATCAGAGTATTTGTCAACTAAATCTGAGGCGGATGCTAAGGATCCGATTAAGGCGGATGCATATACGGGTGTAACCTACATCCTCACCATACTACTTCTAATATTGCCATACATACTGCTAGATGAGATTTATGTGTGCATGGGCTTATCCCTGATGGTCGCGGTGCTGCTCATTCTCCTATTCATTTTCTACATCTCTGTGGCAAAGGATTTGCCTTTCAAGAAAAGATTCCTAGAGATGGCCGCGATGAGCCTCGGTATAGCTTGCCTAACTTTCCTTATAGGCTTCTTGGTAAGGATGTTTCTGAGCATAGAGATATAAGATAAAAAAAGGAGCGGAGCGATGATTTCAGGCAGATTGCGAGAAGCCTTTCACTCCAATTTCTTGTAGCAGATCCACCAGTCTAAGCACTTTATTTCTCCAGCCTTCTCCTGCTCTCTCCTCTTCTGGATCATTTCTACGGTGTTAGCTGGCGGGACAATCACGTTGTCACCAATTATCTCGTTATTGGGCCAGTTGGCCGGTATAGCGTAGCCTTTATCAGCAATTTGGAGCCCCCTCACCATCCGGAGAATTTCATCCATGTTTCTGCCGAGTTCCATCGGGTAGTAGAGTATTGCTCTGATAATGCCCTTCGGGTCAACTATGAAGACGGCTCTCACGGTTTGCGTTCCCGCAGCCTGCTTATGGCGCATACCTAACCTTGCGGATATCTCGCCAGTATTATCCGCAATTATTGGGAACGTTATCTCTACGCCGAGCTTCTCTTTAATCCACTCTTCCCACTTTAAATGCGCAAAAACCTGGTCTATGCTCAGCCCTATCAGCTCGCAGTTCAACTTCTGAAATTCCTCATATCTCTTTTGGAAGGCGACGAATTCGGTTGTGCATACTGGTGTGAAGTCCGCCGGATGGCTGAATAGGATAAACCATTTGCCACTATAATCGTCTGGAAGCCTAATCACGCCCTTAGTGGTTCTAACCTCCATTTGAGGGAATCTGTCACCTATAAGCGGCATCTTATACTCTTCCATAAAATGTCACCAATAAAAAATTGAGCGGGAAAAAGTGATATAAAATTTACCTACGAGAATCGGCTCAAAACGAGCATTTAAAACACAATTTCCAGCAGCTTCCATCAAGATTTTGCTGGTTTTCGAAGGCCGCGATAAGATTTTAGCTGAAGGTTCTTAAAGGATGGTTATTTTCGGATTAATTCCTTAACTTTACTCACTATGCCAGCCGCATCTATCCCCTGTTCCGCGAGAAGCTCCTCCGGCTTACCGGAGTGCGGCATCTTTCTGACCGCCAATATATTCGGCCTTAAACCTAGCGACGCCACAGCCTCGCCGAGCCCGCCTTCCGGATAATGGTCTTCAACGGTTATTATGTGCTTTGTCTCCTCAGCGGCCTTAACTAAGGTTTCTATATCTAGCGGTTTCACTGAATAGCAATCTATAACTCTGATGTTGATCCCCTCGGCTCTCAGCTTCTCATAGGCTTTTAGTGCTTCGTGAACTGTTATTCCAGCCGCTATAACTGTCACTTCATCATTCCCGCTGCACCTAAGAACCTTAGAACCCCCGATGTGAAACTCCTCACTGTTATCGTATATGACTGGCGTTTTAGGTCTAGTCGTCCTAATATAGGATATGCCTTCATAGTTCGCCATAGCGCACGTAAGCTTCTCGGCGCTCACAGCGTCACATGGGTAAAGGACGACGCTGCCGAAGACCGCCCTGAAGAGGGCCAGGTCCTCTAAGCCCATTTGGGATGGCCCGTCCTCGCCTATTGAGACCCCGGCGTGTGAACCAGCTATTTTGAGGTTAGCCCTAGAGAAGGAAGCCATTCTTATCTGGTCGTAGGCTCTTGAGAGGAAGCATGCGAATGAGGAGAGGAATACGTCGAAGCCCTGTGTTTGGAGCCCAACCGCCACGCCGACCATGTTTTGCTCAGCAATATAGCATTGTAGGCTCCTTTTAGGAAACTTCTCAAAAAAGTATATTGTAAAAGTCGAGTTTTTCACGTCGCCGTCTAATACAACCATCTTCTCATTCTGCTCGCCCAGCTTAACAAGGGCTTTCCCAAAAGCTTCTCTTGTCGCAACCATTTCGCCCATTTTATACTCGGTTTTAATCGAGTATTTCCTTCTAGGCTCAATAGGGATCTTAGCCTCTATAAAGTTTCTCGGCTCGAAAACAGCGTCCTTTATTTTCGGTAAGATTTCTTTCTCCGCCCTGCTAAGCTCTTCTTTACTTAAAGCCCTCCCATGCCTATCCTCAGCGTCTTCAAGGAAGCTTACGCCCTTCCCCTTAACTGTCTTAGCTATTATGAAGAAGGGTTTGTCAGAATTCTTTGCCTCGTTAAAAGCCCTCATCAAGTCTTTAACGTCATGTCCATTGCACACCGTTACATTCCAGCCGAACGCTTTAACTCTATTAGCGTATTCTTCCCAGTTCCACTGGAACATTGTTGGCTCGCTTTGGCCCAGCCTATTCATATCCAATATAGCTACCAGATTCGACAACCTCAATTTGCCAGCTAAATTTAACGCCTCCCAAACCGAGCCCTCAGCGACCTCTCCGTCGCCGAGGAGGACGTAGACCCGTCTATCTATGCCTAAAAGCCTCTTGGCGTAAGCCATACCTAAACCTATAGATAAGCCTTGACCGAGCGACCCGGTTGCAACCCTTATGCCTTTAACCCTTGGAACGGGATGCCCCTCAAGCTCAGAGTCAAACTGTCTTAAGGTCATAAGCTTCTCTCGGGGGAAGACGCCTATTTCGGCTAAAGCAGCATATAAGATTGGGGCTGCATGACCTTTTGATAAAACGAACTCGTCGTTATCCAAGTAATCGATGTGCTTCGGATCCACATTTATAACGCTGAAAAATAGTGTTGCTATGATCTCGGCGCTAGATAAGCAGCTGGTTGGGTGACCAGATCCAGCTTTAGTCGTAGACCTGATACTATGCAGTCTCAGAATATTCGCAATATTTTCAATGTTCTCTTCAACACCCATTATAAGCACCTGCTTGAGAGGTCATAGAGATTCATTAACGTTTTGCATAAAAAACCTTTTAAACCTTATGGTTAAAGGATGGTTGGGTAATTTTCAGCAGTTTAACTGACACCACAGGTTTTAGCCGCATCTCCGGAAAGAATCTTAGAGTATTTAAAGGTAGAATCTTAAATTTTAAATATTGAGTGTGCACCTAATTGTGTTATTGGAGGATGAAAAAAGTGAAGTGCCCTGTTTGCGGCCAAGAAGCCAAGCTTGTGAAGGAGTGGGATTTAGGCCCTAGGGTTCACATAAAACTTTATGAGTGCTGCGGCAAGAGGTTTCGTGAATACATAAAGAAGTGAGCGTGCCACCGACATTATTGGCTCTGGGAAACATTAAACCTCAAACTCCCATATTTATACCCATGTAATCTCATATCTATGTTGTGGACTGGTAATGAAGACCACTCAGCTTGCGGGAATCTCTGTTACTGAAGTATTAAATAGTTCATTTTCCATTTATTTGAGTAATATAGGGATCTTCTTTCCGGTTTTTCTAGCCCTAAACCTTGTTAATGCCGCCCTAGCTAAGTTTGCCCTAAGCTTTTCACCGCCTTTTAATCCATTGAACTTTCCAGCAGACGGATCCATCACTCAAATAATTAATTATTTAGTCTCCTTAACACCAATCCTTTCTCTTACCTTTCTTTCATCTTGGATTTTAACGAACTTGGGTTGCGGTCTAGCTGCTAAATGCGCCTTCGACATTCTCGAGGGGAGAAGGGTGAATTTGAAAAGTAACCTCCTATTAACTTTCAAATCATTGGGAGAGATATTGGGCGTAAGCTTCTTTACAGGCATTCTCATTATCTCGGGGATTGCCATCCTCATAGTTCCAGGGGTAATTATAGCCGTGATCTTCAGCCTATCTATACCAGCGCTAATGTATGAGCAGCTAGGGGTCTTCGGGAGCTTAAAAAGAAGTAGAGAGCTAACTGACGGCGCCTGGTGGAAAACCTTTTTACTCCTCGCGGCGACGCTTGCATTGCTCATAGTGGCATACTTATCTGCCGAGATTATAGCAGCGGTAGCTATCCGCCAAAGTGCCGCTAGAATTATAGCTGCCATAATGGTTATCTCATTCGTTGAGCCAATATATCCTATAAGCATATCCTACTTCTATCATATTCTCAGGAGGCGGAAATCCGCCTATCAGCCTATAAGCCGCGAAGCAGCGTATCCTCAACGCATTCAAGATATGGGAGTGAAGGTTTGCTACAATTGCAGTCAGGTTCTGCCATACGACGCTATCTATTGCCCTAACTGCGGGCTGAGAGTCGCCTACTAATCTCCAATGAAATAGATGCCTTTTGTGAATAAAACTGTAAATTATTTCCATCATTACACTCGTTAATTGCATTTATTATTGAAGCTAAGGATAAATTAGGCGCGCTACTAAGATAAATTAATGAGAAAACAGGCTTATGTTAATCGGCTGGGGGATCCATTAGGCGATGGATTACTCCCTCGTTACAGAAGTGTATGAGAAGATCGAGAGCACAACCAAGAGGCTTGAAATGACCGATTACCTAGTTGACCTACTTAAGAAAACCCCTAAAGAAGTCATAGATAAGGTTGTATATTTGACTCAAGGTAAGCTTTACCCGGACTATGTGGGCATAGAGCTCGGCGTAGCGGAGAGACTGGCGTTAAGGGCTGTATCCAAAGTTGCGGGAAGGAAGGAGGAGGAGATCGAAGAGGATCTGGCGAGAACAGGGGACTTAGGTGAAACCGCGCAGAATTTCCTGGAGAAGAGGCGTCAAGTATCCTTCTTTAGAAAGCCGTTAACCGTGGAGAGGGTTTATCAGATCCTCGACAAGATAGCGAAAGCTACTGGAGAAGGGTCAATGGATTTAAAGGTGAATCTTTTAGCGGGTCTTTTAGCGGATGCTACGCCTAAAGAAGCAAAATATATTATTAGAACGGTCACTGGAAAGCTCCGTCTAGGCATAGCTGACATGACCATTCTGGACGCCCTGGCAATAGCTTATGGCAAGGGAAAGGGCGCGAGGGATGTTATCGAGAGGGCATACAATATATCCTCCGACCTAGGCAAGGTTGCTAAAGCCCTCGCTGAAGGTGGGCTTGAAGCCATAAAGAGCTTTCATGTCTCGGTCGGCAACCCGATTAGACCGATGCTGGCTGAGAGGTTAAGCTCCCCCGCCGAGATACTTGAGAAGCTTGGCGGTAAATGTATCGCTGAATACAAGTATGATGGCGAGAGAATACAAGCCCATAAGTCCGGTAGCAGTGTGACGCTGTTCTCAAGGAGACTTGAAAATATAACGAGCCAGTATCCGGACGCTGCGGAGCTAATTAGGGATCACATAAAGGCTGAAGCCGCCATAATTGAAGCCGAATGCGTAGCCGTTAACCTCGATACTGGTGAAATGATGCCCTTTCAGGAGCTCATGCATAGAAGACGCAAATACGATATTGAGAAGGCTGCAAAAGAGTACCCTGTCTCCCTCTTCGCATTCGATGTCCTCTACGTTGATGGGAAGGATTTAACGCTGGAGCCGTACCCGGTGAGACATAGGGTCCTTGAAGAGATTGTGGAGCAGGGCGAAAGGTTCCAGATAGCGAAATACTTAGTCGTCGATAATATTGATGACCTAGAACGCTTCTTCGAGGAAGCCGTTGAGGCTGGATGCGAGGGGCTTGTCTGTAAGTCGCTGAGCAACGATGCGGTCTACCAGGCGGGGGCTAGAGGCTGGCTCTGGATAAAATATAAGCGGGACTATAAGAGCGAGATGACGGACACAGTAGACCTCGTCGTTGTTGGAGCATTTTATGGTAGGGGGAGAAGAGCTGGAACTTACGGGGCACTGCTTTTAGCAGCCTACGACCACGATAATGACACCTTTAAAACAGTTTGTAAGTGCGGATCCGGCTTCACAGACGAGGATTTACAGAACCTTCCTAAAATGCTCGAACCATACAGGATTAATCATAAGCACCCGCGGGTCGACTCAAACCTTGAGGCGGACGTATGGTTCCTACCTAAAATGGTTATAGAGGTGATCGGCGCCGAAATAACTCTAAGCCCAATCCACACCTGCGCAAAAGACTTAATAAGGAAGGGAAGCGGGTTAGCGATAAGATTCCCAAGATTCACGGGAAAATATCGAACCGACAAGTCGGCTGAGGACGCTACAAGAGTGGATGAAATAGTGGAAATGTATAGGAGGCAATTAAAGAAGATAGAGGCAGAATAAAATTTATCAGAGAAATCAACTTAAACGCCTAAGCCAGGTCTAAGCCTTGAGCACTGCCCGGCCCGTTTAAGCAAAGTCTTTATCGCACGTCAGTCTTCAGCCGTTTCGACTGACGTGCTCTTTGCTTAAACGCAGTGCTCAAAGCCTACTTCCCGGCTTAGGCGCAATTATTTTTTGTTTTTATTCTTTATAAAACTTTTTACACAAATTTTTTAAGTTTTAAATATAAATATTTTTGGAGGATGGTTTTTGAAGATTCCTGTCGAGCGATTTGAAGAAGATTTGGATCTTGTTGTGAGTAGGCTTTGTAGTGGTGAGGGTGAGAGGGTTTGTCAGCAGATTTTGAGGTTGAGGGATAAGCTGATTTCCCTCTATAGAAAGAACCTTGTTAAAATCAATCATTCCGTTATGGAGCTTATATGCGCTAAATATCTTATCTTAAGCGGATACTATGTTGATGTGGAATACGCCTTAGACGGCATATCATGCGACATATATGCCTTGAAGGGATTGGGCAGCCTAATCGTTGAGGTTGAGACTGGTTATGTTCCACCTGAACATGCCGTCGACCCATCAATGTACTGTATGGTTAGAGTGACAAGTAAAATAGTCAGGTACAGTAGTTATGCGGAGAAATTTGCTTTAGCAACTCCACCATACTATATACTTTGCTTTTCGCCAGCATTGATTAAGCCGCCAAGATATAGGACGCCGAGCGAAATCAGGGAGATAAAGGCTTTATGCGACCTGTATTATAGTAATCCGCCAGTCACGATTGAGGAGATAAGGAATGCGCGCCTACACGCAATATATATAATTGATGTGGATAGGGGGGTTGTTAAAGAGACTGACCCAAACACTTATCTGGAGAGGATGCAAGAAATCTACAAGTGGTGAGGGATCTTGAAGAAAATCACGCTGCTGATTCTGCTCTGCGTGCTTACGACTACAATCTGCTTCCTTTTTGCCGGGAACCCGCTGCTCGACACCCTGTATTTTAGCGGTGAGAACATTAGGAGGGGATATTTTTGGACCCCGATAACATCCCTCTTTATCCACGCTGACCTAATGCATCTAATTGGAAACATGGTTTTCCTCTATATTTTCGGAGGCGCTTTGGAGAAAGAGGTGGGTTCCGCTAAAACTATGCTGGCGTTCTTTTTAGGAGGGGCATTATCTTTCATTTTAAGCCTATACTTTTATGGCTACGATGTTAAGATGGTTGGCGCCTCAGCGGCTATCTTCACATTAGCATCCATAGTTATGCTCATTAAACCGCTTAAATTTTCATGGATTTTCCTAATGCCCCTAGGGCTTGTCGCAATCCTATACTTCATATACAATCTCTTAGCAGTCTACTATCTCACCAGTAATGTCGGCATAGGTTACTGGGGGCATATCATGGGCTTCCTGATAGGGCTGCCTTTCGGGATCTCCTGGAGCCGCGGTAAATGGAAGATAAACCTGCTGATAACCGCGGCGCTTTTAATGCTCTACTTGTTTGCGGCTTCCATCATAGCGGGAGCATTATTTTGAGATCTCCTTAGAGGGATGTTTTCCCAAAAACGTTAAGAGCGGAATAACATCACCTTAGAATAATTGATTGTCATGAAATAGTGTTTAAAGCGCATTCGGGGGGATCACCATAAGGGTTTACTTTGGGGTATGCGGGATCGGATTCGGGCATGCTGGAAGATGCATACCAATAGCTAACAAGCTTAGAGATATGGGCGCCGAAATATTATTCTCAACCTATAGGGATGCGGTAGAATATATTAGGAGGGAGGGATACCCTGTTGTTGAGCCGCCCTCCATGGACGTTATGGTTAAATCAGATGGAACAATAGATTTTAGGCAGACGGTTGTTAACCCCGGTCCATTCTTAGCAGCCTTCATATTCACTAGGCAGGTTGAGGCTGAAATCAGGTTTCTTAGAGCGTTTAAGCCCGACATAGTTGTTTCAGATTCACGCGTTTCCCCCCTCATAGCCGCGAGATCCCTAGGTATCCCGGACGTATGTATAGTTAATCAATTTAAAATCATGATACCTAGGAAGAAGAGGCTTCTCAGGCTTGCAAAGATAACTGAGACCGGGGGGCTTGCAATAATCGGTAAGATTTGGGTTGGCTGCGCAGCCCCCCTTCTAGTTCCGGACTTCCCGCCACCATACACGATATCCGTCGAAAACCTGAAAATGCCGATGAGATACTATAGGCATGTAAAATTTATCGGCCCAATCCTACCCACCTATCCGGATGAGCTGCCAAGTAGGGAGGAGCTGCTCGAAAAGCTCGGCCTCGACGGCGATAAGCCGCTGATATTTGCGCCTATAAGCGGACCATTTAAGGAGAGAGCCTATATAATTGAAGTTTTGAAGAGGATTTTTAGAGAGTTCCCTGAAGACTATCAGATCGTCATGTCTACTGGGAGCCCGGAGAACCCGATTCAAGCCACTAGGTATAAGCGGAACTTCATAGTTTATAACTGGCTTCCAAACAGGTTCGAGTATTTGAAGGCTGCGGACCTCGTGATCTCTAGGGCTGGGCATGGAACTTTAACGCAAAACATCTGTTACGGTAAACCCATGGTGCTCATACCGACGCCAAGCCACACAGAACAAACAAACAACGCGATGAGAGTCAAAGAGATGGGCATCGCGGAGGTTATAGAGCAGGGTGAGGTTAACGTGAATTCCCTCCTCAACGCTGTTAACAAGATTTTATCGGATGAAACCTACAGGAGGAATATTGAGGAGATAAGGAGCAAGGTTATCGGCATGAACGGATTAAGAACAGTTGTGGAGACGATTTTAGGCTTAGTGAGAGATAGATGTAACGCCTAGCGTTGGTTGCCGCCCCTATAATTTAGCCCCAGCACATATATTTCAGCGCTCCTCTTTCTGCTCGCCTCAGGCTTTATAATCCTTACTTGATGAAAATGCTCTTTAACCTCGCTTAAGAATTGATGGAATAAATCTCCCTGAAAAACTTTTGTGAAGAAATTTCCGCCTTTCCTAAGCGTGGAGAGGGCTATGTTCAGCGAGAACTCCGCGAGCTCTATTTGCCGCGCATGATCTAGCTCCCAGACCCCGGAAACATTCGGCGAGACATCTGATATAACTGCGTCGGCTGGTCTCGGCAAAAGATCTTTGATCTTCTTTAATGTCTCAGGGTCTCTTATGTCGCCAACGATGGTGCGAACATTATCGAAGTTTAGCGGCTTTATCTCTTTAATGTCCACCCCTAAGACAAAGCCCTCGTCGCCAACTAGCTGCCTAGCGGCTTGAAGCCATCCTCCTGGAGCAGCGCCTAAGTCTACGACAACGTCTCCACGCTTTATAAAACCATATTTTCTCGCTGCCTGCAGAAGCTTGTACGCTGCACGCGACCTATAATTCTCCTCTTTAGCCTTCCTGTAGTAATAGTCTCTTTTCCTCAAAAGCCGTTGATCGGGCAAATAAATATTCACCGTGAGCATGGAGTACATGTATTACGTTTGATCTTCTTTAAGCACCCACTGCACCAGTTTCTCACAATTGTTCGGTGAAATCTTTCCACCAGCACTACACTTTGCGTTCTCCTCGCATGAGATGCATGGGCAGTCCAATATTGAGTCTATGGAGACGATGTGGCGCTTTGGATACAGCCTATATGTCCACCGTCCCTTCGAAATCTCAGGTTTTCGATAAATCAATCCCTTACTTTCAAGTCTAATTGATATCCTAGACCCCTCCCTGCTTGTGGCGTTAATCTCGCGCCAGAGGTCTGACTGCAATATTCCCTTCTCACCGCTCCTCATTATTATTTCAAGAGCTTTCTGCTCGAGATCATTATTTCTCGGCATAATCAGGCTCTCCTCAAATCTTCTCAGCTCTCTTAAGTAAAAATATCTGTAATCCAGAAATATAAAGCATATTAGGCGGGTTAAGCAGATAAAAGCGCTAGTCTTAAAAACCGCTAGTTTTTAAGACCCCGCCCCTCTTATAATATCTTATGCAAAAACCGGAAGGCTATTGTCTGGGCATAGAGAGTACAGCCGACGATTTCGGGGTCGGAATAGTGTCTTTTAGCGGCGAGGTACTCGCCAACGTTAACGATGTTTATATCCCGGAGAAGGGAGGCATTCATCCAAGGGAAGCCTCAAGGCACCACGCTATGGTTGCTGGCAGGGTCATATCTGAAGCGTTTAAGAGGGCTGGGATAAAGCCGAAAGAGGTTGACGTCATAGCTTTTTCGCAGGGTCCGGGTTTGGGTCCATGCTTGAGAGTTGGCGCGACGGCTGCGAGAGCCTTAGCATCATATTTAGATAAGCCTCTTGTGGGAGTCAACCATTGCTTAGCCCACATAGAGATAGGTAGAATGGTTAGTGGAGTTAAAGACCCCGTAACGCTCTATGTTTCTGGAGGCAACACTATTGTGGCTGCTTTTGAAGCAAGGAGATATAGGGTTTTCGGTGAAACCCTAGATATCGCCGTTGGAAACTGTCTAGACGTTTTTGCTAGGGAAGCTGGTTTAAAGCCTGAAGCCGGTAAGCCTCTAGGGGCAATAGTTGAGGAATTAGCGTCGCGAGGTAGAAGGTTTATTCAGCTGCCATACACTGTTAAGGGGATGGATTTATCCTTTAGCGGACTACTAACAGCCGCAGTCAACCTTTTACGTGAAGGAAAATATCCCCTTGAAGACATATGCTACAGTTTTCAGGAGATAGCGTTCGCCATGCTCACGGAGGTAACTGAAAGGGCGCTTGCGCACACGGAGAAAAAGGAGGTTTTATTGACTGGGGGTGTCGCAGCAAACAGGAGGCTGCAGAGCATGCTGAACGCGATGTGTGAGGAGCACGGCGCACGCTTCTGCGTTGTGCCCAAAGAGTATGCTACTGATAACGGAGCCATGATAGCTTGGACCGGGGTCCTATGCTATAGGCATGGTTTGATAACCCCCATTGAGAAGAGCTTCGTTAAGCTGAAGTGGAGGCTTGATGAGGTAGAGGTTCCATGGGTTTATGGTTAAATCTAGGAGAATAAAGGTGAGGTGGTGGGATGGGCGTCCTGATAAAGAAGGGTGCTGAGGCAAGCATCTACCTCGAAGACTGGTGCGGCATGAAGGTTATATTTAAGAGGAGGCATCCGAAAAAGTACCGTATACCTGAACTTGACAGGGTGATTCAAATACAGAGGACTAAGCATGAGCCGCAGATGATCCATAAGGCTAAGGAGGCGGGCGTTCCTACACCAATAATATTTATGGTTGATTTAGAGGAAGCTACGATAGTTATGGAGTATGTTGAAGGCAAGCAGATAAAGCAGATACTTAATGACTTAACGCCGGAGGAGAGAATCAAGATATGTCGGCAAATAGGTGTACTTATAGGTAAACTGCATAAAAGCGGAATAATACACGGTGACCTCACAACCTCAAACATGATCCTGACAAAATACGGGAGCATAGTTTTCGTGGACTTCGGCTTAAGCGAGCAGAGCGTGGATTTGGAGGAAAGGGGGGTAGACCTGCATTTAATGAAGAGGGCTTTAACCAGCACACACTACGAGCACGCTGAAGAGTGCTTTAAGGCGATCATGGAGGGCTATAGGGAGGTAATGGGAAGCGAAGCTGCGGAAGAGGTTTTAAAAAGGGTTGGGGAAATAGAGAAGAGAGGTCGATACATAACGGAGAGGTGAGGTTGAGGATTGCAGCCTAAAGGGTTCCCGTATGGTAGGCTAATATTTTTTGCGACCGGAAACATTCATAAGTTTAATGAGGCTAGAGTTGTCTTAGCGGAATACGGTATATCGGTTGCCATGCTCAAAGTCAAAACATTAGAGATCCAAGACGACAATATAGAGAATATAGCGAGGACAAGCGCCTTGAACGCTGTACGCGAGCTTAATTTACCGTTAATCGTTGAAGATGCCGGGCTGTTCATAGAAGCCTTAAAGGGTTTTCCAGGACCATTCTCCTCATACGTTTACAGGACGATAGGGTTAAGTGGAATAATTAAGCTCCTGGAAGGGGTGGATGATCGAAGGGCGCAGTTTAAGTCTGCGGTCGCATTCTGCAATCCCTGTGGCGAGCTGAGATGCTTTCTCGGCATATCTAACGGTAGGATTGCTAGGGAGCCTAGAGGGAGCGGTGGCTTCGGATTTGACCCAATATTTGAGCCTGAAGAGCAGCCTGCAAAGACCTTCGGTGAAATGAGTATTGAGGAGAAGAATCTTTTCTCACACCGCGCAAAAGCCCTGAGGAAGTTCGCTGAGTGGTATAAGGCTTGGTCCGCCCTCTAAAACCGAAAAATATATTTTCGTCTCCACCCCCTTTCTTGTTTCAATAGATTTAAGGGTTTGAGAAGATATGCCGATAGTTGATCCATTGAAAAGGAGCTTAGCGCAGAAGAAGAGGCTATACTTAAAGATATGTAGAGACTGCGGTGTTAGAAACGCTCCAACCGCTGAAAAATGCAGAAAATGTAGGAGCAGAAACTTGAGATGGAAGAAGCGGGAGAAGACCCGATAGCTGTAATCTTCACCCAAAATAATGCCGCCTACTTCCCCCTTCGGTGAATCATTTATTGAATCCGCTATCTGGCGGAGTAAACCTATATACGTAACTTGCACTGCTGGTATCGCCGCATTTAAATCTTATGAATCTTATGTTGAGCGATCACCCATCTTAAGGATGACTTCCACTTGGCAGTCAGGAGGTATCTTCATTTTCTCCATCCATGAATCCCCAACGGCTATCATCGCGAATATTCCCGCAACCTCAGCTTTCGCCTTATAGACGAGGTTTAGAAGGGCGTTTTGGGTCTCCCCGCTCTTTATAATATCGTCAACTATTAGAACGCTGTCGCGCCTCTTAATAGAGTCTCTCGGAATATACAGCGTTAAAGTGTATCCCGAGTTACTTAACACGTATGTTTCTTCGAGGAATGATGAGACCCCGACCTCCTTATTTGATTTCGCTATAACTAGGTTGACGCCTAAAGCATTAGCAACCATCGTTGCAAGAGGGACTCCGTCCACGGCTGCGGTTAAAACCTTCGTTATTCTTTTTCCAGCAAACCGCGCTATCGCGTAATTTGCGGCCTGCCTCAGAAGCATTATATCGCTTATAAGGAGGGTATTATCGAAGTATCCATCGCTATTAAACTTTAATCTCCTCCTAAATTCGTTCTCTAAACCAACTATCTTCGATAACGTATTCCATAGCTGGCGGGCTCTCTCCTTATTTGGGAGGACATGCCCCTTAGCGTACCTGCTCAGAACAGTCACGGGCAGATCGGTTTTAGCGGCGAGCTCCCTATAAGTATAGTGTTTTTTCGCCGTTCGAAGCAGCTCTACTGTCGCTAGGCGGAACTTTAAATCTTCAGCGTGGGTTGAAGCCTTAACCTCATCTGACGTTAAATCATTAAGCATAATGTCCCCTCCGAGACTAACAGGAGACTAACAGCATTCATTTGGCTATTCAGAGATAATCTTATTTTTCATCCTTTTTTCAGTAGTTCGAAAACCAATCCCGTAAAGTTAGACGAAAAAAATGAGAAGCAAATTGAAATAAAATTGTTTCTCGCCCAATTTGGCGTTAAGGGTAAAAGTCGTAAAATATTTTGATGGAAAATTTATGAAAAACGCTTCTTTAATTTATTTAAGATATAGAGCGATTTCATAGAAGAATGATTTATAATTATAATGTGGACGTAAAAGATGCGTCAGAAAAGTGCTGATGAGATAAAAAGCGTTTATCGCGATTACTTAAGAAAATCCTAAATAATGGATTACTCTTGAAAATTTTAGAAAATTAAAGAGGTTTACGGGAGAGGGTTAACGAGCCCTATGGGCGGCGAGCAGGGTTCGAGGAAGGGTAAGGTTAGAATCATATATAAGCCGGCTAAAGAGATAGTTATACTCGATTACTTCCAGTTTTCCAGAGATGCCTTAGATC
>JAWBZG010000031.1:0-14892 GCA_038866525.1 Bathyarchaeia archaeon
GCATTGGCGGAGTAAGAATGCTGGAGAAGCTGGGCGTTAAAGTACGCAAATACCATATGAATGAGGGGCATTCAAGCCTCCTAACCCTTGAACTGCTGCGCAGATATAACATGGATGTTGATAGGGTTAGGAGCATGTGCATCTTCACTACGCATACGCCCGTTGAGGTCGCGCATGATAAATTCCCATATGATCTTGTCCGAGAGGTTATGGGTGAAATAGTGTCCTTCGACTTTTTGAGGGGGCTGGGCGGCGAGGATAGGCTTAACATGACGCTTCTCGCCCTAAACCTAAGCAACTGCATAAACGGTGTCTCAAAAAGGCATAGGGTTGTCTCCAGAGAAATGTTTCCGAGCTACGAGATTCACGCCATAACGAACGGCGTACACTCCTATACTTGGACGTGCGAGAGCTTCAAGAGGCTATATGATAAGTATCTGCCGGGATGGGCCCATGAACCAGAACCGCTCGCCAGGGTGGACGTAATCCCGGACGATGAACTATGGCGGGCTCATATGGAAGCAAAGAGGAATCTCATAGACTACGTTAATAGCGTGACTGACGCCAAAATGAGCTATGAGACGCTAACCATTGGTTTCGCTAGGAGGGCTACAGCCTACAAGAGGCACACTCTAATATTCTCAGATATAGAAAGGTTAAGGAGGGTTAATAGAAGGGGGAGAATACAGCTGGTTTTCGCTGGCAAAGCTCATCCGAGAGACGAACCCGGAAAAAGGCTCATTGAGGAAGTATTTAAGTATAAAAGCGCTCTTAAAGGCGAGGTTGAGGTCGCGTATCTAGAGAATTACGGCTTGGAGGTTGCGGCTAAACTTGTTTCAGGCGTTGACGTTTGGCTGAATACTCCACTTCCACCCCTAGAGGCTTCTGGCACAAGTGGCATGAAGGCGGCCCATAACGGAGTGATAAACTTCAGCGTTTTAGACGGCTGGTGGATCGAGGGCTGGATAGAGGGTGTAACTGGATGGGCAATTGGACCGGCGCCCGAAGAGAGGAAGCGTATGCCTCTGGAGGAGCAGCTGGCGATGGAGCTAAACGATTTATACGGAAAATTGGAGTACGTGATCATCCCATTATATTATGGGCGGAGAGACGAGTGGATAAGGATCATGGAGAACTCTATAGGGAAACTCGCATCCCACTTTAATAGCCACAGAATGATGCATAGATACGTGACCGAAGCATATCTGTGAAGCGCCCCTTGACAGCGGTTCGATGAGAATTTCCCAGCTCGATTTGGCTTTGTGGCTTTGAGTTATGGATGCGGAAGCGTTTACGCTGCGGTTTTCTTAAACGCCGCCATTTATTCTCTATAATTTTCAAGATTTGAAACCTATGAGTAAAGCATCGCTGTTGAAATCCGGTATCTCTATTATGATACAGTTGCTGAGGTCCTTAACCCTAGGCTTGAAAACTCTTCTTGACTCTAGCTCTATCCCCTCCCATTTACATGAAACCCCATTCAGCCTTAACTTTACATCCCAGCTATATGGCGTATAAACAACTACTTTATCTTCGCTTTCAGAGACCCTTATTTCAGGGGTTTCATTCAAAAGCTTTTCGTTCGCCGGTTTTATGCCAAACAAATCATATTTCTCGAAAACCCATTTAGCGAAAGCCGCATCAAATGCCCCCGGGAACCTCAGCGCGGTGCTCCACTCATAAGGCATCCCGGAAAACCGTTCACCCCAAAACATCTTCCCTCTCTTATGCCAAGACCATATCCCGTGAGCCCCATATGCGGTTCCAGCTTTCGCTCCTGATAGAAGGCTCTGCCATATTGCTTTCCTAACATCAAATCTTCCAAACCTACCATATTTGCCCCCATGCGAGTGCCCTTCGTAACACGGCTCCCCATTCACTATCGGTCTTTTAACCGGCATATTGTAGAATTTTTGGGCGAGCTCGTATGGAAGATGCTGGTGATCCTTATGGTGCCCGGACTGATACATGTAAAAGTCATAGTTGGGAGACTTCACAAGTACTTCGGGGATTTCCCATAATCCGCCCATCAGATGCATGGTTGTGAGGGAGTTGGGCGCCGCCCTCTTAACTATGTCCATCGAGACTTTATAGTAGGCTACGGCTTCCTCCGTCTCGAAGTCTGTGTCCCCGCTCATTATAAATATTGGATTATATTTTCCGAACCTTTCCGCCACGTAAGCTACATATTCCTCTAAATGCTCCAGCGGTATAATCCTCTTTGGGTTTATTTTTGAACCCCAGGTCCCCTTAACATAGTTGCACCATAACACTACTAGAGCTGGCGTAAAATCCATTTCTACAGCCATCTCCACCATCTTCTCCGCCCTATCAAAATACCTCTCGTTTCTCTTATTGAAGATCCATCCGCCGTCCGGGAGGGGTTCAAAGGGGGTCAATATAGTTGTCTGACTCGCTCCTATCATGCTGCGGCAAAACATTTATCTGTATGGCGTTAAACCCCTGCATCCTCCTGTATTCCAGATAATACTCCCACTCATCAAGTGTTGGATTGGTGAACGCGCTCCAGCAGGTGTCTGCAAGATAAAAGAATTTTTCGCCATCCTTCAAAAAATAATCACGCGTATTAGAGATTGAGATCTTAGCCATACATCAGCCCTCAGAGCAATACGTCTCCATCTCTAATTTAGCTATTCGTCGCCTATATTTAGTTTTCAGATGCACCACTTTAAAGCCCTGAGATCATATGGCTAACCTGCTGAAATGCGTGGATGTGGGCGGACTGATCACGCGCATCCAGCCCCACATCACTTAATTTCTCTGGGCTGAAAACCTTTTCTAAGCAGTCTAGAGAGTTGGAGGGGTTTAAGGAAACGCTACGCTTGCTTCTTCCCTTCAGCCTTCTCAAGGAAATCCGATATCGAGGAAGCCTTCACAAGGCTCTTAACAACTATTATTTTTCCACGCAGGAGATCAAAGAGCCTCTTAACCTCCCTATCCTCTAGCTTCGAGATATCTATAAATATCATTGACGAAAAATACTGGGCGAACAGATACGGGTCTCTGCGGATCACGAATGGCGCCTGCTCTGCGACAAGCCTAAAGGTCCCAACATCCTCAACCTCAATAAACTCCTGAACCATGCCAGCACCCAAAATAAATCTACTGAGCCAGACAAAATAATAATGTTTCCTCAACCCCCTTTAACTTAAATTAACCATTCTCCAAAAATAATAGAGTTTTTGAAGATGATTAGAGAAATCGTTGTGGCGCAGGTGAGAGAGAAGCGTGACAAGAAAGGTGCTTTGGGAGGGAGTGCAATCTTCAGGAGACTTTGTCCCCCTAAAACCGCGACCAACACAGGTTTTAGAGATGCGGCAGCCCAGCAGCAAAGGGCTCAACAAGTGCAACCATAACAGGCGCAGATGCTGGTCCGCCCAACTGCAAAGCCCTGCTCATATGGATACCATAACACCGGAGATGGTGCTGCTATGAGTGTAGGAAGTATGCTTAACCGAACAAAGATGAAAGATGATATGCATGTCTCTGCTTGCCGGTGTGTCAGCTGTACGCTAGACCTTAAATTCTCCTCATGGAGATAAAGGCTTCAAGATTAAACTTCCTGTCAGATGTCACTCTTAAAATAAGTTTTTCCTTAAGATTTGTGAATTTTTCGATTCGAACGTGAGCGCGGGCTTAGAAATGCGGGCAGCTTACCCCTACAATAATGTATTAGGCTCTGAAATAGTTAACTGCTTGAGCGGGCTCCCGGGGCGATGGTTTAATGTTTAACTTCAGCGCGGATTCTCGGCAGAAGATACGATAGCATGAGAGCTACCGTAATCATGGCGGCGATGAATAGTGTTAGCAGTCCTAAAATAATGCTTCCCGTGGCAAGGTATCCATAAACAATTATTCCAAGAGACAATATGCTGAAGATTATCTCCAAGAACCTTTTCGCCCTAAATTCACTCCTAACGTAATGAGTGAGAAAGAGTGAACTGCTTGCAAACGCCGTAGCTAAGCCGATAATCATTGTAATCATGTTTTCAGAGAGGAGACCGCCTAAAAACATTAAGAAGCCCAACATTACGCAAATAACCCGTCCAGCTTGAGCCCATTGTTCAGCGCCCCTTTTATATAGTTTATAAGCTAGATATGAGAAAGCGGCGGTGGAGGCGAGGAATAAAGCGAGAGAGATAATTCCCAAGTCCATATGGAACCGCTTATTAAACCCTTTAGGCGCTTCCAAATAAAAATATTTTCCTCAACTCTCCTGATTCATAATCTCCCTCAAATAATCCCTTATTATTTCCCTTAACGATTCGACGCTGTTAATGGTGCTCATAGTCTTTCCATCTTTAATTGCCTGCTTTATATCGTCTGGGTCAGCGTAGGGTAAACCATCAATCCACTTAATGTTTAGCGAGCTTGATGGGATCACCGGTATATAGTGCTTCTCAAAGATCTCTAGAGCTTGATGGGACATGGCTCCATTAATGATCACTGCTTTAATCCCCCTCTTAACTAGATTTTCGGCGGTCGACGATCCTCCGCCGCTCGAATCAATTATGAAGACTATGTCCCCGGCTCTAATGTTGTATAAATTGAAGGCTTTATTAAGCCCTTCCCTAGTGAACGATTCGATAGGCTTCAACAATATTAATCTCTCCCTAGACTCTGAGTCGCTTAGAGACTGCAGCCTATTAAGCATCTGCCTATACGCTTCTAGCTGAGCCTCCTGCTCCAAGACTTTATCCCTAAGAACCCTTATCTCTTCATAGAGCTTCCGGTATTCGCGCTCCCTCCTTATCTGGAGGACCTGCTCGCTGCGGATTTTCTCCAGAGCCTCCCTTAAGCTCTCGATTTCAGCCTCTAGAGCTTTCACTTTAAGCTGCAACTCCCTGTTCGCCTCCCTAAGAAGGCGATTCCTCTCCCTCTCCATCATGAGTCTCTGCGTGAGGTTCTCTATAACCTCCCTCATCCGCTCCTCGCCTACCAGGGCGGCTCCAATCACAGGGCTCTTCTCGGATCTCTTTTCCACGAGAACCTTTATCGCCCTAGATATGCTGTATCCTCTGGCGACGAGGTCCTTAACATCGTTTGGGGAAACCCCGCAGCCTAGGTCCCTAAGCTTAGCGTCAACCTGCTCAAACTTGCTCTTATAATGCTGGTAAGCCTTTATAGCCGCGGCTAAAGCATCGACTTCATGGGCGTTCTCAGCCCTCACATCGTATCGCTCAGCATATAGCCGCGTTAACCTATGCTTCTCCTCAATGCTCATCGATATCGCCGGCTCAAACAGAACCGCGTTAAGTTTTCTAGCGAGCTCCTCTAGGAGGCTTGGGGCTGGGGAGACATCGCTCGATATGATCGTCGGCTCACCGAAACTTATTATCCGCTCAATTATCTTAGACATAGACCAGCCTCTATGGCTCTCCACAAGGATTGGTTCACCATTAAGCGATAAGATAGCTAGCCCGCAGTTTAGCCCCGGGTCAACACCAACAATCAGTTTTCTTGCCTCAGAGATCTGCATACAATTAATACTTTAATATTAAATTATACTTAAACGTTTAAGCCGCCCGCGAAAGACGTCTTCACGTAGTTTAGGGCTTCCTGCAGCCCCCTAACAACACCATACTTTCTCTTAAAAAACTTAATAATGTTCCAGACATCCCTCTTCAAGAGGTTTTCGGCGTTTGGATGGGTCGCCCTAACGTATTGGGGCCAATCGATTATTAATATGCGGTTTAACGGCGTTAAGATGACGTTGAACTCGCTTAAGTCTCCATGTATAACGCCCGCCTTAAGGTAGGCTAACCTCACGTTCTCTAGGATCTCGTCTAGTACGGCTTCCGGTTTAGGTATCTCCCTAAGCCGGAACAGGCATTCGCCCTCTATTATGCCCATGACGACAGCGTGCCTATTATGCCCAATCGGCTTGGGAACGGACACCCCGCATGAATAAACGAGCCTTAGGGCTTCAATCTCCCTCTCAGCAGCCAAACGCGACTGATAGAGCCATGAAGCATGCCTTCTATCGAGCAGATAATCCCTAAACCTTCTGGTCTGCCGGAAGCTCACTCTGCCTAGGCGATGGAATTTCACGGCAACCCTCTCGCCGCCCGCGGATAAAGCGTCGTATACGTCTGATTCCTTACCGACGCCTAAAGGTTTACCAATGGATTCTATGATCCCCGCCTTCACTAGCGCGTTTAAAGCTAAGCAGTCATAGCCAGCTGTGCTTAACGCGTAGCCGACGTATGAACCTATCCAACGGTGAATTAAGCCTAAACCGCTCAGCTTCTCAAGCCTATACTTAACCTCCTTCTCGGCTAAACCGCTCATCTTTAAAACATCCCTTTCAGGAACATATCTATGGCGGCTCATGTCAACCTCTATCTTCACCAGAATCCTTATATCCTCATCCTCAAGCTGACGTAGAGCCTTCACAGCGATATCGATTGAAGACATAAGCAATAAAATAGACTCATCTACAAACATTTAACTTTTAAATGTTTGGGTTAAGGGTAGCGTTAGCATCCGCGGATTTATATCGGTTTAGAACCGCAAACCATTAAGGCAACACTATATTAATTTAAACCAGTTTTCTTTCTAGATATTGGGAGGCATCTGCCGCCTGGTGAAGGAAGGTTGAAGGAGCTCCATAGGGTTTCAGATGTTTTATCTAAGGCTCTTAGGCTCCTTGCCTTACCAAGCGAAGTCAGCGTTCCCGTCGAGGACTCTTTAGGCAAATATTCAGCTGAAACCATAAACTCTAGCTTTAGGCTTCCGCCTAAACCCAAATCCGTCATGGATGGTTACGCTGTCCGCGCATCAGACGTAGAGGCTGCGTCGCCAGTCTCACCAGTCCCCTTAAGGCTTCTTGACACCCTTATTAGACCCGGAGTGGAAACAAGCATTTTTTTGGAGCCGGGTTCAGCCATTAAGGTTGAGACCGGCGCTCTGTTGCCCGATGGCGCGGATACCGTAGTGCCCGTGGAGGATACTGTTGAAGAGGGGGATAGGGTTCTTGTGTTAAGGCGTCTGGCTAAATACGAGAACGTGTCTTTGCCCGGCGAAGAGTACGATGAGGGCATAGCGATAATTCGTAGGGGCTGCAGAATTACACCTCAAGCCGTAGCCGGGTTAATTTTAGAGGGAGTGGATAGGGTTAGGGTTTTCGATCTCAGAGCCAGGATACTAAATGTTGGAGATGAGATTATTAGGGGCACATACTTCAGGCCTTTCACCCACGTATTTGTGGACGCATGGCTTAGGTGGCACGGCTTCACTGTGGACGAGAGGTCGATAGCCAGGGACGACGCAGACGAGATATCTGGATGGCTGCGAAGTAACTGCTCATTCTATCTCTCCATACTTGTCGGCGGGACATCCATGGGTAAACATGATTACACTATTAGAGCCGTAGAGAGCATGAATCCAGAATACCTAGTACACGGCTTCGCCATACAGCCTGGTAAGACAGCGTGCCTAGCGGTGAAGGACGGCAAGCCAATACTGGCTTTAAGCGGGCTCCCGGTAGCAGCCATGTCCACCCTAGAATACCTCCTCAAGCCCCTGTTGAAGGGGCTGGGCTTAGAGGTGCCTGAATACCCTAAGATTAGGGCTGCATTAACCCGTAGGGTTACGGTGAAGATGGGCGTTAAAGGCTTTGTGCGCGTTAGGGTTTATTGTGAAGACGGCAAATTTTATGCTGAGCCGATCATGACCGGGGGTTCCGGCTCCTTAGCCAGCCTGCTCAGAGGCAACGGCTTCGTGGAGATCCCTGAAGATTTAGAGGGATTCGATGAAGGATACGAGGTTGAGGTTAACCTTTATGGGTCGGTGCTCTAAATTGGTTAAGCGGAAGATTTACCGTAAACTAGTCTCAGTAGACGAGGTCGTACAGATACTTGAGAGGTATCGCCCTATAAAGCCGCTTGGAGAGATAGAGGTTTCCTTAAGCGAGGCTTTGGGGAGAGTTTTAAGCCGCAATATATATGCTAAGGTGAATTATCCGCCATACACTAGGGCGCTTATGGATGGTTACGCTGTGATAAGCGACGACCTAATAGGGGTATATGAGGATAAACCCAGGAAACTAAGGCTTGTAGACCGCTTATCTGTTGGCGAGACCAGAATCGTGAGGATTAGTAGGGGTGAGTGCGTTGAGGTTTCAACCGGAGCCATTATACCCTACCCCGCCGACGCAGTTGTCCCCATAGAGTACACTAATATTGAGGGGGGTTCAGTAGTGTTCTATAAGAGCGCGTCGAGGGGCGAAAACATCGATCAGGTGGGGTCGGACTTCTCTGAAGGTGAGGTTGCCGCCTGGAAGGGTGAGGTGGTTACGCCTTTACTGGCATCAATGCTAGCCGCTCTCGGGGTTGACAAGGTCTACGTATATCAGCCTGTGAGGGTTGGCATACTGCCAACGGGAGACGAGCTGAGATCCCCGGGTGAACAATTGGAGTACGGGTGCATATATGACTCCAACTCCCACCTAATATACGGGTACGTTAAGATGATGGGCGCCGACCCGAAAATCTACGAGAGGGCTCTAGATGATGAGAAAGATCTAGAAGACAAATTATGGAAGGCTATCGAAGAAAACGATATAATAGTTACGATAGGGGGGACGTCGGCGGGGCTGGAAGACCTCATATATAAGGCTCTCTCTAAGCTTAGCCCCGGACTAATAGTTCATGGAGTGAGGGAGAAGCCGGGTAGACCCTTAGCCCTAGCGGTCCACGGCGACAAAATAATATTTGGTTTGCCAGGTTTCCCCCTTTCATGTCTACTGACGGTGAACCTCTACCTTCTGCCGATACTAGCTAGGCTCCAGGGGAAGGTTTATGAGCATAGATACGTTGATGCGCGCATACCTGTGCCCCTTAAAGGTGAGCCTGGCATAAGAGTATTTATACCAACTGTTCTAGTTGAGCGGAGAGGGCTCTTAATGGCGTATCCGCTGCCGGGGCATAGTGGGAAAATATCGTCTCTAGGTTTGGTGGACGGGTACATAATTCTGCCGGAGAATTTGGAGTACGCTCCGGCTAACTGCGAGCTGAAGGTTTTGGCGAATCCTTTTTGGAGGCAGTATGATGTGAACTTGATTGGCAGCCATGATCCTCTTCTCCAGCACTTGCTGAGCTCTGTTGCTTCAACTGGAGATACGCGTATACGTGTACTCAATATGGGGAGCACCGCTGGATTAAACGCTATAAAAGCGGGGATAGCTGACATGGCTGGGATACACCTACTCGACTACGAGACAAAAGAATATAATATACCGTACATAGAGAGGATGGGTTTGAGAGACGTTCTGCTTATTAGAGGTTATCTGCGTGAGCAGGGCTTCATATATAAGAGGGAGACAGCGGAGGTATCGTCTATAGGCGACATAATTGATAGAGGTCTCAGATTCGTCAACAGGAACCCCGGCAGCGGCACCAGGATTCTCTTTGACATATTGTTGGAGGAGGAGTCTAGGAGAAGATGCTTCGAATTTGAGGATTTAAAGAAGATGATTAAGGGATATAATTTTGAGGTTAGGACTCATGAAGCCGTCGCATACTTAGTGTCTAAAAGAATAGTGGACGTGGGGGTAGCCGTCAGATATGTGGCGGAAAAATATAATCTGGCTTTCACGCCAATAAGCTACGAGAGATACGATTTAATTGTTCGAAAGGACTCGTTAGATAAGAAGATGATCAAGCTACTAACGGATCGATTCAGCGACCTGGTTAAAGAAGCCATAAAAGATTTCCAAGGATATAGAATAGACGACGAAGTGGGGAGAAAATTAGAGTTTTAAATAAGTGCCTTAAGGTATCCCTAAGGGTTTTCTCAGAAACTCCATTACTTCTTCAACTTCACTGAGCTTATTCTTTAGCGCCACCAAATTATTCTGCAGGGGGCTGCATGTCTTTATGTATTCTTCCTCACTTATTTCGCCAAGATTATACGCTATTGTGGTCCTCTCTATTTCTAGACTGGTCCTCCTAATCTCTTCTTGGATCTGGCTCATGTAGGGCTCGAGACCAACCGAGATTGAGCGCAAAGCCTTAAATTTCTCATTAATCATGTTAAGATATTTCTGCCTAAACTCATTATACAGTTCCTCCGTGAGCCTTCCCTTCTGCGACTCCAGAATCCCGAGCTTCCTGTTAAGATCCTTTATCTCTTTAATCAGAGCCTTTATCTCATCCAATATTTCATCCATAGTCTTCTGCTTTTTAGGAGTCTCCCTGATAATCCTCATCTTTAGCTGCATGTCTCGCCAGGAGGAGAAGCCGATTATGTAGGCTTCTAGGTCGCGAAGAATCCTATTAATCTGCTCATACTCCCTATAAGATTTTGGAAAGACCACTGAAAGCGTTAAAATATCTTCGCTTCTCTCACCCTTCAAAACGCAGGGTATAAAAACGCTTTGTCCCGACCCTAAAGCCATAAAGGATATGCTGAACGTACCGTCTCCGTAGATTTCGCCTTTAATCGAGTGGGGGTCCACTAGGCGTAGAGATATCTTCCTAAGCGTTTCCTTAGAGTACTCGTAAAGCAACTCACTGTTCTGGAGAGTCTCTCTTATAGGTAGTTGGAAAATAGCGTTCTCCCCCTCAATAATCAGCTCACCTGCCAGCTCACGGGTCTTAGCTCTGCCCATTAGGCTTAAACCCTGAGCCCTTATGGACGGTATATAGCCTCCGAGAAAAACTGTGACCACACCAATGAATAAAGCCGCAAAGAACGAGAGAGGCGACCAGCTCACGTAATAGAACGCTGTTTCTACTTTAAGTAGGGAAGATAGAGCGAGTAACGCCGTTGAAATAATATATGTGCCGAAAAAGCCTACGAAAGTTCCTATCAAACCTATGAGCAGCGCTTCTACAAGGAAAGCGAGGAGCATGTTTCTTGGGTCTAAACCTAACGTCGCCAACGTGAATAGCTCCCTTTTCCTCTCTTCGTAGACTGAAGACATTGTTATGTACATCATTAGGCTTGCCACGGCTAACGGGATAATGTATGGAAGGAAGCCAGCGATCGAAACCTCAAGGGTCCATCTCACTAAAACAGACAAACCGTTTTTATTCGCCACTATGGGAAACCCAAGTAAATAGGCTAATTCCTTAGCAACATCTACTGGGTCAAAACCTGCCCTCGTTATAACCGTTGCCTCCGAAATAAATAGTGAAGTATCATTCACCGATTTTATTGGAAGTAAAACAGTATTAGAAACATCATCTAGAAGCGGATTATTATCTATTCCTTTAAGCAGCGATATCTGAGCGTAGTCAAATTTGCCAACAACCTTAAATCGCCCCAGGGTCCTTGTTCCAAGATCAATTACACCCATTCCTACCATTAGTTTCTCATCTACACTTAATGTTACATATTCGCCGATTGCAACATCATATTTTACTGGTAAGAGAGCGACTTTTTCACCTTCAGAAAATTCCCTCCAAAATCCCCTAACATACTTAGAGAAATTGTAGTATTTCTCCATAAAATCCGGATCAACGCACACTAGGTTAATTACATGGGATTTTTCCCCACCGATGTTGAGGAAAGCGATGCGGGAAATCTGCCCCTCACCAAGCATCTCTAAGGTCTTAATTTTCTCAATGTAGCCGATTTTCTCACACATCTCCTGCTCCCTGATCCATGTAATGTCATGTATACTTAACCCTGTTAGCCCCTCAGAGTATATTCGTAATCCTGAAATGTTTGTGCCAGGCCACGATCCCCCTATCTTGGTTTCCCTTGCGATAGATATGTTTACAAACGTCATTGAGGCGGATACGATTATTATGGCGGTTATCAAGGTTAATGTGGTTCTGAGAGGGCGCCTCTTTAAGCTTCTCACGCCCAACTGTAGAGATAAATCCGTTACTGGGGATCTTTTAACGGATAATAGTGTTGCCAAGAAATATATTAGCGCGCCTATCACAAATAAGCCCAAAATGACCGTTGGAGCATTTATTTGCAGAAGAGGCGAACTAAGGGTTCTCTCAACCAGAAGCGCGCAGGCAACTTTTGATGAGGGATCGATCAGAAAGAAGAAAATCAGCAGCGATGTAAAGAGCACAGCTTTCACTATAGCCCTTTCCTTGTTTTTAGCTGGCTCCTCAAAGATGAAGCCTGCCAATATGGAAGACAGAGCAAATGTGAAAAGACTTATACATATGGTGCTCATCATCGATAGAGCCTTTAAATTAGATAACCACCTCTCCAAATTATCCACTCTATTCAGGAATATTCTCATTCCACTGAAGGCTGCGCTGTAATCCTCCTTCTCGTAGAGATTAAGGATTCTATTTAGCAGGTTTTCAAGAGCCATTTTCTCCTCAGCTTCGCGGCTAACGGATAGACCAGCCGATCCCAACCATTCGATCTCCCTATTAACCAAATTCATCCTATAATTCCCGTAGGATTTTGCTGCATGATACATCCAGTTTACTGAAGATAGATTTTCATCCACCAGAATTTTAAGCGGCGGATAAATATAACCGCCTTTGGTTTTAGGAATGTAACGTATGGTTAACTCATAGCCGATTGGGACAAAGTAAAGGCTCTTATAAGCCTCCTTCTTCACTCCGTCGGGAACGCTTGCGGCGAGCGTCACTCTAATTACTGGTTTTTCACCAGTTACCGGATCGCAGTCTGAAATCGAGATTAATTTCCCTTTAAGAAGCCAGCAATTAACTTTAATTATCGCTATTTCCTTTTCTGTTCCGTTAACTTCTCCCTTCTCTATCTTTTGCTCAACCGTAATTTGCATATCTGAGAATTGGGTTTGGCCTGATGCGTATTGCGCCGAATATTTTATGTCCTCGAGAAAAACATTGTTAACCTTAATTAAGGTGTAGTTGTCTGATAAAATTAAACCTGTTAATCTTAGCGGTGTAGCTAAATCTTTGCTGGAAAATTCTCCAAGATAAATGTTTATTTCTCCAAACTCATCGCTAACATAGGGACCCAACATAATATCTCCTTTTAGAGTAGAAATTTTGAGCGAAACGGAGACATTGCTAAGCGGGCTGTCAGACCAATAATCTCTCAAAGATACCTTTAACCAAACTTGAATCGCCCCATCATAGCAGCTAGATTCACTGGAATACTCTGCTAAAAGCAATAGAACGAGAAGTAATAATGTTAAAACCTTTAAAAGTAGGTTTAGATTAAGCTTGCTTCTCATCTCCTCTTCCTCCCACTCAACTCAATAAGTTTCGTCTCATATTCCTCCTTGAGCTTCCTATATATTTTGTATTCCACTAAACCGCTACTATACATTGATTCAAGCTTTGACAACATGTTTTGATAGCGCCTATATTCCAGCGGCTTTTTAAGCCTATTCCGCTCCAAGATTAGAGATAATAAGAGCAGAGGCAGGGATAGCAAAAATAACAGGATCCAAACGTTTGAATGTATGTTGCATTGTATCACCCCGCTATAATTGTCAAATAGGCTTACCGAAATCTTGCCAAAATACATTCCTCCCATGCTGGAAAATTCATATATTCCAGATGGCAGGAAAAATGTAGTAAAACCGTTCTTATCCGCCTCCACTTCCCTTATGGTGATGGGTGATCTGGAGATTACTTTCGAGATAACTATTTTTGAGTAGGGAATAGGTTCACCGAAGGAGTTAATGACGCGTAACGAGACCTTAAAAACAGAGGTTCTTATCTTTAGGTTTCTGGTGGAGCCAGCGTCTATTGTTCCAGAAAAAACTTCGGTGCCTAACCAATCGACGTAGATTGTGTAGTTGTCAACATATATATTGTTGAATTGAATGAACCCTTCCTCATTGGTGTAGCCTCTACGAATTAAACGCCCGGCGCTATCCTGCAAGAGAACGGAGGCGTTTGGGAGAGGATATTCTGATGGCATAGATGTGACAACGTTAATCTTTAGGGTTACCCTATTGCATTTTAAGGTTACATTTTTTGGTTCATTAACCTCCAATCTCTCTTCACTGAGAATTTTTCCGCTCTCAACCACAACTTTATACGTTCCGTTCCAAACCTCGTGGAAGAAGGCTGATCCATTCGCATCCGTCTTAGTTAAATCCATGAGGCGCCAATCTTCGCCGAAGCCGGCTAAATAATGGAGGAGGACTATTGCTCCGCTCACGTAATTTTCGTCCTGATCAACGCATACAATTTTCAATGGATAAGCCCGCAATCTAATAATTATGATTTCAGATTTGCTGACGTTTATCTCCTGGCAGCCCACAACTCTGCCATCAACCCTAACCACGACAGTATATGAACCTTTTTCCAGCCTAGCTTCTAAGCGTCCATCATTTACTATGCCATCCAATATTAAACTGTTATTCGAATCATATATGGAAACATTTAATCCCTTCAATCTCTTAGAAAGATGGCTCCCAGCCCAATCGCCCATCAGCAACGTTATATTATAAACCATGTTCACGACGTGAATGTCGTTAGTATACATGTTTTCCGGCGGACTTAAGCGTGAAGTCACGTCGGCAGATATTAGTGATGCTGTGTTCATTATAAGAAGCATTGCCGCTGTTATAACCACCCTAATTAGCGTTCTTTTAGATGTCAATAACTTTTCACTCCTCCTTTAGGAGCTCAGTTATCCTAAATATTCTTTGATCTATTTCACTAATGTAGTCTCTAAGACTAGCTATCTCTTTCTCCAGGTTCCTTAGAGCACCCTGCAATTCGCCCATCTTTAGATCATATAGGTTCCTATTGAATTCTCCAACTGCGAATCTGACTTCAACCTCTTTAATGTCGTCCTTTAGCTGCGATGCCCTGACCTCTAAATCCATTATCTTCTTAATTTTGTCGCGTCTAATGGAAAACCACTTCTCCGATAGGATATTTAAACGCTGCTGGCAAATCTGCTTAATTAGCTTCATCTCGTTCAGTTTTTCTGAGAGATCTC
>JAWBZG010000032.1:0-8344 GCA_038866525.1 Bathyarchaeia archaeon
ACACCATCAATCTTCCATCGTTAGATTTATGAACCGTCGTCATCTTTTTCCGCTCAGATGTGAACGGAACCTCATATATGCGTGGGTAAATCTTCTCCAGATCCTCCTTCCATAACCCGGCTTTAGCGGCCGCAACTATTAGGGCTCCTTCAGTTAAGTCGCCAAATACGCTTTTCCCATCATATTGGGCGTTTGTGCATAATGCCGAGCCAATTAAGAGTAGGCTTAAATCAGGCCTGCTCTTAACATCAACCCTCTTATCCCCTTCTAGAAACTCGCCTTTAGCCTCGTAGCCTACTCCCGTAACTTCAATAATCTTTCCATTAACATATATTCTGCGGACAGTCATCTCACCCTTGGTTAATGTGCCAGTTTTATCGGAGCATATAACCGTTACAGACCCAAGGGTTTCAGCCGACGACAGCCTCCTAATTATGGCGTTGCGTTTAGCCAGCTCCCTAGCACCTAAAGCCAAGGTTACGGTTACAACTGCAGGTAAACCCTCCGGGACGGCTGAAACCGCTAAGGCTACCGCCGTGAAGAACGCGTCCATTAGGCTCTCAGCCTTAGCTGCCCCATACACGTAGATGTCGATGAGCTCAAGCGCAAAAACTATCACGCAAATAACGATAACTATCACTCCAAGCTTCTTTGCAAATCTCTCAAGCTTAGCTTTGAGCGGGGTTTCTTCCTCCTCCATCTCCTGAACTAGCTCAGCGATCTTCCCAAACTCGGTTCTCATACCTGTTGACGTAACGACTGCTTTTCCGCGCCCGTAAATTACGTGGGTAGCCATGAAAACCATATTCCGCCTGTCGCTCACCGGGGTGTTCTCTGGAAGAATGCCAACATGCTTTTCAACAGGGGTTGACTCACCCGTCAGAACAGCCTCATTAGTCTTCAGCTCAACAACCTCAATCAGCCTTGCGTCGGCGGCAACGCGATCACCTGTTTCAAGCACCAGTATATCTCCCGGAACAACCTCTTCAGCCGGTATAATCACGCTATGGCCGTCACGTATCACCGTAGCCTTTGGGGCTGTTAGTCTGCGCATCGCCTCAATAGCCTTCTCAGAACGATACTCTTGGACGAAGCCTACAACGGCGTTTAATATTACTATGGCTCCTATTGTTAGGGCGTCAGCGTAATCCTCTGTTGTCGGAGGCTCTGGTTTAGCAAAAGCCATAGCGACGGATATTATGACCGCCGCGATGAGCATTAAAACGAAGATATCTTTAAACTGGTTCAGAAATATTTTTATAGGGTTTACGCCACCCTTAGAAATAAGCTTGTTTGGACCATATTCCAGTAGCCTTTTCCTAGCTTCCTCGGCGCTAAGACCGCTACGCGAGGTCTTCAGGGCTTCTAAGACTTTCTCCTCGCTCATCGCATGCCATGATTTATCCAAGCGGATTCACCGCGCTTAAACAAGATTCACAAAAATGTTATATGAGAAATATTAGTTTTTCTAATCTTTTAAGGCTAATCGCCGCAATATTATTTTTCAGTATCCCCACCTATTTTAATTGTTGATGGCTCAAATCGTTTGAGGCGGGATAATCCATGTTTAAGAAGGTGGCTATAGGGGTAGATCTCGGTGGAACAAATGTTAGGGTTGCGTTAGGGGACAGCGAGGGACGAATATTGGGGAAAATTGTTGAGAGGACGGAGAAGGGAAGGGGGGCGGAGGGCATAAGCAAACAGATAATCGAGATGATACGCGCTATTACGGCTGAGAAAGTCAGCTTAAAAGATGTTGAAGGTATAGGTATAGGTTCAGCTGGCCCCCTAGACATTAAGAGGGGCGGCTTAATGAAGCCCACGAACCTACCTTTCGATTTCGTCCCGCTCGTTAAGCCTATTGAGGAAGAGTTCGGTCTACCGACTAAACTGCTCAATGATTGCGTTGCAGCCGTTATGGGCGAGAAGCATTTCGGTTTAGGTAAGGGTCACGATAACCTCGTCTACATAACTATTAGCACCGGTATAGGTGGCGGGGTATACGTTGACGGTCATCTGTTAATAGGTAAGGATGGAAACGCCCATGAGATCGGGCACTTCACGATAGATTTTGAAGGGAGACTTCTATGCGGCTGCGGTAGGAGGGGTCACTGGGAAGCCTACTGCTCCGGTAATGGGATACCGAACTATGCTAGGCTGATAATAGAGGGGGAGGGTCTTATGAGGGTTGAAGGAAGCCGGCTGATAGAGGATATTCGAAGGAAAGGCTACGTGGATATAACCGCTAAAACCATATACGATTATGCTAAGGCTGATGATGTAGCGGCAAAAATAATTGTTGAGAAAGTAGGCGCCTTGAACGCCATAGGCTTCGCATGCGTTATAGACGCCTACGACCCATCGCTGATAACGGTCGGCGGATCAGTAACCCTAAACAACCCTGATTTAGTCATAGACCCAATTAAGCGCCACGTATATAAGCATGCCAGAAACAGGGTTCCGGAGATCACGCTTACACCATTAGGCGAGGACGCTGTGCTCTACGGCGCCATAGCATCAGTTTTCCTTCAGAAAGGTTGAGGCAGCATGGACGCTATTATCGCTTAATAAGGGATGTAAGAAATCCTCCATCTTGAATGGATGATAAAATCTTATTTTTATGGAATTTTTAATTAATTTTGGGATGAGATTTGAAGGCTATAGTTTACTATGATGTTGGCGATTTTAGGCTTGAGGATGTTGCGACACCTAAAATAGGATCGAAGGAGATTCTCGTGCGTGTTAGGGCATGTGGAATATGTTCAACGGATCTATATAGGGCTGAGTATCGTCGGGCTAAACCCGGATCCGTCTTAGGGCATGAGATCTCCGGGGAGGTTGCGGAGATAGGCTCTGAGGTGAAAAGGTTCAATATTGGCGATAGGGTTGCGGTTCTCCATCACGCCCCATGCGGGGCATGCTACTACTGTATGCATGCGCAGGAGCCTTTATGCGACCAGTACCGGCGCACGAACGTTGACCCGGGCGGGTTCGCTGAATACATACGTGTTCCATCCGAGCTGGTTGAGAAGACGGTTGTAAAAATACCGGAGAAAATGAGCTTCGAGGAGGCGACGATGATTGAGCCTACAGCGTGCGCTGTTAGAGCTATATCGAAGAGCCGCGTTTCGCCGGGAGACACAGTCTTAGTTATAGGTGGCGGACCCTTAGGCTTATTAAACGCTCAAGTGGCTAAAGCTTATGGGGCTACGCAGGTGATTGTTAGTGACCACCATGATTTTCGGATCAAGATAGCTGAGAAAGTTGGCGTAGACTACGCGTTTAATTCTAAGAAGACTAACATTGAAGAATCTGTGAGGGGTCTGACGGATGGGCGTGGCGCAGACCTAGTTGTTATCGCGGTTGCTTCGAGCAGCGCTGTCCAAGAGGGCTTAAAAATTGTTAGGTGGGGTGGAAAAGTATGTATATTTGGGGACTTCAGAGATGTCCCTCAACCAAACCTCGACATTGATCCAAAAATTATTTTGAGGGATGATGTAACGATACTTGGGAGCTGGGGCTGCGCTCCATACGACTATTACGCAGCGTTTAATCTAATAAAATCAGGCAGAGTTAAAGTTAAAGACATGATAACGCATAAGTTTCCTCTAGAACAGTTTAATGAAGCCTTGAGAGTTATTTCAAGTAGGGAATGCATGAGGGTGGTCTTAGAAATTTAAGACAAACTCTCCTCCCTAGATTAGCGCGTGAACGAATAGAACTATAAACGGCTCTGCGCCATCATTCTTTAAGCCGTGAGGATCCTCTCCAGAAACGTATAACGTTAAACCAGGCTTAGCCGGGATCTCCTTATCTCCGACAATTATTGTTCCATTTCCTGAAATCACGTAATATATTTCTTCGCGATCAGGGTGGGTGTGCGGCGGAAAAATCCCGTTTGGCGGTATCTCAAGCAGCCCAAACCCCGTGAAGCGCTTACTCCCCACATTTTTCTGCTCAATTATCCGCTTAATATTTGAGACCCCCTTCGGGTAGGGTGTGAAGGGCACTTTCTCCGACTCTATTATAATCCACATCCCCATCACACAATAAAAGATAGCTATAATGGCTCTTAAAAAGTTTAGTCATCCTCTACTTCTTCATAAAGAACGGTAATCTCCTCCTCCGAAGAGTCTTCATCATCTTGCGCATGAGCATGTATTGTTTAAGCAGATCCTTAACGTCCTTTTCGCTGGTCCCCGAGCCCCTCGCTATACGCCTTATCCTAGAAGCATTTATTATCCGCGGGTTCTCCCGCTCCTCGGGGGTCATCGATTGAATTATCACACGCCACTTCTCTAAGCGGTCTTCGGCTACGCTGATTAGATCATCTGGGATCTCGTAACCTAAACCCGGTATCATCTTAAGTATGCGGCTGAAGGGCCCCATGCTTCTTATAGCCTCAAACTGCTCATACATATCTGTCAGAGTAAACCTGCCGCTCAACATGGCTTTAATCCTCTCCTCAGGAACCTTCGTCTCAGCCTCCCTAACTTTTTCGAGTAGACTCCGTAAGTCCCCCATTCCGAGAAGCCTTCCAACAAAGCGCGGCGGGTCGAAAACCTCTAAATCATCGATTTTCTCACCTGTCCCTATGAACTTTATTGGCGCCCCTGTGGCTGCAACCGCTGAGAGAGCCCCGCCACCCCTCGCTGATCCGTCCAGCTTCGTAACTATTATTGATCCGAGAGGCGTCGCTTCATGAAAAGCTTTAGCTTGAATGGCTGCCTGCTGCCCAATTGTTCCATCAATAACCAGTATGACTTCATTCGGTTTTATAGCCTCTTGAAGCATTTTCATCTCTTCCACAAGGCTTTTCTCATCCTTATGCCTTCCCGCGGTATCAACTATTACAACATCATAATTTTCGAACTTCTTCAAGCCATCTAACGCCACCTTAATAGGGTTCTTCTCCCTCTCATCGCCGTAAATTGGAACATTTATTTGCGCAGCCAGCTGGCTTAGCTGCGCCAGCGCCCCAGCCCTAAAAGTATCGGCACATATAAGCGCAACCTTTAAACCTTTCTTCTGGAAGTATCTTGCCAGTTTAGCGGTCGTCGTCGTTTTACCCGAACCCTGTATTCCCACAAGCATAAAAACGCTTCTCTTCCCAGGAGTAATGTTTAACGGGACCGCTTTTTCGCCAAGTAAACGAACAATCTCCTCATAAACAACTTTAACAACATGCTCTTTCCTCGGTATCCCTGAGGGAACCTTCTCCCTTAAAGCCCTATCCTCTATTCTCTTAGACAGATCGAGAACAAGTCTAACATTCACGTCCGCCTGCAAAAGGGCTCGTTGCAGGTCACGCACAAGCTCCCTAATAATGTTCTCATCTACGGTTGGAGCCCCAAAGATCTTTTTAAGCGACTCGTAGAGCGATGAGCCAAGCTTCTCTAAGACCAAACCTCATTCTCCGCCGGGAGCTAATCAAAGTAATAAGGTCGTCGTTACGGATAAATCTATCCTCCACCTTAAACTTTAGTCTGAGGTAAAGGCGTATGACTACAGCTAAAAGAAGCAACATTATTGATTTGAGGAGCGATACGGTTACTTTGCCAACAGAGGAGATGCTTGAAGCCATAAGGAACGCTGAGCTAGGCGATGATGGCTATAGGGAGGATCCAACTGTTAATAGGCTTGAGGAGATGGCTGCTAAGAAAATGGGGAAGGAGGCTGCTTTACTCGTTCCAAGCGGAACAATGGCTAACCTAGTATCCTTGATGAGTAACACTAAGAGGGGTGACTGCGTTATTCTGGAGGCTGAGTCACATATATATTGGTATGAGGTCGGCGGGCTATCAGCAATAGCTGGATTACTGCCCTGGCCGATAAAAGGGCATATGGGCGCGTTAGATCCTAAAGACGTTGAGGCGGCAATAAGACCGAAAAACATACATTTCCCCGATACAACGCTCATTTGCATTGAGAACACGCATAATAGGGCTGGCGGCACAATCATTAAGCCCCAGCAGATCGAGGCTTTAAGTAAAGTAGCGAAGGAGCACGGTTTAAAGCTATATATGGATGGGGCTAGGATATTTAACGCTGCGGTCGCCTTAAAGGTTGATGTTAGAGAATTTACTAGGCACGTGGATAATTTAATGTTCTGTCTCTCTAAGGGGCTTAGCTGCCCCATCGGCTCATTAGTTGTCGGGGACAGTGATTTTATTGAGAGGGCTAGGAAGATTAGGAAGATACTTGGGGGAGGGATGCGGCAGGCTGGGATAATAGCGGCTCCAGGCATAATCGCCCTTGAAAAAATGATAGATAGGCTTGAGGAGGATCACGTGAATGCTAGAATTTTAGCCGAGGGAATAGTGAAGATTGACGGACTATATGTGGACTTAAATAGGGTTCAAACAAATATCGTTTTAGTCGATGTCAGCGGCTTAGGCGTTGACGCAAACACGTTTATCGCCGAGCTAAAGAAGCGTGGTCTCCTAGCATCCTATCACAGCAAGACAATAGTTAGAATGGTGACGCATTATGGTATCGTGAGGGAGCATATTGAAAAAGCCCTATCTATGATCGAGGATGCAACAAAATATTTGAAGGGTCAGGTTAACCCTAGCTCCCCTTGACGCGCATTATCTTCCTTCTCCCCATTATCTGCCAATATTCGACTTCAACGCCATTAGCTAACCTAGATCTAATGTCTTCCTCCTGCGGTATCGGCGTCTCAAAGACCTCATACGTCTCCAGATCCATAAGTTGAACGGTATTAGACAGGACGGCTATCACCTGCCCGCTTCTCTTCTCAATTATTGGAACATCAACCTTAGCGTCCACCGGCTTCACGAAACTCCTCTTAACGCCATCAAATACTCCCAGCCCTACAACCCTAGCCTTAGCTGAACCGTGCTTTCCAGGCTTAGACTTAGTTATCTCAACTATATGGCAGGGCTCATCGTCTATAATGACGTATTGACCCTCCTTTAAGTCTCCAACATCAACGGGTCTACTACTCATATCCTTCCACCACTCTCTTAATGTTTAATAATTTTTTCTCCTAAATATTTTATGTTTCGTGCGGTGAGAACTTGACTAAAACCGTCGGCATCGTCGCACGTTTAGACCGCGCTGAAGCCCTCGCCTTAGCGCTAAAAATATTGGAGACCTTTGAGATGAACGGTTTCAAAGTCTTTTTTGAAGCCGAGTTAGCCGAAGTAAGCGGCAAACATAGTTATGCGAAACCTCTGGGAGAGATGAGCGTGGATCTAGTGGTTACAATAGGAGGAGACGGGACAATTCTTAAAACATGCCTCCATCTACCTAAACCTGAACCCCCCATACTGGCAATAGATATGGGTGCAAGAGGTTTTCTCACAGAGGTTTCGCCTGAAAAAGCTTTAGAAGCCATAAACCAATACTTAAAAGGAGCTTATCACATTGAATCCTGCAGTAAAGTTGCTTGCTTCGTCGGCGATAGCAGGCTTCCAGACGCCCTAAATGAGGTCTTCGTAACATCCAGGCACCTTGCAAAAATACTGTATTTTAAGGTATGGAGAGACGGCGTGGAAGTCGCGGACTGCAGAGCTGATGGGGTTATAATCGCATCACAAGTTGGTTCCACAGCATACTCTTTCTCCAGCGGTGGCCCGATAATTGATCCTGAAGTTGATGCGCTTGTTTTAACCCCTGTCTGCCCGGTGAACCTTATCCGCCCAATAGTTTTTCCAGCTAATTCAAGCATAACTATCGAGGTTCTTAAGCCGAAAACCGCTAAAATAATTATTGACGGGGACTATCAGAAGAATATAGGTGATGGGGAGACAAAAATAACTGTGAGAATTTCGGAGAATAAATCTAAGTTCATAAGATTTAGACCCAACTTTTATGGGCGCTTAAAAAACAGGCTACTATTTCCTAGAGAGGAGGAAACGTGGCTGTAAAGCGTAAGAGCTTGGTGCTAGATGCTTCAGCCTTTATAGCTGGATTCGACCCGCTAGCTCTCAAAGAAGAAGCGTATTCTGTTCCAGAGGTTGAAGTCGAACTACTAGATGGATCCATGCCTAAAATACGCTTTGAAGCTTCCCTCAACAGCGGGAGACTCAAAGTGATTAAGCCTGAAAACAGATACATAGATCTCGCGGAGTCTATTTCGAGCGAAGTCGGAGACATAAGTTTCCTATCTAAAGCCGATTTAGCCATATTAGCCCTAGCATTACAGCTGAAGGATATGGGGCTAAAACCAGTAATAGCCACAGACGACTACTCAATACAGAATGTTGCGGAGAAAATGGGTATTAAATACATGCCCCTATCAAATTTAGGCATACGATACCAGCTAAACTGGCTACTCTACTGTCCAGCATGCGGTAAAAAATACCCACCCAACGAA
>JAWBZG010000032.1:8354-10345 GCA_038866525.1 Bathyarchaeia archaeon
AATATGCAAAAACTGCGGAACAGAACTTAAAAGAAAGCCTGAAAGAAGAAGACCGATAAAGAGAAAGCATGCTAACAAAGTTGGCTCAAAAAAAGGAGAAAGCCAAGAAACCTAACCTGTCAAGGGGGGAGATGAGAAGGGGGATGACAGGTTAGGTTTCTTGGCTAGAAAAATAAAAATGTTGAAATTCTCTAATAAATTTTTCTGTTTTTAAATGAGGCTTATTTTTTGTTATTTTCGTAATATTTTTCTCTTTTTAGGGCATTTTTTAGGGCTTCGGCTACAAGTATGGCGTTTTTTCTGCTCGAATTTACCCCCATTAGCCCTATGCGCCATATTTTTCCCTTAAGTTCTCCTAGTCCTCCGCTTATCGTTATGTTGTATTCTTCGCGGAGGGTTCTTCTCACGCTTTCATCGTTTACGTTCTTCGGAACGTTTATAGCCGTTATCGCGGGGCAAATATGCTCCCTATCCGTGAAGATCGTTAAACCTATTTCCTCGATCCCCTCCACCAGTAGCTGCATGTTCTCCTTGTGTCTCATCCACCTGTTTTCTAACCCTTCCTCGTAGAGTAATCTTAACCCCTCCCTCAACGCGTAAACTAGCAATATTGGCGCTGTGTGATGGTATATCCTGTTGCTTTCGACCCAGTACTTCTCTATTGTCGACAGATCAAAATACCAGCTCTGGACCCTAGTGCGTCTATTCCGGATAACGCTCATCGCTCTTTCGCTCACAGTTATGGGTGCGAGGCCGGGAGGACATCCCAAACATTTCTGCGAGGCGCTGTAGCATATGTCTATATTCCATTCATCTACGTTGAGCTCGCATCCGCCAAGCGACGTTACGGCGTCAACAATTAGTAGAGCACCGTATTCATGGGTGATTCTAGATATCTCTTTAAGTGGTTGAAGCACCCCTGTCGACGTCTCCGCATGAACTATCGCAATAGCTTTAGCGTTAGAGTTCGCTAAAGCCTCCTCAACGTCCTCTTTTTCTATCGCTTTTCCTAATGGGGCTCTGACCTCTATGCTTCTTCCACCACAACGCTGGATCATATCGCTCATCCTCTCGCCGAAAAAGCCGCTAATACAAACCACTACTTCATCGCCCCTCTCAACAATATTGCAGATGGCGCTCTCCATCCCAGCTGAACCGGTTCCAGATATCGGAAAGGTCACCTTATTTCCTGTTTTAAACGCGTATCTCAGCAGCTCAACAGTCTCGCTCATAACCTCGCTGAAGTAGGGATCCAAGTGCTCAACTATTGGGAGAGTTAAAGTCTTTAACACCCTTGGATCTATATTGCTGGGACCCGCACCTAAGAGCAGCCTTTCAGGCGGCTTTAAATCACCGTAAACCTTCATGCATCCTCCGACTCCTTTTATGGGTTGCTGAAAGCACAAAACTTAGGAAATAATCTTTATTAGAGATATAAACTTTAGCCTCACACCAACTAAACTAAAATGTGGCTGACGGAGCTGAATGGGCGTAGAAGAGCTTAATAGAGAGAGGAATTTATTTGGGTCTTCAATAAAATATTGGTGGCGGCATTTAGCGATGGCAAAAAATAGGTCTCCGACAGGAGTCTTAATTGTAGCGACTATTTCGCATGTTATGCAGCACATTTACGTCGGCTCATCGGTATTTCTGCCAATAATAGTCGCAGACTTAAAGCTTAACTATACCGAGTTCGGCCTAGCTATGGCGGTTTCATCCCTTATTGGCGGCTTATCCCAAATACTTTTTAGCGTAGCCAGCCGGAGGATTGCGAGGCATGTCCTTCTAGGGCTCGGCAACATTTTACTCGCCTTAGGAACATTCTTGACGGGTCTATCTCGCAGGATGCTAGATTTCTTAAGCGCAAGGCTGCTCTCGAACATAGGTGTCGCACCACAGCATCCGATGGGAACAGCGATAGTTAGCGAGAGCTTCGACGAGAAAAGCCTTGGGAGGGCGCTGGGCTTTCATTACGGGCTGGCATACGTGGG
>JAWBZG010000032.1:10355-14842 GCA_038866525.1 Bathyarchaeia archaeon
GGGGAACATAGTCGGACCAGCTATTATGACTATTCTAGCGGCTACCTTCGGTTGGAGAAACACGTTTTTCATATTCTCTGCACCAGCTTTGATAGTGGGTTTAACAGTCATATGGTACCTTAGAGGAGTAAAAAGCGCGCTGAGCAGAGACGCGGGTTCTTCATCTAAGAAAAACGATTTAAAGGCTGACGCGCTCTCACTCTTGAGGACAAGAGGCGTTATAACCATATTATCCGCCCAAACGCTGCTCTCCGGCGGAATAGACATAGGCATCCTAACAACGTACATCCCAATCTTTTTAGCCAACTTCCTAGGCATGGATGTTTATGAAATGGGGATGGTTTACGCTATTGGGCTCTTAGGCGGGGTCATTGGACCAGTTTTACTGGGCGGCTACGCCGGGCGTATAGGGTACATTAAAACCGCGATTATATCGGCATTAATCGCATCTACGCTAACGCTCCTATTAACTCCTTATGGTCTGAGGGCATATGGCATCCTAGTTTCAGCCCACTTGTTTTCGCTAATGTTTATGAGCTTCTCGCTCCCAACATTACTGCAATCGCAACTAGTCAGCGTTTCCAGCGGCTATAATAGAGATCTTGCCGTAGGAATATTCTTCACCGTGAGCTTTATATTCGGCTCGTTGTGGACTGGAATTATAGGCTACATGGTGGATAAATTCTCTTCTTTCCAGCCCGCCTTCATATTAATGGGAGTTCTCGGGCTCCTATCTTCAATAATACTTATGAGCCAAATTAGGCAGAGGAAATAGAAAAAATGATTTTTAATTGTTTCCGTTTAACTCCAAAAGAAAACTGCGGACTTCATCTTCTCGGATGGGAATTTTATATCTTCCGTTAATCGAAAACATCTCACCTATCCGCTTTGGCAGAACGAACATTAAAGTGCCTCCTTCAACCTTCTTATCATAATAGAGCGCTTCAATTAGATCGTCCACATTGAAGTCCATTTTAAGGGGTAAACCTAGTGAGCGCAACAGCTTATTCTGCCTCTCCCACTCATCAATACGCCAAAAACCCTTTTTAACAGCAATCCAGCCGGATATCCTCATACCTACCGAAACAGCTTCGCCATGTAGGCATTTATAGCAGCTAAGCCTTTCAATAGCGTGCGCAGGCGTATGCCCATAATTTAAAATGGATCTTTTATTCTCCTCTAGAGGATCCTCTTCAACGATCTCCTTCTTTATCATGCATGACTTCCTTATTATGTGGAGTAAGGCTTCCTCATCAAGATTCTTTATCTTCTCAACATTCCTCTCTAAATACTCGAATAGGTCACGATCCCGAATCACACCATACTTGACTACTTCTGCAAGACCACTGAGATATTCTCTTCTTGGAAGAGTTTTCAGTAATGATGGATCAATGTAGACTCTCTTAGGCTGATGAAATGAACCTATAAGATTCTTACCTTCCTCCATGTCAACGGCTGTTTTACCACCTATACTACTGTCAACCTGCGCTAGCAGCGTTGTCGGAACCTGTATGTAAGGGATCCCACGCATGTATATCGATGCTGTAAAGCCGCCTACGTCTCCGACGACGCCTCCACCTAATGTGATGATTGCCGACTTCCTATCAACCCTATGCTCAAGCAACCTCCTAACAAGATAGGTGACAGTGCTAATATTTTTAGATTCTTCACCAGCAGGAAAATCTATTAAGCAGGCATCAATATTCTCTTCACTAAATTTTTCTAGGAGTCTCCTACCATAAATATCCTTTAACACCGAGTCAGTTATTATCGCGTACTTTTCCCCTACAGGGTTGGCTTTCAAATCAGCCGGTATACTGTCAAACAAGCCGAAACCTATCAGGATATTGTAGGATTCGTCAACAACTCTACTTAAATTGAGACGTAAAACCTCAACCATCCGACTTCGCACCTTTTACGTCTCTTAGGGCATTTAACTCTCCATGATCAATCATATGCTAGTTTAAGGTAAAAATAAGTTTTAGCGCAACCTGCGACAAGATAATTTAGAATGCTGAAATAATAGGGAAAATGGAGCGAAGTATGCTTAGCAGCCTTCCACAGAGTTCAACATGTAGATTTTTTCACACACTTCAACTATTCTTTTAAACTCTAAAGGGGTTATCATTTGGGGCCCATCTGACAAGGCTTCATTTGGGTTATAGTGAACCTCTATCATTAATCCATGCGCGCCAGCAGCTATGGCGGCTTTGCTCATTGGGTAAATCAGGTCTCGGCGCCCAGTGCCGTGGCTTGGGTCAACTATTATTGGCAGATAGCTTTCCGCCTTTACTATTGGAATCGCGCTTAGATCCAGACTATAGCGCGTGAACTGTCTGCCCCTACCAATCGGGATAATACCCCTTTCACAGAGAATTATGTCTTTGTTCCCTTGAGCGGCAGCCCGCTCAGCGAAAGAAAGAAACTCTTCAATGCTCGCTCCAAAGCTCCTTTTTATCAGGATCGGCTTCTTCTGTCTTGCAGCCTCCTCAATCAAGTCTTGGTTATACATATTTCTCGCCCCTATCTGCAATATATCCACGTATTTCGCCACTACTTCCACGTGCCTCTCACTTCTAACCTCAGATACCGTCGGCATACCGAACTCCTCTCCAGCCCTAGCCAAGTATTCTAAGCCCTCCTCACCCAAACCCTGAAAAGAATGCACTGATGTTCTAGGTTTAAATGCTCCGCCGCGCAGAATATCCGCGCCAGCTTCTTTCACCTCCTTAGCGATCCTAAAAATCTGCTCCCTGCTCTCAATGGCGCATGGACCGGCGATGAAGACCGGCTTGTTCTTCCCACCAATCTTAACGCCTTTAACCTCTATAACCCTATCCTCTGGAAAGAAAGATCTGGAAACAAGCCTGTATGGCGAAGTAATCCTATAAGCCTTCTCAACGCCGGGCAGCAAAGCCAGCCTGTCGAAATCCACCTTGTCCTCATCGCCTATCAAGCCCAGCAAAGTCTGGAATTCTCCCCTTGAAACATCGACCCTTAAACCATAATTCTCCTCAACAAACTTAATCACACGCTTTATATCCTCATCGCTGGCACCAGGCTTCATAACAATAGCCATATGACATCAACCCGATCTCCCAGCGGACGAAAATATTCCTTTAACCAAACAAAAATTTAAATTAATCGATGCAAAAATAAGCTTTAGAAGAAATATGTATATAAGGGGGCGCCGGGGTACCCAAGCCAGGACCAAATAAGGGGCTCCCCTTAGGTTAAGGGGGAGGACTTAAGATCCTCTGGCGTAGGCCCTCGTGGGTTCAAATCCCACCCCCGGCACCAGTCTCTAGGGTTCAAATCTCTTTCCCCCTTTTTAAGTCCAGGAATAATGAATTCAGTATGTTAAAGTTCTGATGAAAACCAGCCTTAAGAGTTAGAGCAAAGAGCGTTTATGAGGAATACGCAAGCAAATATTATCTCTAGGCGTTAGGCGTTTAAAGGTTTCATACAAACTATAATGATGATGAATAAATGCTTTTCATAAAGGAAATTGAAAGAAAGTCCGCAGATGGGGTGGATGCTGTCGTGGTTCATTGTAAACTAATAATTTAAACCGATATCTAAACTAGCATCCGTACTTCTCGGTATTCCTTGCTACTGTTTAGCGTTTAGATTCATGCATTACTCTCTTCATTTCTTCTGTATGCTTAATTAATTAAAGCGCCGAGCTTTAGGCGCGGCTTTACACATAAGTACACCGCCATATATTGCAGCATATTAAGTGGAGTTAAATGCTAGTCTAACTTACGCATCTTTTGGTGATGCTATGGATTACGAAGAAGCTGTCACATTATATAGAGACCTTAGATCTATTAGCAGATCTTTTAATGAAGCCCTGAATGCCGTTAATGGTGTGGTGAGCACAGTTAAGTACGTTAAACGCCTAACTGGCGGACCTGGAGGCAGAGATCTGGGATCAAAGCTTGTTGCTGCTGGAATGGCGTGCGTCATCTTCCCGGAGCCCATATTATCGGATATTGCTGGGTGGATGCTGATAACTGCTGGGATGCTGATTAAAAGTAGAAGAGGTCCCACGCTTACTGACCTACCTAAGGAGACTAGAAGGGTTATGTCCACATTAAGGGAAATCAATGTAATATTATAAGGCTAGCGTAAAGATATCTATGATTGCAGAACCTTTAGGCTGTTTTGCTCCATTCTACCTAGAATACTTTAAGAATTGTTGTGAAGAAAAATGCCGTAGTCAGCAGTTTCGGGTTCGGGGTAGATAGGTTTAAATATTTGTTTAGCTCCATTAACTCTTTGATGGAAGAAGAGCTCTTACGTCCCTCTGAGGTTGCTAAGAAGTTCGGTATTTCAGTTAAAACGCTTTGGAAGTGGCAAAGGAAAGGCATTATTAAAGCGGTTAAGCTTCCGACTGGTAAGCTCCGTTATCCCAAAAGCGAGGTTGAAAGATTATGGAGGCAGTTAAAAGCTACGGGATCCCGGTAGAAGCTCCAAAAGATTTA
>JAWBZG010000033.1:0-13774 GCA_038866525.1 Bathyarchaeia archaeon
AGGCTGCAGCAACTACGCTGATTAAAGCCGCTATCCCGATAGCCATACCGATGATAGTCGCGTATCTAATCATAGCTCCTTCAAAGAAGACTAAAGGTCCATATTGAGCGTAATAAATAATTACTGCGGAGGCCCAGCCGACCACCGCGCCGATAGCTCCACCTATTAGACCTAACAGTAAAGCCTCTATTAGAAATATTTCTAGAACCGCGCTGTCGGTTGCGCCTAAACATTTTATGGTGCCTATCTCCTTATAGCGCTCGGTCACAGACATCAGCATAGAGTTAACTATTCCAACCCCGCAGACAAGTAGGGCTATGATAGCCACCCATATCTGATACTGTTGAGGGGCTCCACCGATTCTCTGAAGGATCTCTCCCATCGTTAACAGTGACACGAGAAAAGCGATGCTTAGTAGAACTGAGAGCGAGGTTATCATGGTTCTTGTAAAACGCTTCCTAATGCTTTCAAGACAATACTTGAATGCGTCGCTTATCGGAAACTTTATGCTTCCAACCTCACCTATTGCCGGTTCAGACTGCTTGCCCATAAACTATTCCAGCCTAACCTAATTTTCGTTATAATTATGAATTTATAAGTTTTAGTTGAATATTTAAGTTTTGCCAGTATTTATTGCCTATATTGACGAAGGCTAGGTGGCTTCTAGAAAAATTTATAACCCAGCTCTTTTATACCAAAAAGATAAGGATTGTATGGCGCTACAAAAGGAGATTCCCCCATAAGTTGGGTCGTGTCTGCCTTGTCCGAAGCTAAAAAATGCTTCTCAACATGCAATAAGTTCAGGTGCGGGAAGAATTTTTTGACGTTCCGCGGAAAAACCCCTTGGTGCCGATGGACTGAAGAGCCATGTAATCCGGTAAATTGCAACTACGCTACGTGCGCTATCAGGCGTCTACTTCCAAGAGGCATCTGTGGAGAAACATTGAAGAGAAAAACTGTTGAGAAGGAGCCTGAGGAGGAGACTGTTCCTTCAATAAGGGTTAGAGGAAAAATCTTTAGGAAAATTGGCGAAAAAGAGATCTTTTAAGCTCATCTAAGCGTTTAATGGAGCGACGATAGAAGCCTGAAACCGATGATGTCCGACCCACTCCACTTTTTATTTTGAGCGCCTATTCACAAGATATATACCAGCCGATATGAGCGCAAAGCCTAGAAGTGAAGAAGATTTAATTGTCTCCTTTAGAAAGATACTGCCAAAGATGAGCGCGGCTGCTGGCACCGCGAGACTTGAGGTGGAGACTATTGTTACCTCTTCAATTCTTACAAGGAAAAGCCATATTGTGGAAGCCACCGCCGACCCGAGAACAGCCATGTATAGTATTGATAATATGTAAACTATATTCGCGTTGAAGTCTAATTTCTCCATCATTGATGTAATAGCTATGAGGAAAACTGCCCCTATAGGGAATTGCACGACGTTCACTATTTCCGGGTTAACGTGCGCCAAGAATCTTTTGTAGTAGATTATTGTAACAGCCCAAAGGAAAGCGCCTGCGATAAGAAATAATGTTGCGCTTGACATGGCTAGTTGGCTGACGCGCTCCTTATATATGGCTACTACGCCGAGAAAACCTAGGGCTACGCCTAAAATCTTGGGCACGGTGATTCTCTCGCCGAGAAATAGCGCCGACAAGCAGAATACGAATAGAGGCTGCGTGTAGGTTAAGATTGAGCTTAAACCTGAAGTCTCATATAGTAGACCTACATGTGTGGATGCCATTCCAATAGCGTTTACTATGCTATTAAGTATAAGTTTAAGCCATGTATTGGCGTCCTTAGGGAGCTTCCTCCTTTCAAGTATCAGGGCTGGTACCAGCGCTACTGAGGCCAGAAGAAGCCTCTGCGAGATAAGATTTAGCGGACTGACATAATTTAGCCCTATTTTCATAACAGTCCAATTGAAGCCCCATATTAAGACAACCGCGACCATAAGCGCCCAGCTTCGTCTCTTCAATGAATTGAGCCTCCGGATAAAGATTCTAAGTTACTTGGAGCAGTTATTAAAAGTTATCGAAGAAAGTTTAAAAGAGCATTTACTTCGTCTAGGTTATAGGTGTTCAGCCTTGGATTTAAGGCTCAATGCTTAAATTAGGTTCCAAGGATTTTGGAGGGCTGTTAGATGGCTAGAATTAAGCTTGGCATAATTGTTTCCTTAAGAAGAGAGAATTTGGAGGAGGAGATTGAAAAGGTTAATAGATATGGTTTTCCAACATGTCAAGTCGCATGTTGGGATATGAACCTGTATGAGCGCGATGTCGCTAATTCTCTTAAAAAATTGTCTAGCGAGTACGGTGTTGAGATTACGGCTGTGTGGGCGGGCTTACCGGGCAAACATGTCTGGAATTTTATAGATGGTCCTAGCACGATAGGTCTGGTACCCCTAGAGACGAGAGAAGTGCGCGTAAAAGCTCTGAAGAAGGCTTCTGACTTCACTAGAGAGGTGGGTGTTGAGAATATAATAACACATGTTGGCTTCATACCGGAGAACCCGAGAGACCCCCTTTACATCTCGCTTATAGACGTTCTTAAAGACATAGCCCGTTATTGTGCGGGTAATGGACAGTTCTTCCTCTTCGAAACCGGGCAAGAGACCCCTATAACGCTCTTAAGAACGATAGAGGATGTTGGGGCGGATAATCTTGGAGTAAACTTTGATCCGGCGAATCTCTTAATGTATGGGAAAGCTAACCCAATAGACGCCTTAGATATTCTTGGGAGATACATTAGAGGGGTTCACGCGAAAGACGGCGAGTATCCCACTAATGGGCGAGAGCTGGGGAGAGAAAAGCCTCTGGGAGAGGGCAGGGTGAACTTCCCATTATTGATTTCAAAGCTTAAGGCGTTAGGATATAGTGGAGCTATAACCATAAAGCGTGAAATAGGAGAACCGCAGCAGATAGAGGATATCTTGAGAGCTAAAAGGATACTTGAGGAGCTCATCTAACGTTAGTGGAGCTAGAAGTTTGGAGCTCTCTTGGAACAGTTAAATCAGATATATCAATACTGTGATCATATATACGGTTCAATAAGGAGATGACTGCTGTCAGACCTTGAGCCCTCTCTGAGGGCAGTGAGCCCGCTAAATATTCAACCCTCCGGCTTAATTCCTTGATCTTCGACTCCTTCTCCCTCACAGATTCCGCTATGAGAATGTTATGTGAAATGAACGCTGTAACCGCGTCATTATATGTTTCATGTACAGCCTTATAGAGATCATATAAAGCCTTTGATGTGTTGTCCTCCACTTTCAAGCCTTTAAATTTAACCGCGTACTCTGATATTTGTGAGGATCGATCAGCTACCGCTTCAACCAAGCTCGCCACCAGCCTATAGTCTAAGCAATCTATGGGATGCATGCCCAGCTTCTCACCTAAACTTGGGTTCTGCACAATTGTCCTCAAAACTCTGACAAGTAGGAAGTATAGTCTGTCTACTTCATTATCTCTGGCGATAACGTTTTTAGCTAGCTGGGTGTCCCCTTCTAAAAGCGCGGTAACAGAATCTCTACACATGCCTGAAGCGATTAAATGCTCCCTACGTAGGATCTTTTCAGGCGACAAAGCTGAAGGCTCCAGCAGGCATTGCATAACGATTTTACTGTAGTTTTCTTCAATTATCTCTAAACCTATTAAGCGGGATGACGACTGTTTAATGGCGTCCCTTTGATCCGGCGTTATTCGATCCTTAGCTTCAATGGTTATAATATCGTATCCTAGAAGATACTTGCTGATTATCTCACGGCTTAAGTGCGGTCCAGGTTTAATGACTATGGTTCGCGGGGCTGGTTCAACATTATATTTCGGGTCAATTATGAGCTTACCGTCGGGGGTCACCATGCTCGCAACTATTGTCCCACGTGTTATGCCGTTACGTATAGCCCAATCCTTCGGTAAAGTTACAAAGAATGTTCCACCCCTAGTCATCTGTATTTTTCGAATCTCCATTTTTCTCCCGATCCCATTTATTCAAATATAAATCTTTTTTAGGAAATATAAAAGGGGTTTGAATATATTGCGTTAAAATATACGTACATATGTTTAGTTAAAGAACCTCTATTAATCTCAAGAGAATCTATTTCTAAGTTGAGATAAAGAAATGTCGAGCAATATAGAAAGCATTAAGGCCGCGGTATCCCTTATAATTGAGGCGGGATATCAAATTGATAGGGAAGCCTTTGAATTTTTAAAGAGGATCTCGCATAAAGTAGACCCGGCTTCTTTGGTTAAAGCCGTTATCGAGGAGGTTAATACTCTTCCTGAAAAGCCTCTGTTTATAACACGTAAGATTCTGGAGGAGAAGATTGGCAGATCTATCTTGCTTGAGCTTGAAAAAAATGAGAAAGAGAGAAGTGTAGGTCTCATTACTGGAAAAACAGCTTTCCACCCGTATGCTAAGGAGGTTGAAAGCGATCTTAAAGTGATAAGTGACCCTACAGAGAAGATAAGCGCCGTCGGGTCCCTAGAAGATTGTATAGAATATTTTAGAAGCAGGTTTAGAAAACTGAGTAAAATAATAAAGAGTAGAGGGGATTCTAGGGATTCTGGAAGCATATCTGACGCCCTGAAGAGCCCGGAAAATTCAAAAGTAAAATTCATTTGCATCGTGACGGATAAGCGTGAAACAAAGCGCGGAATATTTTTTAGGGTAGAGGATTTAGAAAATTATGCGACGATCTTCGCCCCGGCGGAAAAGCATGAAGTATATTTGAAGGCTCAGAGGATTCTTCTGGATCAAGTTATCTGCGTGAGCGCTTCACGTGGAAAGGGCGACCTATTCATTGTAGAAGATATAATATTGCCAGACGTTCCATTGAGGAAGCCGTCCAGAGCCCCGGTGCCAGTCTGCGCGGTTTTGCTTTCAGATCTACATGTTGGAAGCAAGATGTTCATGGAGAAAGAATTTAGACACTTTGTGAAGTGGCTGAGGGGAGAGGTTGGTGAAGATTATCTTAGGGATTTGGCGGGCCGCGTTAAATACTTAGTTATAGCTGGCGACATAGTTGATGGTGTTGGAATATATCCCCAGCAATATGATGAGTTAGAGATAAAGGATCTTTACGGGCAATATGAGAGGGCGGCGAAAGAGCTTGAAGAAGTTCCTGATTACATTGAGATAATAATTATACCTGGCAACCATGATGCTACTAGAAGAGCCCTACCCCAGCCAGCCATTCCGCGGGAGTATGCTGAACCCCTCTACGAGCTTGGAAGAAGCCATTTTTTAGGCGACCCCTCAGTAATAAGCCTACACAATGTGACAATCCTTCTGACACATGGACGGAGCTTAGACGATGTTATATCTTCATCTCCAAATATGAGCTTTCAATCGCCAGAAGAAGCCATGAAGATTCTTCTACAATGTAGACATTTGGCCCCTATCTACGGTATGAGGACATTGATAGCTTCGGAAAAAACGGATCACTTAGTTATAGAGCATGTGCCCGACATATTTCATGCAGGACATGTACACATGATGAAATACACTACTTACCGCGGCGTATTAATAGTGAATTCAGGGGCATGGCAGAGACAGACAGAATATCAGAAGGAGATGGGTCATGTGCCTAATCCGGGCATAGTTCCCGTGGTGGATCTTCAGAGCTTCAATGTTTTCCCAATAGATTTTACTTCACTAATATAGGGTGGGGAACCTAAGCATTACTCGGCTGTTGAGATAAATATCTCGGTCTATAACTCATCAGGCTTCTAAACCTTTCGTCTTCGGAGAAAACATCCGCTATGATTTTCCGCGGAACCCCCAAATTTATCTTCTTTGTTCTCCCATACCGCCCGAGACTAACAACGCGTGAGTTTAAGAGCCCCATGACATCTAGCTCATTTATCAGCCCGCTAACCCTCCTCTGCGTTAGTGGAGTTATACCTATCTGCTCACAGAGCTCCAGGTAAAGATTATATATGTCCCCTGTAACCGAGCGGTTAGGATCAATTTTATTGAGGAAGAAAACGCTTAAGAGAACTATTTTAGAGTGCGTGGGTAAGCTCTTAATGCTCTCGTAAACTTGATCATGCTCTATTCTTTCCTGAGCTTCCCGCACATGCTCCTCCACAATTCTTTTATCGCCCCTTCTCTCAGCTATTTCGCCAGCAACACGCAGAAGATCTAGAGCTCTCCTAGCATCACCATGCTCAGAAGCTGCTAAAGCGGCGCAAAGCTTAAGAGCTCCTTCAGATAAAACCCCATCGTAAAACGCCATCTTAGCCCTTTCCATAAGTATATCTTGAAGCTCATTAGCGGTATAGGGTTTGAAAACCATCTCTTCTTCACTTAAAGTGCTCAAAACCCTTGGATCAAGAAAATCTTTAAATTTTAAGTCGTTAGATATGCCGACTATCGAGACTTTACTCTGTTTTAAGCTCTCATTTATCCTTGTGAGTTCATACAATAGTGCGTCGCCGCGAATCTTTACAAGGGCATCAATCTCATCTAGAGCAACTATGAAAATTATGCTTTGAGATTCTAGATTCCTCTTAAATCTATCGAAGATTTCGCCGACAGCTAAACCTGTAAAGGGAACCTTAACATTAATACTTGAACATAAGGCTGCCAAAACCCTATACTCTGTTCCCGCGAGTCGACAGTTCACGAAGCATACTTTAACAGGTGAACCGACTTCCTCAGCTTTTTGAGCAAGCTTATTTAGTACGAATTTAACAACAGCCGTCTTCCCGGTGCCAGTTTTACCATAAATGAAGACGTTGGAGCACGGTGAACCCCTTAGGGCTGGAGCTGTTATCTCACCCAAACGGAGAATTTCTTCTCTTCTATGTGGAAGGTTATCGGGGACATAGTCATGTCTCAAAACTTCCCTATTCTTGAAAATCCTTGACCCCTTAAGAAAATGCGCAAACACCTCATCCAGAATATTTTCCCGATCCCTCATCCGTTAGACCTCGATCAAGAGACTTGCTGCCCTAAGTAAGTATGGATAGTGAATGATTAAAGATCTCTATACAAAAAAGTAGATAAAAAATGAAAAGTGTTAAAGAAAGAAGGGCCCCACCCCTCTATTTCTACTGGAAAAGTCTCTATAATTTTCTTTCTTAATTTTTTGTTTAAGAAAAAGTCTCCCAATATAATTTGCGGGAGAATATATTTAATGGAATCTGTACATTATTCTATACAATATCACTAAAATATTTTGAGATATCTTCACATAACATGCCGACAATTATTTTTGTATTCGACTTATCATTTAATCGCAATAAAGCCATTTTCATATCGAAAACTGTTGGAAAGAGAACGCTTCTATTCTCCATTAAGTAGTTTTCCAGTGGAAAAATAGGGGTCCGGGCGACGCTTCTTTTGGATTATGGAAAGGCTCTGATGAAATTTCTTAACTGATGTGTGAATTACATGTTAAAACTCTACGTCAATAACCGATATTTTAAATCTTCTAAACAATTTAATCAGTTTAAAACGTTATTTTTTGTTAAATAAGCCACCCCTTCCTTTCCAGTGGAAAATGTTGAAAATTTTCATTTTTTCTCAGTTTAAGAAAATAGCTTCGTTGTGAACCCTGTTAATTGCGAAAATTGCAAATTTTTCTTTTTTGTGACAATAAAGCCCATTTTTTCTTTTTCTTTTCTGAAAGTTAACCGATTAATTTATAACTTGTGAAGTGATAATTATTAATGAGTCAATGGAGGGGCGCTGGGGAAGATTAGTTGCCTGTAAGAAAGATGAAAGTTGAAATCTATGATGAGTCTGGAGACCGTTACGTGATTAGTTTTGAGGGTAGGGTTACAAAGGAGAAAGCCCAGAAAATTTTCGATATGATTGAGTTGCTTGGGGGCATACCTGTAGCAGAACCACCATTCTCATCGCAGAACCTCTCTAAAATTGAGAGGGTTTTCTTTGTGGTAAAAAAGAGTTTCCCAATATCATGGTTCACAGCTAAAGAGGTTCAGAACGCGTATGAGAGGGAAGTTGGCGAACCAATTAGCTTAAGCGCTATTTCAACCTATCTCTCAAGGTTGGCGGAAAGAGGGCTACTCATGAAAAGGAAAGATGAAAACAGAATCTTCTTCAAACTTGTATCACAGGAGATAAGAGAAATTATAAGGCCTTTTAGGGGCTAGATTTTACCCTTCTTTAAAATGCTCTCCATCTCCTTTTTCAGCCTGTACACATATGGTGTTCTATCTTCTCTTCTCTCTACATAGCCACGCGCATACAGGCTCTTCATTAGACGCGCTGTATGTTCCCTCGTTAATTTAATTCGATCCTTTATTTCGGAAACGGTTTTCTCCCCTTCTTCTGCTAAAATCTCTAAAACCTTTAGTTCTGTCTCAGTTAGTGATGTCAAAACTCTATTTTCATCTTTTGCTGGAAATAATGTAGACAAACTAAGTGTACTGGAATCCTTTTTAACTTTCTCTAAATCCCTTTCTTTCTCAATTTTGCTTATTTTCTCCAATAAATCATTATATTTAGCCACCAGTTCTTCAATCTTCTCTTTCAGGCTCTTATGTTCGGCAGCTATCTCCTCAGCATATTTAGTTAAACACTCTACTCTTTCTCTAACATTTGAAAGTAATGAATCCACCTCTTTCTCGCTGCTGATAGAGATTTTACCATAGTTCTCGACGACTTCCTGGAGTCTTTTCTCAATCTTCTGGAGATCTCTATTAAAGCTAAAAACTATGTCCTCGAACATTTTCTTCACTTCTTTATGCTTCAAAATTTCATTCTTAATCTTTCTAAAATATATTAGCATGAACACGGAAGAAATACAAAATATAATGGTGTAGATTACTAATATTGTGATCTCCATGACATCACTCTCCCTGTGACATCACAAATCACATGATGCAAATTAATCACAAACTGATCACATTATAATCACACCATGATCCTAGAAATATTTTTCGGTACGTAGATTCTCGCATGCGATGGAACGCCCAAATTTCGCGTTAAGTTACCTGAACCAGAGCTATGTGAAGGGTCGGGATAAGGGTTAAATCGACTTAGGAAGCCCTTAACAGTTAAAGAAGTTATGTGATGTTACGTGATGTGATTTTGTGATATCACGATTTTCCCGACAGAGCTTTTGGCTTTGAGAGAGTGGATAAACCCTTCTCTATCTCATTTTGAAGAGTTTGCAATATCTTTATTTGCTCCTCACTCACCTGCCCTGTTTCCCAAAGCTCCCTATATCTTTCGCTATATGCGCGTATCTTGTTTGATATCTCAATGTAAGGTTCGAGACGTGGATCCTCAAAAATTCCTAGATAGCCTAGAAGGATGACTGTGTAGATAGATCTGATTATGTTTCTTCTTGCTTGCGTTAGGGTTCTGTTAAAGGCTCCGCGGCTTACGCCTGATTTTATAAGTCTCAGCTTCGCTTTATCCTCATAAATTATTTTTTTCTCGACTATTTTTTCAGCTAAAACATCTATTAGGAATGTTTCTGCCTGCACTTTGGTTAAATTGCTGTTTTTAAGCAGTATTTTAAAAATTGGGTCATTATTTAAGCCTGTTAACCATTTTTGAATCTCCTCTTTTACTTTCAAATCTATCAAGGGTTTTTCCCTCCAATTGAATACGCTTTTGTCTACAAGTTAAATTTTTAGGTTCATTCCCGCGTGATGGTCCATTGATGCTGATAGCCTTTGTGACATCCCGCTAAATGGTAAAGTTACAGAAGTAGATCCTAAATCTTTAAGAGCAGAAGAGTTCTTATAATTTAATGTTTTGACGCGTTGGGTTTGATATGGGAAGAAGGCGAAGAAAAGTAATTCGAATACCAAAGAAAAAGATACCGAAGGTTTTCCTCTGCCCAAAGTGTAGCCAGGAATCTATAAGAATTGAGATAATAGAGGGTGAGGGGGAAAGAAAAGCGATAGTTAAATGTGGAAATATAAACTGTGGCTTCACAAGGGAGATTCAAGTGAAGCCCTTCTTTAAAGAGGTTGACGTTTACTGTCAATTTATAGATGAGTTTTATGGATCTTAGGGTTGGAGCGAAGATGGTTGGTAAGGTTGAAGAATACATAATGAGGCGGATTGAGGATGAGAAAGCAATTCACATGACGCTTATTGACCCGGAAAAAGTAACCCCAGAGCTTGCAGTGCTCATCTCACGGGAGAGCGAGGCTTCCGGCTCATCAGCAATAATGATTGGGGGCACAACGCTCGCGTCGGTGGAGCTGCTCGACAGCATTACTAAAGCGGTTAAAAACTCCGTAAGCATTCCGGTCATACTGTTTCCAAATAACGTGACTGGAATTAGTGGGTACGCTGACGCAATATGGTTCATGTCCCTCTTAAACTCAGCCGACCCATACTTCATAGTTGGTGCGCAGACTCTAGCCGCACCGCTGATTAAGAAGCTAGGTCTAGAAGCTATTCCGCTCGGATATATAATTGTGGGTGAAGGTGGATCTGCGGGGGTAATTGGTAAAGCTTGCCCTATTCCATATAATAAGCCTGAGCTTGCCGCGGCTCACGCTCTAGCCGCTCAGTTTCTAGGGATGCGGTTTGTTTATCTAGAGGCTGGGTCAGGGGCAAGTCGACCTGTTCCTCCGGAAATGATTAAGATGACTAGGGAAGCAGTCGATGTGAAGATAATTGTAGGCGGGGGGATAAAAACCGGGGTTCAGGCTGAGCGTGCAGTTAGAGCTGGCGCTGACATAGTAGTCACCAGCACGGTGCTTGAGAATAGTAGTGGGACGGAAGAAATTAGAGCTAAGATTAATGAGATAATTGAGGGTATAAAAAGGGGAGCTAAAAGTAGATTTAAGGGGGTTTAAACTTGACAGCTTTTGAACATTATTTTGAGGCTCTTAAGAAGGCTTTGGGGCGAAATGATATATACGAGATTTGGCCGGATTTTGAGCCAGAATATGATGAGCGGGAATATGCTTGGGCGACTTTAAGGGGATTGGGTGAATCGCTGCTCCTTAATTGCGGTCAGTGTGATGGTCCATCTGACATGAGGCACAGCAAATGCAGGGCTTGCGTTGATAAGAGGAAAAATATCGCTGAAAAAACATATGAGAGGGTTATGGGGCGGCCTATTGAAAAGTGGAATGCCATAATCCTCTGTAGGATCCACCTCGAATAGTGTTGGTAGCTATGGAGTCCGAATATAGGATAAGCGAAGAATATCAGAGATACTTCTCAAACCTATCTAAATCGCTGGAAGAAATCTATGATGTTGCGAGGAGAGCTAGAGCGAGAGGGATAGATCCGAAATCTTACCCTGAAATAGAGGTGGCAAGCGATTTAGCGAGCCTAGTGGAAGGCTTCATCGGGCTTAACGGGATCGCTGAAAGAATAAGAGAGCTCTCGAAGGTTATGTCTAGGGAAAGGGCGGCGTTTAAGATAGCCGAGGAGATTGTCCGCGGAAAATTCGGGCATCTAAGTGAAGAGAGAGCTGCAGACCTAGCTATAAGGACGGCTCTAGCCATATTAACTGAGGGGGTCACGGCGGCAGTTTACTCTGAAGGCATAGCTAAAGTGGCCGTGAAGAGCAACGCGGACGGGTCAAGGTACTTAGCCATATATTTTGCTGGACCAATACGTTCAGCTGGTGGAACTGAGGCAGCTCTGACGCCAGTTATCGCGGACTTTATCCGTCAGCTGTTAAATATGGACCGCTATAAGCCGACTAAGGAGGAGATAGAGCGCTTTATTGAGGAGCTTAGGCTATATGAGCGGGAGGTCGGCCGCTTCCAATATAGCGTTTCAGATGAACAGTTGAGGTTTGCGCTTGAGCGGATCCCGGTAGAGATCACTGGGACGCCTTCCGATCCTGTTGAAGTCTCATCTCACCGCAATCTGCCGCGCATAGAGACTAACCGTGTTCGCGGAGGGGCGCTTAGAGTTGTAAATGATGGCATTATTGGGAGGGCTTCAAAGGTTTTAGCTGTTGTTGAGGATCTTAGAATTAGCGGATGGGAGTGGCTTAGGGAAATAAAGGAGATTGCGGCTAGGGAGAAGGGCAAGCCCTCGGCGGGCTTTATGGAGGAGGTTCCAGCTGGAAGACCAATATTATGCTTTCCATCGAGGAGGGGAGGTTTTAGGCTTAGATATGGCAGGTCGAGAAACACGGGGCTTTCAGCGGTCGGGGTTCATCCGCTGACGATGACGGTTTTACAGAATTTCTTGGCTGGTGGAACGCAGCTTAAGATTGAAACCCCAGGTAAATCTGGCATTGTAATGCCCGTAGATTACATTGAGCCTCCAATCGTTAGGTTAAGGGATGGATCTGTGGTTAAAGTCTCCTATGAGAACATAGATTTAGTTAAGAGAGACTCTGAAAAAATCCTCTTTTTAGGCGACATACTCATAAGTTTCGGCGACTTCCTTTACAATAATAAGGCTCTCCTACCTTCAGGATACTGCGAGGAATTCTGGCGGGAGGATCTTAGGAGAGCTATTGTTAAGGGATTTAATGGCAGCGTTGAGGAAGCTGCTTCAAAAGCCGGGGTTTCGCCCTCCTCACTAAAATCCTATCTAGAGGATCCATTTAACAATAAGCCTACTGTACGAGAGGCTATCCTGTTGAGTAGTAGGCTGAGGGTTCCCCTCCACCCATCCTACACCTACTTTTGGTCCAGCATAACCGCGGAAGCCCTTAAGAAGGTTCGGGCTTGGCTATTAAGCTCGAACATTAGATACGAGGGGGAATTGATAGTTGAGATACGCGGTAACTGTGATCCGGAGGTTAAGGCGGCTCTTGAGGACATATGTATTCCGCATAAGATTGCCGGCAAAAATATTCTTATCGAGGGCTGCGATGCACATGCGTTCGCCGTATCGCTTGGATTAAATAATCCTCAAGCCGAAATCTCTGAGAGCTTATCAGTCCTAGAGAATCTGTCGCGGCTCAGCGGTTTAACCTTCAGGGATAAGGCCGGCTCATTTATAGGGGCTAGGGTTGGGCGGCCGGAGAAAGCCAAGGAGCGTGAAATGAAGCCTCCGGTGCATGTCCTTTTTCCAGTCGGCTTAAGTGGTGGGGCGCAGAGAGATTTAATGAAGGCTTATGAGAAGGGCGCGATTAAGGTTGAAATAATCAGTCGTTTTTGTCCAGAATGTCGCATAATAACTTTTAAGAGATCATGTCCAAGCTGCGGCTCAGAGACGAGCCTCAGGTTTATTTGCCCTAAATGCGGTAGGGAGCTCGAAAGGGAAGAGTGCCCAGTATGCGGGGTTGAAGCGAGAAGCTTCTGCCACCAGATGATCTCCATTAAAGACCTGATCGACGAATCGTGTCGAAAGGTCGGTTATAGACCTGAGCAGGTTAAAGGCGTAAGAGGTTTAACGAATAAAACTAGGATACCTGAACCGATTGAGAAGGGGGTGCTGAGAGCTAAATATAATCTATCTGTCTATAAGGATGGCACAGTGAGGTTTGACGCAACCAATGCGCCGCTAACCCACTTCAAACCTTCAGAGATAGGGGTTTCCGTGGAAAAGCTGAGGGAGCTGGGCTACACACATGACTATTTGGGTAACCCGTTAAATGATCCGGAGCAAATATGTGAGCTTAAGGTTCAGGACGTCGTGATCCCTTGGAAGGGCGCCGAATACCTTGTGGCGGTGGCGAAGTTTATTGACGAGCTCCTTGAGAAGGTTTACGGGCTTCCGCCATTCTACAGAATAGATAAGCCTCAAGATTTAGTAGGCCACTTGATAATAGGCTTGGCGCCACATACATGCGCTGGGGTTTTGGGTAGGGTGATAGGTTTCACGAAGCTCAATGTTTGCTTCGCCCACCCCTTCTGGC
>JAWBZG010000034.1:0-13711 GCA_038866525.1 Bathyarchaeia archaeon
GTCCGCTAGAAGGGAGGGAGAATACATAGTTTTCAACGTTGGCTCAGGAAAATACTTATTTCGAGTAGAAGAAGTAAAATGAAGCCTAATTATCTCCATAAATCCCTATTATACTATTTTTCGTTCATCTAAAAATAGATGTGGGGAGAGAGCTCTCGATTGCTGCACCGCATGGAGATGATAGTTAAGTAGCCTATCCAAGGTTTCCAGAGAAATCTGAGAAAACTTATAGGGGAAATTGACGTTAAAGAAATGGGTGTTGGGGGCATAAATGAAGAAGATATCCTACATCGATGTGAGCTTCATAGTTCACGCGACGGAAGATCAGGAGAAGGCTCTTATCGCCGCGAGAAATATTTTTCCACCGGAACACGCTAATAAAATATCTTTCAGTAAGAGTAAGCTTAAGGGCGAGTACGGAAACCCGATAATCCTATTTAGGGCGCAGATAAGGGAGCCTGAAGTATCGGAATCTCTCCTGCGCCACTTATCCTTAAACCTCCCAAGCGTTGATAAAGAGGACTTATTTAGGCATTTACATCTACATTTAGATAGAGGAAGCTTATATATGAGGCTGGATAAGCAGGAGGCTTATAGGGGAAGATTTAAGTTTTGTAGAGCAGATCCGATAAGGATACATGTAAAGTTTAAGACATCAAATGTTGAAGAGATTAGGAAGACATGTCAAGCAATCGGGCTATTACCATGAAAAAACCGTTTGTAGACTTACATCTCTGCCCGCCAATAAATCAGCCTGAGAGGGTGAAAAGCCTATTAGAGAGGTCAGCTGCCTTAGGGTACAGTGTTGTAGGGTTAAATTTCCCAGTTAACGCTGATAAAGAGAGCGTTGAAAATGCCCGTAAAATATGCAGAGACTTGAGCTTAGACCTAGTTGTGAGAGTTGACTTAACGCCGAGAAACTCTAGAGAACTTTTAAACACTCTAAGCGATGTTAGGCGGAGGTTTGAGGTTGTCGCAGTCTACTGTAATACTAGGGAGGTTGCTCTCCAAGCCGCTAAAGATAGGAGAGTGGATTTACTGCTGTTCTCGCCAAGTGAACCCAAAAAACACTTTTTCGGAACATCTGAGGCGAAACTTGCCTCTGAGAAGACCGCTGCCTTAGAAGTCAATATAGCGCCACTAATTTATCTTGAGGGGAAACCTAGAATCAACATGATGAGTGTTCTTAGAAGGGAAGTATTAGTGGCCCGCGACTTTAAGGTGCCCATAGTCCTGTCAAGTGGAGCTAACAGCCCAAACATGCTCAGGAGACCTGAAGACTACGCTTTCTTCTCCCATATTATAGGCTTGGATATAAATAGCGCCAAGAAAGCTTTATCGGAGAACCCCATGAACATAGTTGAACGCAACAGAAAGAAGCTCAGCGAAGACTATGTGTGCCCAGGTGTTTTCATAGTGAAGAGGGGTGAAGACTGCTGAGGAAGGATAGGCGGCGCTACATTCTGGTTAAAGTCGACTGTGATAAAGCGCCAAGCGAAAGGAGCTTTCAGAGCGCGCTATGGTATAGCGTTATCCGCCTATTTGGCGAGTATGGCGCTAGTCAAGCAGATATTTCCCTTATCGAATATAATGAGGAGATGAAATACGCCATAATACGTTGCTCCCATAAAGCGTTACCTACAGTTCGAGCTTCAATAGCTGCTGTGACGAGAGTTGATGGTGAAGATGCCACAATGCATGTGCTCCTCACCTCCGGAACCTTAAAGGCTTTGAGGAGAAGAATCCCCAGCGTTCTTTACGGTAAGAATGAAAAAGAAAAATAGCTCCTTAATTCAGGATACCATACATTTGAGCGGATAGGGGTTAAGGGTAGATATGGATAAAGATAGAATTATAAAGGCATCTGCAAGCAATAGGGAGAATCCGAAAGATTTTCTCCTATTATATAAGCTCGCCGAGATGGGGGCATGTAGAAATACAATAAAGATTTCAACAACCCTCCTCGCTAAGGAGACCGGGTTATCACAGCAAAGCGCATCTAGGAGACTAATTAGTTTAGAGAGGAAAGGCTTAATACAGCGGTCGGCAACCAAAGATGGAAGTCTCATTAGAATATCTAGGGATGGAGAAGAGTATCTTCGGAGAATTTATCTGGGTTTACGAGCAATCTTTGAGGAGAAGCCTTCCTCCATAAAGGTTGAGGGGAAGGTTTTTAGCGGTCTTGGCGAGGGCGCCTACTACGTGTCCAAAGAACAATATAGAAGGCAGTTTATCGAGAAGATTGGTTTCGACCCATATCCGGGAACACTAAACCTAAAAATAGTTGATAGCGAGGAAAGCGTCAGGCTTAGAGCCGAATTAGACACCCATCCAGGCATAAAAATTGAAGGCTTCAGGAACAGAGAGAGGACGTATGGACCTGTAAAATGCTTTCACGCTATAATAGGTGGAAGAGAGAGGGGCGCCGTGGTATTCGCCTTTAGGAGCCATTATGGCAGAGATGTGCTTGAGATAATCTCCCCCGTATGCTTAAGGGAGCGATTAAATCTTAAAGATGGGGATAAGGTTAGCGTGGAAATATTTCTTTGAGAAGAAAACTTATTTCCTGCCAGCCAGCTGAATGAGTCTTCTCCCCTTAGTTAAAGATGACACGAGAATTATTCCAGCTATCTCCATCTTCATTAAAACCTTATTCAGCTCATTAAAATTAAGATCCTTATATGCTGAAGAAGACTTTAAAGCCTCCAGTAATTCAACGTCCGACAGCGAACCTTTTCTTTCAAGAACCTCAATCACAGCTATGTGGAGCGGCTGAGCCTTCCACGTTTTCGCAGCCATCATCGTTCACCAAACTTCCAATTCTAGCATGAAATGATTAATTGCGCCTAAAAAATCTTACGTGATCAGCGGTGGAGCCGCCCTCTGTATCTTCTTAAACTGCTGGCTCCAGCTCTTATACCAGTTTTCCATGTCCGGCGTTATGCTTGGTCCAACCTTCTTCATTGCTTCCTGGAAGTCAGCCATAGTGACCTCCTTCGCATTAATATTTCGCCTTAAAGCTATTAGCGCCGCCTCACGGCACAGCGCCTCAAGATCTGCGCCAGAATACCCTTTAGTCATGCCTGCCAGCGCCTTTAAATCAACATCTTTAGCCAGCGGCATATCTTTGGTGTGTATCTTTAATATGGCGAGCCTACCCTCGTCGTTAGGTGGCGGAACATAGACGAGCCGGTCAAATCTACCTGGTCTCAGTATGGCTGGGTCGATAAGATCCGGCCTATTAGTTGCCGCTAGAACAACGACATCCTCCAGCGTCGATATGCCGTCTATCTCCGTTAACAGCTGACTTATTACGCGCTCGGTCACTCCGCTATCCCCGTAACCTAAACCCCTTCTGGGAACGAGTGAATCAATCTCATCAAAGAATATTACTGCTGGAGCCGACATCCTGGCTTTCCTAAAGACCTCCCTAATGGCTCTCTCAGATTCACCAACCCACTTTGAGAGAACCTCAGGGCCCTTGATCGAAATAAAGTTCGCTTCACTCTCGGTTGCAACAGCCTTAGCTAGAAGGGTTTTACCGCAGCCTGGGGGACCAAAGAGCAGTATACCTTTAGGCGGCTTAATACCCATCCTCTTAAACATCTCCGGGTTCTTAATCGGCCATTCAACAGCCTCTTTAAGCTCCTGCTTAACGTCTTCGAGGTCCCCTATATCGTCCCAATGAACTGTTGGAACCTCTATGGCAACTTCTCTCAGAGCTGTCGGCGTAATCTCCTTGAAGGCATTTAGGAAGTCCTCCATCTTAACCTCCATCTTCTCGAGAACCTCAGCTGGAACCCTCTCCTGCTCCAAGTCTATTTCCGGAAGGTATCTGCGAAGGGCTTTCATAGCGGCTTCCCTGCAAAGAGCCGCTAGATCCGCTCCAGTGAAGCCGTGGGTTATCTCAGCAAGCCTCTTTAAATCAACGTCTTCGGAGAGCGGCATACCCCTAGTGTGGATCACAAGTATCTCGTATCTCCCCTGCTTGTCAGGTATACCTATCTCTATCTCTCGGTCGAACCTTCCAGGTCTCCTTAAAGCCGGGTCTATGGCGTTAGGCCTATTGGTTGCGCCTATGACTATAACGTTGCCCCGCTCAGATAGCCCATCCATCAGGGCTAGCAGCTGGGCGACGACCCTACGCTCAACCTCGCCAGTAACCTCCTCCCTTTTAGGTGCAATAGCATCTATCTCATCGATGAAGATTATGCTTGGAGCGTTCTGCTGGGCTTGCTGGAATATCTCCCGGAGCCTGGCTTCTGACTCACCGTAGAATTTATTCATTATCTCAGGACCGTTTATCGAAATGAAATATGCGTCTGACTCGTTTGCAACAGCCTTAGCTAGAAGGGTTTTACCGCACCCGGGGGGCCCGTGAAGTAGTACGCCTTTCGGAGGATCTATACCCAGCCTCTGGAATATTTCCGGATGCCTGAGAGGTAACTCAACCATTTCCCTGATCCGCTGTATCTGCTCTTTTAGTCCGCCTATATCCTCATATGTGACCCTCGGCAGCCCTTTAACCTCTGGGACTGGCTCCGGCAATATCTGGAGACTTGTGTCATACGTTAGCCTAACTATGCCATGCGGTCTGGTCTTCGTGACTATGAATTGAACCGGGTGACCAAGCATCATTACAAGCGTTGTATCACCCTCAACGAAGGTTCTCTCCAGAAGCCTATTCTTAACAAAGCTGATGAAGTCTTCATCGACGTTTAGGCGCATATCCACTGGCGCAAGGGTTACGCTTACAGCATCAACAACCTCAGCCTTCCGAACAGTAACATACTCGTTTATCGAGACGCCAGCGTTTTTTCGCGTTATTCCATCTATCCTTATGATCCCTTTACCCTGATCCTCCGCGTAGGCTGGCCAAGCTATCGCTGAAGTCCTTCTCTTACCCACTATTTCAATCACATCCCCCGCTGAGACACCTATCTTCTCCATTGTTTTCTGGTCTATTCTAGCGATACCCCTGTAGACATCTCTCTGCTTCGCATCGCCCACCCTTAGCTGCACCTCGTTCCCCATACTGTGCTTTTCCCTCCTCTCTTTAATTCTTCGATAATTCTCACTAAATATGAGAGAAGAGATCTAAGATATAAATATGTGCCATAAATTTAAGCTGCTAGCCTTTCCGCCTAAATCCTCCTAACTAAAATTGTCTGTATGTCGCCTACGCCCTCTAAGCCCTGTATGCATCTCTCCATCTCATCTAAGCCTCCAGCATGGTCTTCTGGTAGAACTATGTGTGCTATAAGTGCGACTAAGCCGAAAGCTATAGGCTCCTCCTCAAACCTGTAGACTGACGCATAGCTGGGTATAGACTTCTCGATCCTCTCCTTCAAAACATCTAGGTTGACATCTACGTCTGAAGGGAATATTTTCAGTGAAACCACGACCCTAGCCAACTCTAACCCTCCTTAGGGAAGATGCACGATAAGTAGGTGCTCGTAGTATTTTAAAGTTACGCTTAATTAAATCCATGCATCTTATGTTTAACATGCAGTATCGATGAGAACCCTCAGCAGCCAGCCTCTATGAAGGGAAAATTGAATGAGGAGAATTGAAGCTGACGTAGCTGTGATCGGAGCCGGCCCCTCAGGACTAATCTCGGCTCGTGAGGCATCTTTAAGGGGCGTTAGAGTCGTAGTTTTGGAGGAGCATAGGGAGGTGGGGCTGCCGTGCCATTGCGCTGGACTCTTAAGCATAAAAGGATTGAAGGAGATTAATGTTCCAGTAAATGGACCCTATGCGCTTAATAGGTTTAAAGGTGCACGTTTCTTCTCACCATCAAAGCTTTCATTTCTAGTTGAGAGAAAAGAGCATGTGGCTTGCGTTGTTAACCGCCACGCCTTTGACCAGTTTCTGGCGGAAAAAGCCTCTAAAAGTGGCGCTCTCATAGAGTTGAATTCGAGGGTTAGCAAATTAAAGTATCTTGGAGGCTGCTGGGTTCTGGACGCTGGCGGCGTAGAAGTGATAGCGAAGATAATTATTGATGCTGAGGGGGCAGCGTCAAGAATACTCCGCATGACCGGTCTTAAGACGCTCAACATGAGCCGCCTACTAAGCGGTTTACAGGTAGACTTAGAGGGGGTAGATTTAGATCCAGATTACGTTGAAGTACACTTTAGCAACAATTTAGCCCCTGGACTCTTCGCCTGGGTCATACCCTTAAACGAGGACTCTGCTAGGGTTGGCTTAGCATGCAGAGGGTCTGACATAAGGACGCGGCTGAACAAATTTATGAGGAGACGTTTCGGGGAGGATTTCGAGGATAAAGTAAGGATCCTTAAGCTTTATTCTGGATCAGTTATTACGCAGGGACCCATTAAAAAAACTTACGGAAACGCTTTACTCGTCGTCGGCGACTCCGCCGGGCAGGTTAAACCCATAAGTGGGGGAGGTGTGATTTTTGGCGGAATATGTGCCTCGATAGCTGGGGGAATTGCCTCCAAATCTATTCTAGAAGGCGATACCAGCGAAGGCTTCCTGAAGACCTATGAGACTATGTGGAGAAGGAAGATTGGAGGGGAGCTTAGAAAAGCGCTACTCATTAGAAGAATATTGAATATGTTTTCAGACAGAGATCTCGATAAAATCTTCTCAATAATAATTGAGGAGGGGATCTATAGAGATCTTTCCGAGGAAGGGGAAATGGATTTCCATGGAAACCTGGTAATGAAGGTTGTTAGAAGAAGGTTTCTTAGCTTTCTTCCAGCGGTCATCAATGCCATTGTGACGCGCCTAATAGCCCCATAAAGGTATAAGGTTAAATATGTGATTAAGCATTTACACAAAATATTGGCTCCAAGGAGGAGCAAGGGTTGAGTGGAAGGCTGGTTATGCCTGTCTGCACATCATGCAATAAGATAATTCCCCCGGGAAATAACGCAACATCATTCCAATGCCCAAACTGCGGCGAAATAACTATATGGAGATGCTCTAAATGCCGGAAATTTAGGCGGCAATATAAGTGCCCAAGCTGCGGTTTCACGGGACCATAAAAACCAAATTTTAAAGCGCTTCTCATTCCTCCGGATAATTAGGGGCGCGAATGGTGAATTTAAGGGGATAATTCTTGCTCAATTCGAGGGAGCGTTGCATTAGAAGTGTTCTACTTGAGGAACCGGATAGGATACCCCTCAACCTGAATATTCGTCCAGAACCATATGAGGGGCTTAAAAGGGTTTTAAAAATCGCTGGAAAAGACAGCTTAGATGAGAGACTTAAGGTTAATAGGGCTCTTGGAGTAGATACGGCCAGTGTAAGTTTAGGTTTGAAGGGCGGATATCTTCTAAAGGATGCTGAAATAAAGGAGGGGCCTTACGGTCCCGCCTGCACTATTGGCTTTAAGGATGGGTTTGAGGTTAGAAGAGATGTATGGGGGATATGTAGTATATGGGCTCCCGATCACACTTATACTTACACATACATAGACCATCCTCTGAGGAGCATGAGCATCGACGAATATAATTGGCCTGAAATCGATGAGGAAACCATGGATCATGCTAGAAAAGCCCGTAAAATATTTGAAGATTACTGCTTATATGGTAAGGTGACTCATCTTTGGGAAATAGCATGGCAGCTAACTGGCTTCCAAGAGATAATTAAGATGATGTTTACTGATGCAAGTAAGGTGGACGGCATTTTAGATAGGCTTCATAGGCTTAGGATGAACGAAGCCTCAATCCTATGCGAAGTTGGGGTCGACGTAATAGTCGACGGGGATGATGTTGGGACTCAGAGGGGATTAATGATGTCCCCCTCAATGTGGAGGCGTTTCCTTAAGCCAAGGTACGCTGAGCTCGTGGATCTATGCCATAGAAAAGGCACGTTCTTCCTCTTTCACAGCGATGGATGGATAGAGCCGATAATACCGGATCTAATCGAGATAGGTGTGGACATATTAAACCCGATCCAACCGGAGTGCATGGATCCGTCTAGGCTCAAGAAAATGTATGGAGACAAAATATGTTTTGAGGGAACTATCGGTGTGCAGAGCACGCTGCCCTTTGGCAGCCCGGAGGACGTTGCCCAAGAGGTTAAGAAGCGCATATATGATCTTGGACCAACAGGCCTCATTTTAGGTCCAACCCACTCCATACAGCCGGATACTTCAATAGGCAATATTTTAGCCTTGTATAGGGCTGCATTAAAATATGGGCGAAATACTAGGGGCAGTAAACGTTAGAGTGCGGTCAATCAACTGAAGGTTTGAACCCTATTCGTATCTTAGGGCTACTACAGGGGGTATTTTTGAAGCCCTATACGCTGGTAGGATCCCACCTATTAAGCCTATAGAGATCGTGAGCGATATTGTCTGCGTCAGCAGGTCAGATGTTATCTTTGGGCTTAGCGTAAGGGTTAGCCCTAAGCCACCTATGGTCAAGCCCCTGGAAGATAAAACGTGAGCCCCCAGCACCCCAAGCGATATTCCGATCGAGCCGCCGATAAGGCTCATGACTATAGACTCTAAAAGGATTAGGAGAAGAATCTGGTTATTTGTGTACCCTATGGCTTTCATCACGCCTATCTCACGCGTCCTCTCCATGACGGATGTTATCATTGTAGCGGCTATCCCGGCTACAGCTACTGCGAAAGCTGAGAGCGATGTTGAAAAGTTTATGAAGTTTATTGCACCGGTAACGCTTGAAATCGCTTCAGCTATGGCGCTGAACGCTATTACTTGCAACCTATCCTCATACTTCCCCCTTAAGACTGAAACAATATCCTTAACATATGAGGGGTCGCGCGCAAGCACAAATATACCGGACCAGCTCTTCATGCTCAGAAGCTTCCTGCCAGCCTCTGGGCTGAGAAAAACTGTTGAGTCTGGATCAACCATTAAGGCTCCTCCATACTCCTTCAGAATCGCGCCAATTTTAACGTTCACGTTCCTTTTTCCCACTATTCTGTCGCCTTCAATCTTCGGGATAGTTATGGCTATGACATCGTTGAGGATAAAATATTGTTCATTCCCATCCTTAAACGCCACTTTTTTGCCCACTATAGCATTGAGCGTTCCATAGGGGATTTCGCCCTCAAGTATCTCTAGGCTCCCAATAGCCTTGAATAGCAGGTCGTAGTCTATGGCAAATATCGAGACCCTAACCTCCTCAGAACCCCTTTTAACTATCCCTTGAATCGAATAAAACGGCTCAGCCCTCGCTACTCCTGCCAGAGACCTAACGAAGTTAAGCTCCTCTTCCCCCAGCCTATAATTTTCTCGTGGAAAAATTGCTATAGCGTTTTGACCTAGGGAAGTCACTCTTTCAACTATGTAGTCTGAGTAGCTTCTTACAACGGAGCTCATCATGACTAAGACTAGTGGTCCTATAGATATGCCGATTATCGTGAGAATAGCCCTAGTTCTCCTCTCGCTCAGAGCCTTCAACGCCAGCCTGATAAAATCAAAGAACATTATGTGAAACGCCATATTTTTTATCCTCCCCAGCTATGCTTTGCTTAGCAGCCTAGATTTTAAAGCCCTATAAATAAGGAGAAACGCGAAGAATAGGAAGGCGATTACAGCCCCAATAACGATCCAATGCTCAAATCTCAAACCCTCCTCTTTAGGCGGCGCTTCAATGGTTTCATGAAGCATCTCCACATTAATTAGAAACTCCTTCGAGAACTGCTCGTTAAAAGCATCGTAGTACTCTATTCTCAGGGTCCCCGTTTCCCCATACACCGGAACCTCTACCCTAAAAGCCAGCTCTTCTGCTGGCGCAACATCGCCTATTAAAACAGATCTACTCACGTTCCCAATAGTGAAGGCCGCCCTAACCCTATACGCCGTAGCTGAGCCAAGATTAGCCACTTCCCCAGAAACTGTCGATGAGTAGGTTCTCCCAGAAGCAAAAATATTCTTCACTAATAGATCTATAAATGGTTCAACAACGACCGTTATCGTGTTATTAAAGCTTCTTAGCGCCCCACTCGCATCCCTGTAAATTAGGGACGCCATTAGGGGAACCGGCCCGTAAGTTATCACCGTTGCCCCGCTAACCTGCGACATAAAGCCTAGCGGATTATACACTAGGGTCACCGGGATCTCCGCTCTGCCGCCCGCATCTATTCTCCCAACATATTTAACGGCTGGAGACGCTATTAGTATAGGTGTCCCCTGGTATGGTGAAACGATAAGGTAGACGTCACATAATGGCGCTGTCCCAACATTCTCTATTATCAGGGAGGTGTTCGTGAACCTGCTTCTAACGCTCAGGCTGCTACTCATATGTATGTCAACGTACTGTGTTCTACCCAGCACGGTCACTGAAATGGTTATTTTAGCCGATCTCCTCGTACCCCATTGATCAATGTAAGAGACATTGCCCTCAAAATCATGAACCCCAAGACTAACGTTTAGGATATTAACGCTTAATATGAAATTTAATATGTCACCTTTGCTAAACGCCTGCGCTTGAGCCGCTTGATAAGCCCTCAAGTACTCACCTATTTGGGTGCCCAGATCTCGGAAAACCGCTTGCGGTGAAACCCCCACAATTCCAGCCGAGAGCGGGGGTACCTTGGCAAACGATGAGTTGTCTAGGGCGTTAAGGAAGCCTTCTGGGAATTTCACCTCTAGAACCGCGCCTCTTAAACTGTCAATATAGTTGTTCCTCATCGACACGAGGAGATGAGCCCCATAAGTGTTAGGTCCAACTGAGCCTTCATACCACCTCGAGCTCACGAGCTCAATGGCATCGCTATCATCATTAACGCTTATGGTCAAATTAAACACCTCACAACGCCGAACACCTGGGCCGCCGGACATGAGCATAAAGTCTGCGGTTAGCTCCGCCTCATATTTTCCAGGCTTAACGTCTCCAATGGTTATCGTGAACGACGCTGTGAACGTGCTTAGACTTCTAACCGGGCCTTCAATATACGTTTTAGCGACCTTGCCCCCCTGCGAGGTCATGTTCTCCGGCAGCTTCAGCTGAAGGATAATGCCGCTTACCGGGAAGGGAGCCCTATTCGCTATAGTTACCTGATAGGTCGCGTTGTCGGTTCTCGGGAAGACATTGTAGTTTCCCTGCCAACCAGAATAGACTACTGTGAGGCTGCTGGACGCCGCCGGATATTCCTCAATGGGTAAGTAGGCGCTAAACTTTCTAGTGACGTTTAAATGGACCCCGAACTCTTCGAACATGTATCTCACGGAAATATCGATTTGAACCTCCCCTGCTCCAGCGCTCACGTCAAAGTATAATGTTACAGATGAGCTTGAGCCGGGGATAAGTCTAGGCCCTAGTGTCTCAGAGCTCTTTATGGGTTTTAGTAGGCTTGAATATGCTTCGACGACTCCTCCAACAACATCGTATCTTCCGTCGTTAATGAAGCGCAAAGTTAATGGCGCGTATCGAGACCCATTATAGACTGGCATTGGATCCGGCGATCCCCAGTAAGCTGAGACAAGCGATATTTCAGGAATGTAGCTATGGGGTGTCTCGACAACCGTTTTAATGCTCAGGCTTTGTCCACCCATATAGGAGGAGCCGGAAACTATTCTAACGTATGATAGATCTAATGAAATTTCAATTAGTCCGGGTCTAATTGTTGGGGAAACGTCTACAGCTATGTCTATGAAGCATGATCCGCCCGGCGCCATACCATTAACATATGTCCCTGAAACCCCCCTCACGCTGACGCCGCTCGGCGGCCATACTGCTACGCTTATCCCGCCCACGGCGTCTGGAAGCCTATTAATTAGCATAATCCTGATCGTTAAGCCTTCAGCTGAGGGTAATAATGGTGCCGGTGAACCCTGATATAACACTGAGACTGAGGAAACCATTATTGGATCCTCCTTAGGTGGATCCGTAACCTTAAACCTCACGGTTACCGTGTCCGTAGAATCGTAGTTTACGTTGTCATCAGTCCTCATAGCAGCATCCACATAGATTGTGGCACTATATGTGCTGACCCTAGCATTTAAGGGAACAGATATGCCGGAAAACACTACAGTGAACCTTTCGCCAGCATTAACAGCGCCAACGGAGGCTTTAGAGTTACTTATAGTGAAGTCTCTTGGGAGAGTTACTTCGAAGCGCGCCGACACTATGCTTGATTCGCCGGAATTCTCCACCAAAACATATAGGTTCGTGTTAACTGAGCCGGGATAAGATGTTGGGCTTAGATAGGCGTCGATCACGCTGAGGCTTAGCTCCGGATACCTTGAAACCTCAACCGGTATATCATGCACTTCCCATCTAAGCGTGATGTTAGCTTCCAGCCGATATGTTATGTTAAGGAGCAAGGTGTAAACTCCAGGTCTCAGAGACTTGGATATATCGAGGTAATAATTGAACCTCACGTATTCACCCTTCTCAACCCTTGAGCTAATCGAGCCATTAAGCGTCCTTGCCTGCGCCACCGGTCCGCTTCCGGCGCTAAAATTTATGCCTTCAACAGTCTTCAAATAGCCATACACGTGTGTCGCCGTCTCATTGCCGATGTACATGGCATCTATATTTAAACTGACCCTTCTACTTCCAGGATATATTTTTGGGGAGCTGGAGGATGATCTGGCGGTGACGCCGACTATTGTAAATAGCCCCTCTTGGATCTCGTCTCTGGAAGTCTCTATTGTAGGCGGCGTTAGCAGCACGCCCACCGCTATAAGTAGGATCAAAGTTACGCAGAGCAATCTTTTTGATCTCACGTTTTCTCCTCCCTAACGCTTTGCAACATTTTAGCTATAAGGGATTCTTTCGGGTTAGCTTCGTGCTCACCAACTATTGCTCCATCCCTGATAATATATATTTTCTCCATGCAGTTCGCGACCTCCGGGTCATGCGTCACAACTATTATTGAATGCCCCTCTTTATTCAAGCCCAGGAAGGTTTCAACAACTATTCTGGCAGACCCTCTATCTAGGTTTCCCGTAGGTTCGTCGGCGAGAATTATCGGCGGATTGCCGACAATTGCCCTAGCAATAGCGACCCTCTGCTGCTGCCCGCCAGAGAGCTGATTCGGCTTCTTTCTCAGCCAGCTTAAGTCTCCCCCAACCTTAAATATAGCCTCCTTAACCATCTCAGCCCTAACGTTACGCGGGATGCCTCTAGGTATAAGCGGCAGCTCTATATTTTCAAACACTGTTAGCCTGTTAATTAGGTTGAAGGTTTGAAAAACAAAACCAATCTTCCTATTTCTCAAGTTAGCAAGATCCTTATCGCTAAGCCTTGAAACATCCCTCCCCTCAAAAAATATTTTTCCCTTGGTTGGCCTATCCAGTAGACCAAGCATGTTAAGTAGAGTTGTCTTACCTGAGCCTGAGGGACCCATTATAGCTATTAGGTCTCCCTCATAAACCCTGAAGGTTACGTCTTTAAGGGCTAAGGTAGAGAACTCTCCAACTCTATACTCTTTACTAACATCTACTAGCTCGATGAGAGCTCTCCCCGAGATGACCATCTTCCTCACTCAACATGCCTATTAAATGCACGTATACATCGGGCGCGGATACTTAATATATTGGAAACCAATATATTGGAAACCAATATATTTAATAATATGATAAACCTATATAAGGGTTGTGTTTACCATGGCGAAGGGCGAGAGCTCTGAAGTGATGAAGGAGCAGTTGAAGAGAGGTTACCTGAAGCTAGCCATACTGTACACTTTGTTGAGGGGCCCGGCGCATGGATATGAAATGATCAAGAAGATAAGAGAGAGCACTTTTGGTCTGCTTTCCCCAAAG
>JAWBZG010000035.1:0-13649 GCA_038866525.1 Bathyarchaeia archaeon
GCCGAGCCGTGAACAGGCTCAAACATGCCGTAGCTATCGCCTATATTCGCTCCGGCTGCAAGCCCTATGCCGCCAGCTATCTGCGCAGCCTCATCGGAAAGTATGTCGCCGAAAAGGTTCGTTGTCACTATAACATCAAACCTCTCAGGCTCCTTAATGAGCCTCATAGCCATAGCGTCAACATGCTCCTCATCTACATGCACCGATGGGAACTCCGCTGCTACTCGGAAGACGGAATCCCTGAATATGCCGTCCGTTATGCGCAGAATATTCCTCTTATGAACGCACGTCACATAGCGCCTACGCCGCTCAGCAAGCCTAAAAGCGAGCCTAGCAACCCTCTCAGAAGCCTCACGCGTCACAACCCTTAAAGCAACTCCCCTTCCAGGTGAAACCTCATACTCTAAGCCAGAATAGAGGCCTTCAGTATTCTCCCTAACAATAACGAGGTCTACGTTGGGCTTAAGAGACCAGACCCCTGGAAGAGACTTGCACGGCCTAACATTAGCATATAAATTGAACATTTTCCTGAGAGTTACAGCGACGCTGGGCGGTGCACCGGGCTCCTCCGGAGTTGTCATCGGACCCTTAAGGCATGCGTGGGTTCCCTTAAGAATCTCAACAGTCTTCTGCGGTAAGTTTGTCCCATACTTTTCTACGCAGTTATATCCGGCTTCACCATAAATGAGCTCCAATCTTAAGCCGCCGACAACCTTCTGAACAGCCTCCAGAACCCCTACAGCAGCCCCCACAACCTCCGGGCCTATACCATCTCCGGGGAGAACCGCTATCCTATATGTTCTCTGCATCCTCACAATCCTCCATGCGGATACCTAAGTTTGTTCAGCATTATGAAAATAAATATTTCTTATTAAACATTAGCATTGTATAGAAAACTCCTGCTGGTTTTCATGCGCCCGGGGTTATCGCGCATAAAATAGCGGGATCAGCCGAAGCAGCCAAACATCTTGGCTACGTCTGTGAGAATATTTCGCCGAAAGGATTCTGCGATTACATGATGGGTGAAACTTATAGTCGCGATAAAGTGCGCAATTCTACGCTTAATGATGTTTTGGGCAGCAGCCTCTTAATGTTGCATGATGTTGTAGAGTTAAGCGAGCTCAAGAGAAGAGGTCTATTGTGGGCTGGTTTTCAGGGCTCACTGGAGCATAGATGGCGTTTAACGTTGGGTTTTAACAACTATTGTGTTAGATATATAATTGAATAGTCTCTGCTGCTTCTGCGGATACATTATTAAGCCTAGAATTAAGTCTATTGGCAGTAGAAAGGCTTTCCCTAGGCTTTCTATAGCCGCTGTCGCGATATCCATAGGTTTACCATCAGCCCTAACAACCTTAATCTTCAAGACCATTTTTCCAAGAGACTGCCCATAAACACCCTCCATGAAAGTCCAGTATAGGAACGAGACCACATTGGTAAGACCGAAGCTCGCAGATATGCCCAAAAAGTTCCATCCAAACCCCCCAACGAGAGCCCTCCAAGGGAAAAGGAATATGGAAACTATTGGAATCACTATGAAACCCAGTATGATAGCGTCTATAAGATACGCAGCTATCCTCTCACCCCAGCTGGCTAGCTCCAGTCCAGATTTAGAGGGTTCTGGCGAGACCGCCGCCCCACAGTTTGGGCAGAAGAGGGCGTCTTCCGGCAGCTTAAAGCCGCAATGCCTACAATATTGCATGATTTAGCACCAAACTTTAATATTTCAATCCTTTTTAATAAGGTTATGCGCTGGCGGTGGTGCTGGCGTTTGGATGTTGAGGAGCGGTTAAACCTTATTATCCGTAACGCTGAGGAAATAGTGACCGTTGATGAGCTACGCTCCCTACTGGAGACCGTAAGTAGACCTAAGGCTTACTGGGGTTTTGAATGCTCGGGTCTCATGCATATTGGCATGGGTTTAATATGCGGATCTAAGATTAAAGATATCGCCAGAGCCGGGTTCGACTTCACAATATTTTTGGCGGATTGGCACAGCTGGATAAACAATAAGCTAGGCGGGGTAATGGAGAACATACGCCTATGCGGAGAGTACTTTAAGCAGTGTTTTGAGGCTCTAGGTGTAACCTCTGCTGGCAGTGTGCGTTTCGTTTGGGCTTCGGACATAGCGGGCGACATAGAGTATTGGGAAAAAGTCATAAGGATAGCTAAGAGCTCGTCGCTTCTAAGGGTTAGGAGAGCATTAACTATAATGGGGCGCGAGCTCGACATGGCTGACATAGAGACAGCCTGGATATTTTACCCATGCATGCAGGCCGCCGACATATTCCATCTGGAGCTGGACATGGCTTGCGGCGGCATAGATCAGAGAAAAGCACACATGCTGGCTAGAGACGTAGCCGAGAAGACGGGTTGGAGGAAGCCGATATGCTTACATACACCGCTCCTCTCGGGGCTACAGCCTCCAGCCGCAGGTTTTCCAGAGGGCAGATTCGACGAGGACGCTAAACTAAGCGAGAAAATAGGCATGAAAATGTCCAAGAGCAAGCCTGAGAGCTGCATATTTGTCCACGATCACCCGGATGAGATCAAGGCTAAGATTAGGGCGGCATATTGTCCACCAAAACAGGAGGAGAGAAACCCGATCCTTGAACACGCAAAATACATAGTTTTCCCCGAGCTAGGTTACATTGAGATCCCTAGGCCGGCCAAATACGGTGGGCCAGTAACCTTCGAGAGATATGGGGATTTGAGAGACGCCTATCTGCGTGGCGAAATACATCCATTAGACTTAAAGAACGGCGTCGCTGAAGCCTTAGTTAAAATACTTGAACCCGTAAGAGAATATTTCAGGCGGAAACCTAGACTGCTGGACGAGATGCGTAGAATAGAGTCCAGTTTAAAGCAAGGTGAAAACATACGCCCAGCCTCATAAAGTCTGTCTGAAAGGTTAAGTTATATGAGCGCGGATTTAGCGCCGCTGATAACGTCTTTCTCCATCATTTTCTTAGCCGAGCTGGGTGATAAAACGCAGATTTGTACAATTATGCTCTCATCAAAATCATCAGCCCGCTCAGTCTTCTTCGGAGCCATGGCTGCATTCTTTATAGTTGACGGGTTAAGCGCCCTGCTGGGCGGAGAACTACTGTACATGCTGCCAAGAAATGTTATTGGGCTTGCGGCGGGCTTAACGTTCATAGTTCTCGGCATAGCTTCACTTATCCGCAGAAAGGATAGCAGGGACGCATGTAAGGATGTTAGCACATCGTTTTTTAGGGCTTTTTCACTGATCGCATTAATGGAGTTAGGCGACAAGACGCAGATCTCCTCAATACTCCTAACGGCTCAATTCGGAAAACCGATGCTGGTCTTAGCGGGCATTATGCTCGCGTTCACGATAATAACCGGCATGAGCGTTTTCCTAGGTCACAGAATCTTGAGGATTATGCCTGAGAAATTTCTGCGCATTGGTGCCGCCGCCACTTTTATTCTGCTAGGGCTGATCCAAACAATAGAGATGCTATTTGGAATTAACGTACCACCCTGATGGAAGCTGCCTATACTGCACTGCTATTAGCCAGCTAAGGTAGCGTTCAATCCAACGGGACTCTAAGGTTTACTGCCATTCCGGCTCAATTATCACAGCGGTTCCAGTGGCAGATATCACGATTACGCCCGCGCCTAAACCGAGGTCGGATGTCTCTAAATCCACTCCGACAACAGCGTTTGCCCCCATAGCTGCAGCCTTCGCCTTCATCCTCTCAAGAGCCTCTATACGTGCCTTCTCAATCTCCGTTGTGAAAGCTTTGACTTCGCCACCAAATATCGTTTCAATGCCGGCGATAAACCTTCCAAGCATGCCCCTAGTCCTAGGGGATAAGCCAGTAACTACACCAAGCACCCTCTTAATCTTATAGCCCGGTATCGTAGGTGTCGTAGCCACTATAATGCTCCTTATCGCCTCCAAGGATGCTCCGCATTTAGGGCAGAATCTCGCATTCCCGTTGACCTCTGCCTCACACATCGGGCACTTCATCCAAATCACCAGAACTTTACAAAGATTAATGGTTTAAGGGAGCCTTTATGATTTTTGTTGCCCGAATTAGGGGTAAGGGCAGTTTTAAGCGAGACCCAAAGTTTAATTGTAAGGTTATAAAATTAAATCGGCGCCATAAACCGCGCATTTTTTGGACATTTCATTGAATTATTTGGAGCGGCACATTTATTCCGGTATGTGAATTGGAGAGGATTCCGGAAATTCCGAGCTATTAGGGGTTGAAGAGAGGCTCTGTCTCCTCTTCCACCCTAACGGCTTCCTCAAGCTCACTAATGCTTCTTATTCCCACGGAGACCGCGTGAACATAAGGTATTCTGAAGGCGTAGCTAAGAGCTTCTTTCGCTCTTCCCGCAAGCTTTCCTCTCCCCAAAACCTTCATCAAATACACTCCCTTACCGCTATCATAAAGCATTTTTATGGCTTTATGCATGCTCTCTAAATCACCTCCATGAATATTTAATCCCTCTATGTTAAGAACCGTTAGAACAACGTCGATCTCCGGGCATTTAGCAAGCTCCATTGCGAGAACAGGGGAATGGGTTGAGGCGCCCACAGCCTTTATAACTTCGTTCCTCTTCATTTCGAGGAGGAAGTCTAGGACGTTACGCCGGCTCTTAAAGTCATCTAACGTATCAACGGCGTGCAGCATAAATATATCTAGATAGCTGGTCCCTATCTCCCTTAAAGCGTCTTCAAGATCCTTTCTCGCACCCTCAACATTTCTACTATAGCTTTTACTGGTGATAACAACTTTATCGCGCCCAATTTCCCTAACAGCCCCCCTTATAGACGGGTAAGAGCCGTAGCTTTCTGAAGAATCCCAGAAATTAACACCCATTTCGAAGCCTTTAACCAATATGTCGCGTCCAATAAGCGACCTGCCATAGATCTCCGAGTAATCTGTCCCTATACATAGCCTAGAAATCAGCAGTCCGCTTTTTCCAAGAATCACTTTACGCAATCCGCATCACCCCTATAAAAGCCAATATACTGTTGCCGGCAAATAAGAGTTTACTTCAATTACTATCGCCGTTACCGTTCCACCCCTTTTCCCTCTATATTGCTACTCAGCTTTTGGTGCACAGCGAATGCCAGAGCTGTTAAGGCTGAAGCTGCCGCCAGATCCGTTGCTATAGTAACTCCCGGACATAGATCCACCACCATTTTTGCGAATCTAAATATTCCATGAGGTATACCTTCTCTGGAGCCTACTAGGAAGCTCACTCTGCCACTTTTAATAACCGTTTCAGCCAGCTCCAGAAATATAGAGCTTATAGGTTCACCTTCAGGCTCAAAAACTATTATGGGCTCTTTCGCCCTTTCCCTAACAAGCTCGTAAAGGTTCTGGACATAAACCTCGACCTTATGGGGTCTATGCGCATACGTTTTCGACTGTACCTGATACCTAGACTCTATTCCCTCAAAGACCCCTTTAATAAACGAGTTCAGCTCATCAGCTCTGACGGATCCTATTGGCGCAATAACTAGCTCGCCAACCTCAAACGTTTGGGCTTCACGACCAATCCTAACGCCCATCTCATGAGAAGCCTCTAAACCGCCCAAATACGGCATTTGAACAAGCGAAACCTTCTTGAAGTACTCTCTAACCTGGAATTTTCCAGGCCTCATCTTTTTTGGGAAAACGCTTCCATCAACCACACCTATATAAGCGTGCGGCCCAATAATCTCGACGAAAACAACTTTATCCGGGAAATCCAAGTTAACTGGGCATCCGGAGGCATCCTTCAATGCTGAGCCAACCCTGATATTTACATCCATGCTTGAGAAACTGTGGCGCCCCCTCCTAACCGTGCTAACCGCAAATGATCCCGCGCCCCTCAAGTCCTCGACAACGTTTTTAGCTGCGTTAACGATCAGCTCGATCTCAGCTGGCGCATAGCATTTTACTGGAAAAACTCTCTCCGCCTCCGGAACCCTTGCCTCAATCTCTTTGGCTAAATCCTCAGCAGGCAGATTTGACCAAACTAGAACTAGACCGGAGAAATTTAGCGGCTCAGCTAAAACCTTGATTTCAGGAAAACTCTCCTTTAAAATTTGAGCCGTAACCCTCTCATAGTTTCTCAGAGTCTTCACTATCACCGAAACCTTACTGAAGTCTAGTTCATCTGATTTCAGGCTCATAAGCGGGGTCAAGATTACTATGCCAGCCAGCAGATATATATCTAGCGTTTTCGTTGGCGGAAAATCGCTCCCAAAGCGCAACAACGCGGCATTGAAAAGTTAATATTTGTTTTAGCGGTAAAGGTTTTCTTATGGTTAAATGGATTTTCACGCACAGCGACGGCGACGGCATATGCTCTGGAGCATTAGCCCTGGCCGCCAACCCAGACGCCAGGGTCTTCTTCACGCACCCACATGGCCTTTTAGAAGATCTAGATAACGTTAGCGAGAGCGACAGCGCAATAATATGCGACATATCTCTTCCGGAAGACAAGTTGGCAGGAGTCCTGGAAAGGTTTTCAGAGATCAGTAAATTCGGAGAACTCATATATATTGATCATCACCCTCTGCCAGAAAACTTACGGCCGGAAAATATCCCGGGAAAAATCGTCCACAGCGTCGGCTCCTCAGCCTCCGAGCTTACATACATGTTATTTCAGGAGAGATTAGTGTGGTTAATGAGCAGGGTTGCAATATATGGAGCCATATCAGACTATCTAGATAACACTACGACAATATCTAGGCTGCTATGTGGATGGGATAAAAGAACAATATATTTTGAGACGGGGATACTGGTGCAAGGGTTGGAGGGATTAAAAAGGAACCATGATTTTAAGCGAAAGATTATTTTTCACCTAGCAAGCTGCCGGCCTCCAAGCCTATACCCGGATCTAGTTGGCGTAGCGTTGGAAAACACTAGGCGGGAGGATGAGCTGATTAACTCGCTAAGCAGATATGTTAGGGTCTACGGCGACGTCGCGTATGCTCTCGATGTGCCATTCTCGGCAGGCAAAACAGCAACATATGTTAGAGCCATATCTAACGCGCTTGTCGGTGTGGCTGGCGAAGAGAAAAAAGGTTTCATAGATATGAGCTTAAGGACATGTGAAAAAAGCATAGATTTAAACCACATATTACGCCGCATATCTCCTAAGCTTGGTGGGAGTGGAGGGGGACACCCGCAGGCTGCGGGAGCGAGGATACCGAAGGAGAATTTCCTCGAATTTATAAGGGAATTAGATATGGCTGTAAAGGCGCAGATGAGGCGATAGAGGTGCCCGAAAAATATTTATCTTCAGAGACATCTCTAATTATTCCGCCGATGAGGATGGCTGCAGTACCCGATTTAATGAGGGGCCCTGGGGTATCTGAGGCACCATCTTAAAACAAGCTTTTTAAGGCTCATGCTTAAACAAAGAATAAAATTGAGCCGGTGTGTAAGGGCTGGAGGTTTAATCTTGGGTCTCGAAGAGTATGTTGCTGAGGTGGCTAAATCCCACGGCTGGGATGTTGAGCTTAGGAGGAGGCATGGAAGCCGTATTCAGGATCTCATCCTTCATAGAGGAGGTTTAGTCCTAGTCGTTCAAGTTAAAGATTTGTCAAGTCCAGCTGGACCAAGGGCTATCTCGCAGACCAAGAAGGACTTTGATGAGTATATTAAGCATCTGCTCGAAGAGAAGCTGGGCGTAACTGTTGTCCCAATACTCGTCTCGAACGACGTATCTGAGAAAGCCAAGAAGAGAGCCCTATCTTATGGAATAAGGTGCTATAAGCCAAGCGACCTGGAAAAGATACTTAAATGAACCATATCTTTAGCTCTCAACTATCAACGTTATTCTCACTCGTCTTCCATGCTCCCTAAGCTTATTTACGAGGCTTCTTGAGAGGTTGCATGCAGCCTTATCCGCCCTAATCGCCACAGTTCTGCCGCAGACGTAGCTGCTTCTCCTAATAACAATGTCTGTTGAATCCGTAAAGCTCAGGTATGGGCTTCCGTAAGCCTTAACGATTTCCCTTTCGCTATTCGCATCAATAACGATCGTTATAGTGGCGTCAGCTTTCCTCGCAGCCTCCTTAAAATCCTCATTTAAATCTCTTGCAGCCTTATTAGCTCTAACGGCGATTATGCAGTCGCCCTTCTCAGTGAGGAAGCTCTCCTTCGTCACTTCAAACGTGGATCTATGAGTAGCCTTTATGAGCGGATGCCCGAACGCCACTATCTCCTCAACCGCCCTCAAAACCCTCACCGCATTATTTCCCCTTCTAACATCGCACCGATTCTTACGCTGAATCGCGTTTTTCGATAAATTAAATAATCTGATCGCTTTAATATCTTCTGGACGTTTGAGCGCCGGGATCTGTATCATGGTTTCAGCTATACCTGAAAGTATTTTCAGGGCTTACGATATACGCGGCATTTACGGCTTAGACCTCAACGAGAGCGTAGCCTATGTTATAGGAAGGGCTTTAGCGGACTACGCTGGCAATGAGGGGAAAACCTTCATTGTTGGCAGGGATGTAAGGCTGAGCAGTAAACCCCTTCGCGATGCCCTTATAAGCGGCATGATTGCCGGCGGATTAAATGCTGAAGATATAGGAGTTGTGACGACGCCGCTACTCTATTTCGCTACAAGGTATTATCGCGCGGACGGCGGGGTTATGGTTTCAGCCTCGCACAACCCCCCTGAATGGAACGGCTTTAAAATCCTGCTTGGCAGAGGTTTCCTATGCATGGGTAGTGGGATGGAAGAGTTTAAGGAAAATGTGCTTAAGGGGGTTTTCAGGGAGGCAAGGGCGGGAGCGGTCAAAATCAACGCTGAAGCCATTAGAGACTATGAGGAATATGTTTCGGAAAGAGTGGATTTAAGCAGAGGTTTAAAGGTGGTGGCTGACCCCGGCGGCGGATCATGCACCATGCTGATACCGAGGGTTTTCAGAAGGGTTGGTTTAGAAACCTACGTGATATATGGTGAACCTGATGGATCATTCTCAAAACATCCCCCGGAGCCCAACGAGCAGACATTAGAGGAGCTCAGTAGGCTTGTGCGTGATTATAGGGCTGACTTCGGAGTAGGCTTTGATGGCGACGGGGATAGAGTCATTTTCATGGACGATAAGGGTAGGCTGGTCCCGAGCAGCGTAATCTTATCGCTGCTAGCCAAATATTATTTAAGCAGATATAAGGGCGCAGCCGTCGTATATGAGGTTAGCTGCTCCATGATCGTCGAGGAAACCGTAAGGTCTCTCGGTGGAAAACCGGTTTTAAGCCGGGTTGGGCACACATATATCTATGATAAGATGATGAGCGAGAACGCTGTGGTGGGCGGCGAGACCAGCGGTCACTTTTACTTTAGAGACATATATGGTTTCGACGACGCTATATATGCGAGCCTAAAGGTGGCTGAGATCATATCGAAAGACGGAAGAAAACTCTCCGAGATGATTGACTCCATGCCTAAGTATCCGCAGATACCGGTGAGAAGCTACAGGTGTCCGGATGAAGTGAAATTTAAGGTTGTTGAGGAGCTCGCGGAGGAGTTTAAATCTCTCGGATACGCAACGATAACTATCGATGGAGTTAAAGTTATCACTGAGGATGGCTGGTTCCTCATAAGACCATCTAATACCCAGCCGCTCATAAGGATGAATGCTGAAGCGAGGGATGAAGACAAACTAAATAGCCTAGTTTCATTCGCTGAGAAGGAAATCTTTAAAAAACTTGGTGGATAGAGGAGGCATGTCAGCCTAATGGGAAGCGTAGTAGGGCAGCTATCCCTCCAAGAGACTTTAGTTTCGCGCCCGCCTCGTGCTCAACGCTTATGATTCTTACCCTTCCCCCCTTATCTTCAACGCTTCGTATAAGCCCTTCTAGGAGGAGCATTACTTCATCCGATGAAGCCCTAATTAACTCATCTGTCACCAATAATTCTTCAACCGCGCCGAGAGAAGCCGCGCGCTCAACTCCGCTCAAACCATAGGTAACATCCCCTCTCCCCATCCCTAAACGCTTTAAAATCTCCTCAACCGCGGAGGACTCCTCAATCACCCTCATGTGTTGGAGCGCCTTAGACAGTATGCCGGAGCGCAAAGCCTCGTAAATTCCAGATCTCCCAGCGCTATTTACGCTCTTAACATCAACGATTTTATCGTAAACATCTAACTGGCTTTCCCTTAAAAATTCAATGAACATATCTTTAACGAGTCCAACCCCAACTACGATTATTGAGCCATTCAACGATTTAACCAAATCCTCCATAACCCTCGCAGCGGACTTAAACATTTCGACAAGAACCCTACGTCTCTCATCAGCCATATGCTTTCCAGGCAGGCTAATGCGCTCCTCAGCAACTATGTCTAAGCCAACCCCGCTTAAAGTAGCTACGCAGTATCCCTCATCATCGATAGACACTATTATTATCGGCGCAGCTCTGCCCGAAGCCGCCCGCTCAATCTGCCTGATATGATAGTCCAACCACCTCTTTTTAACTATCGTGAGCGGCGTATTCAGAGTTATATTAAAAGTGTGGTGCGCACCCATAGCCCCAATATCTTCAGGAGCATCGCAAACTATACCGTGAACCCTAAGGCGGTTTAGGCTCTTATCCCAATAGACGTTTTCAACCCTGAGGCCCAGAAAAACCGATATTCGTTTACCCTTCTCAGACCTCTCGTATCTTTCACCCAAGCGGACCTCGCGGGTGGTTCTAGCGTATGCAATATCGCCTTTCTGAATAACAGTATAAAGCGTCCAAAAATCCTCGAGGAACTCCGGAACAACTGTAACCTTTCCATGCTTAAAATCTTTCTCCAAAATTTTCATTGAAGAGCCCTCTAACATTATTTCAGCATTAAGCATGCATCAAACATGATGTTTAGACTGAACAAAAAAGCTAATTAAAGTTTATTAACCTTCCGCTCTAAAGCATAAGGCGGTGCTTCCAATATAATGTTACAAGACGTGTTAAGTATGGATGAGCTGCTCGTGCCCCTTGACTTCGATCTAATAACAGGGAAGTTTTTGAGGAGATTGAACAGGTTCATGGTTTTAGCTAAGGTTAATTGCGAGGAAGTCTATGCGCACTTACCTAACTCCGGTAGGCTTACAAAAGTGCTATGTGCTGGAGAAACAGCGTACTTTAGGAGGCGGAAGGCTAGGGCTGGTGTAAAAAGCATCTATAGCATGTTTGCGATCCAGTGCGGCACTATGCCGATTATCGTGGATGCCCAATTCTCAAACTTTCTCGCTGAGACAGCGATTAAAGCTGGTTTGATTCATGATTTAGCTGGCTATAGAGTGGTCAAAAAGAATTTTAAGTCGAATAAGCGTTCAAGGGTTAGGTTAGATTTCGCAGTTGAGAAAGGCTCAGAAAGGTTTTATATCGAGGTTAAATGCGTGACCCACGCTATAGATTCTGTCGCGCTATTCCCAGACGCCCCAACGTATAGAGGGAGACAGCACATAGCGGAGCTAATTATGCTCCTAGAGCGTGGATTTAAATCAGGGCTAATATTCTCAGTCCAGAGACCTGATGCGCTGGTGGTTAAACCGAATTTTGAAGTGGATCCAGAGTTCGCAGCGCTGCTGGAAAGGGCTTTGCTTAAGGGTCTAAAAGTTTTCACTATAAAATCAACCTTTAAGCCCCTGAAAACCATAGTTCTTGATTCCGGAGGAGTGCAGTTTAAAATCTAGACTTTGATTAGCCTACTTTCTCAAAATTTTCTCCTCGTCGCGAATTATTTCATCTGAAATCAAATAGTTTACCAGTTCATCGCTTATGATTGGTTTTCCATCCCGCAAAGGATACATGTAGGGCAAATATATCTCAAATTTATCGTTAATCCTTATGCGTAAACCTCTTTTAACCGGTATACTCTCTAACCCAATGCCCTCACTAACCAGCTTAGCCACATAAACCGCCCCATCAATAGAGAACTGCCCTCTACCAATATTTCTAGATAGGGAGCTAGGAGCCTTGTCGGTCACCAGTTTTCTCGTTCTCCCTCTAGGCGGATGGTCACCTAGAATCCCGCCGATTATGACGGCCTCCTTACCCGCAAAGTCTTCAGGTTTAAGTCTCTCCGGGGCTCTGGGGTCGAGAATCACGATCTTTTCCGGGCTAAAGATTTCAATAAAGCTTTCATGTCTAACCGTTCCTAATCCGGATAGGGTTTCAGCATCCTTCATGTTCTTAACGTTTGTGAAGATCAACCTATCCTTGCCCACAATTCTGGACGCGTTCATATACTCAAAGTAAAGCCACTTCCCAACCTCAGGCTCAAGGTGTTCAATCACAAAGAAAAGAAATGGTTGACACCTCGCGTTTTTAACGGCGCCGTTTAAGGTCATTTTTATTTAGACACCTCATATTTCAAGACATTATGGAAAAATGATGGCGCCCAACTTATTAATGTTCATTTATCTGAGCAAATGTTTAGCATATTTACGATACGATGATCTTAAACACTACGCGTATTTTTCTGCGGCTTCAGAGGCTATTTTAGCCCATTCCCACAGGCGCTGCGGCTGGTAATTAACGGTGCTTATATCTTTCATGTGTATCTCAATTATACAGTTGTATTCCTTCGCTACCCTCAATTTCTCCTCAATATCTCTTCTCACGCTCTCAGGGTCCCAGACTGAGGCTGCGAGAACAGCGGGGTTCGGCTTCCAAGCTATTATGAACTCATCACGGATGTTTTTGGCAGCTTGATTAAAGTCTGCGAACGGGCTTATTGAAATCTTCCTCAATCTTGGGATATTTCTTCTCAGGATGTCAACCTTATGGTGCAGGGGTTCACAGCAGCCATAGTAATTGTACCCCCACCTCTCATACCATAATCTCTCATGCTTTAAAGCGAACTCTTCGTGCATAGCTGGAGAGGCCGCCGCGAAGACTTGCGCTGCACCCACTCCCCAAAGCCTCATTGGGTCTTCCCTCAACAGTCCGAGCTTCATATATTGCTCTAACCTATGCAGCCACGCTGCAATCATCCTATCTACGAGTTTATGTACGTAGTTCGGCCTACGAAACATATCTATGAGGATCTCCTTCACACCCGTCCACTGCACAAGTTCATCCCAAGGCGCAAACCAGAATGATAATACACCGCGCCTCTCCACGGGCATTATCCCGTCAAAAATATCGCAGAGCGCCTGAAAATCCCTATCAGCGCGCTCAGGATCAAACGTAATTTTAGGCATCTTAATCTTCTCAACATCTTCCTCACTTTTAATCTGGATGTGGAAGCGGTGAGATGCCACTTGATTCCTTTCATCTTTCCTCAATATGTCCTCCTTTACCCGTATGCCGTAGCCTGAATCGCTAACATAATCCTGGACTGGCTGCACAATTACTGGCTCTAAGCCTGGGTAAGTGAACCTTGGGTCGTCGATTGGAGCGCCGAGGCCGTACTTCCACTTATATATTATGCGCCGCAATCTCTCTTCATACCTGCGGCACAGAGGGTGCTTTGTTTTAAGGTCCAGCTCACCATAAACGTTTATCTCATGCCAGGGAATCTCGTAAACGTATATTATTGGCTTCACCATCTCCAGCCTATTTATGCTCTCCTGCAGCTCAATGTACTCCTCGTTAACCTTAGAGGTAGCTATCTCAAAAACCTTCTTCCCAAGCTCCCGCAAAATCTCTTTATCGCTCCGCGGGATCTC